>NZ_AXCZ01000203.1 GCF_000767165.1 Cellulomonas bogoriensis 69B4 = DSM 16987
TGCCGGCCTGGCCCACGCAGCCGGTGGCGGTGGGACGCGCGCCCGGACCGGTGCCGTCCCCGCCCCCGCGCCTCAGCCCGAGCCCGCCTGGGTCCTGCAGGACGTGTCGCTGCGCATCCCGGCAGGTTCGCTCACCGCCCTGGTGGGCCCGTCCGGTGCCGGCAAGACGACCCTGACCCACCTGCTCCCCCGCTTGTACGACGTGGACCGCGGCTCGGTCACGATCGATGGCCACGACGTGCGCGACCTGCTGCTGGACAGCGTCGCCGACGCCGTCGGCATGGTCACCCAGGACCCGTACCTCTTCCACGCCAGCATCGCCGACAACCTCCGCTACGCCCGCCCCGACGCCAGCCACGCCCAGCTCGTGGAGGCAGCACGCGCAGCGCAGATCCACGACCGCGTCATGGCGTTCCCGGACGGCTACGACACAACCGTCGGTGAACGCGGGTACCGGTTGTCCGGCGGTGAGAAGCAGCGCCTGGCGATCGCCCGGGTGCTGCTGAAGGACCCCCGGGTCCTGGTCCTGGATGAGGCGACGTCCGCGCTCGACTCACGCTCCGAGCGGCTGGTCCAGGAGGCCCTGGCCACGGCCGTGCAGGGACGGACCACCATCGCGATCGCCCACCGGCTCTCCACGATCAGGCACGCCGACCTCATCGCCGTCGTGGACGAGGGGCGCGTGGTCGAGACCGGCACCCACGACTCCCTGCTGCAGCAGGACGGGCTCTACGCGCGTCTGCACGCCGACCAGTTCGGCGGTGGCCGGGTCCAGGCACGCTTCGCCGACGGGGTGATGTTCACCGACGGGGTCGTGGTCCACCAGCCCTTGCTCCCGCACGACCCGTCGAGCGGGTGAACACGGCCGCCAGCGGTTGCGCGGCACCTGCCCGCACGCCACGGTATGGACCAGCAGACATGTGACGACGTTCACGGGACCTTCACCGGGCACCCGGGAACACCGGCGGCACCGGCGACGTTGTGCCAGGTGAGCGACGACACACGTCCGAGCATTCTTGACCGGAGACCAGCGGGCCGAGCACCCTCGGCGGCCCGCACCCAGCGGCCAGAACGGAGGCCACACGATGGCTGACCGATCCTTGCGCGGCATGCGCATCGGCGCGAACAGCATGGAGTCCGAGCAGGGCGTGGAGTTCGCCCCTCGGCTCCAGGCCCAGTACGACTGCCCCGACGGGCACACGATCATCCTGCCCTTCTCCACCGAGGCGGACGTGCCGGTGGTGTGGGAGTGCCGCTGCGGCAAGGAGGCGCTGCTGCGCGACGCGAGCAAGCCCGAGGCCAAGCCCGGCAAGCCCGCCAGGACCCACTGGGACATGCTCCTGGAGCGCCGGACCGTCAGCGAGCTCGAGGACCTGCTCGCCGAGCGCCTGGAGCTGCTCCGGGCCGGCAAGCTGCGCCGCTCGGCCTGACGGACCGAGCAGACTCACGAGGGCCGTCACCGCCGGGTGACGGCCCTCAGCGCGTCCCGCAGCTGCTGGCTCCGGTGGCGGGCACCCCACACGGTGACCCGCCACAGCGCCTCGACGACGATGTCCCTGCTCATCTTCGAGTGCCCCTCGGTCCGTTCCACGAACGTGATCGGGACCTCGCGGACCGCTCCCCCGGTCCGGACCACCCTCCAGGCCATGTCCACCTGGAAGCAGTACCCCTGGGACGCGACCTCCGTCAGTGGGATCGCTCTCAGCGCAGAGGCGCGGTAGGCCCGGAACCCGGCGGTCGCGTCCCGCACCGGGATGCCCAGGCACAGGCGCGTGTACGTGTTGCCGCCACGGGACAGGACCTCCCGGTGCCGCGGCCAGTTCTCGACCGCGCCGCCCCGGACCCACCGGGAACCGATGACGAGCGACGGTCCCGGTTCGCCGTCGTCCAGCGCCTCCAGGATCAGCGGCAGCTGCTCGGGCTTGTGCGACCCGTCGGCGTCCATCTCGACCACCACGTCGTACCCACGCTCCAGGGCCCAGAGGAACCCCGCGACGTAGGCGGTGCCCAGCCCCTGCTTGCCGGTGCGGTGCATCACGTGGACGGCGGGGTCGTCCTGGGCGAGGTCCTCGGCGATCTGCCCGGTCCCGTCCGGGCTGCCGTCGTCGACCACCAGGGCGTCGACCCACGGCACGGCCGTTCGCAGGCGGTCCAGGGTCACCGGCAGGGTCCGAGCCTCGTCGTAGGTCGGGATGATCACCAGTGTCCGGGGGCGGGAGACGTCATCGTGTCCATGCTCCATGTCACCGACCGTAGCGGGTCTGGTCGGGGGCGCGTCGATCGTCCCGCCGCACGCGTGCGGCGCCCACCGCCCCGGCGAGGAACACCACGACCGCCAGCGCCCGGACCGTCCAGCTGATCGCCGACCCGAACCGGGTCGCGGGCGTCAGGCTCGAGCGCAGCGCGAGGGTGTCGACCATCTGCGCGGCGGTGAACAGCTCGGTCTCCTCGCGCACCAGACCTGCGGGGGTGATCACCGCGCTGACACCCACCGTGGAGATCTGCACCGTGGCGCGCCCGTGCTCCACCGCACGCAGCCGGGACATCGCCAGCTGCTGGGTCGACTCGTCCGTGCGCCCGAAGGTCGCGTTGTTGGTGGGGATCACCAGGACCTGCCCACCCTGCTGCACCGCCTCACGGATCAGCACGTCGTAGGCCACCTCGAAGCAGATGCCCACGGCCAGCGGCACCTCGCGTCCCAGCCGTGGGACGTCCACGGGCACCACCCCGACCTCCTGGCCCGGGACCATGTCGGTGCGGACCCGGTCCACGGCGTCCGAGAATCGGCGGGCCACGTCCCGCATCGGGATGTACTCGGCGAACGGTGCGGGGCGCCGCTTGGCGTAGGAGTGCACCGGACCCAGCTCCGGGTCCCACAGGAGCGAGGTGTTGAGCCGGCCGCCCTCCTCGGGGAAGTTGTCGGTCCCGACGAGCACCGGGGCGTCCAACGCACGGGCCGCGCCGCCGATCAGCAGCGCCGCGCCGTCGTCCGCGCGCGGGTCGATGTCCGACCCGTTCTCCGGCCACAGCACCACGTCGAGATCACCCGGCCCCACCTGCTCCAGGAGCGCATGGGTGCCCGCGACGTGGTTGTCCAGGACCTCCCTGGCCTGCTGGAAGGAGTCCAGCCCCTCGTCCGGCACGTTGCCCTGCACCGCACCGACCCTCAGGTCACCGTCCTGCGCACGGGTGTCGAGGGGGATCACCAGTCCCGAGACCACCAGCACGGAGGCCAGCACCACCGTGCCGCTGGCCCTGCCGACGTCGACGTACCGGGCGGCCACCAGCCCCAGCCCGACGAGCGCCCCGACCGCGGCGACCAGCGCCGACACCACGGGGACACCGCCGACCCAGGCCCAGGCCACCATCGGGGAGTCCGCCTGCGAGAACGCCAGCCGCCCCCACGGGAACCCGCCGAACGGCAGGACCGAGCGCGCCTCCTCCACCCCGACCCACAGGATCGCGAACACCGGCACCTGCAGCCGTGCGCGCTCCCAGGTCGCCGCACCGCGCCTGGCCCACGTCCACGCGGCACCGAAGACGGCCACGAAGCCCGCCTGCGCGATGCCCAGCGCCAACCACGGCACCGGGCCGACCGCGTACTCGGCCCACGTCAGGTGTGGCAGGAAGAACGCCAGCCCGAACACCTGCCCGACCAGCGCGTTCCACCAGGCGCTGTCCCGCCCCAGGGCCACGAACAGCAGGCCCATGCCGAGGAACGTCAGCGGCCACCACGCCAGCCCGGGGAACCCGGCGTCCACCACGAGGCCTGCGAGGGCGGCCAGGAGCAGGGTCGTGCGGCGGCGCGGTGGGGGGAACGGCACACCACCAGGGTAGACGGTGCACCCGACCGGCAGACCCGCGTGCCCTTCGGACCGGACGGTCCGTGCGGACGCGCCCGTTGTCTACTGAGCACGCGGGCCTAGCCGGGGTCCTCCCTGAGGAGGGACCCACCGAACCTACCGCTCGCCCCGATCCCGTCAAGGCGACGCCTGCGCAGGTCAGCGCTCTTGCGGCTGGTGACAGGCCTGCAACCGGGCCGGGTCGCGGTGCCGTGCACGGCGTGTCGTCCGGCGTGTCGTCCTACCCCGCGCCTGGGCCGCCACCGCGGACGTCGCCCTCACTCGAGCTCGTCGTGGAGCACCTCACCCTCGCGGAGGACGCGGACGCACGACGGCGGGGTGACGTCCGGACCCAGTGCCGGCAGCAGCGGGGTCCCGGCACGCGGGTCCGTGCTCCACGCCTGCACCCGGCCGTCCGGGACCTGCACCTCCAGGGCCTCGGCCCGCCAGAACGCGAGGGTCGCCGGTGCGCCGAGCCGGATCTCCCCCGCGCCGGTGGCCTCCAGGCCGG
>NZ_AXCZ01000204.1 GCF_000767165.1 Cellulomonas bogoriensis 69B4 = DSM 16987
CACCGACCGGCACACCGGGGGCCTCGGTGCGGGCCCGGTCCTCGTTCACGGCCGTCGACCCGGGGTCACGGCGCCAGCACGGGGGACGTGGCGGTGCGGGACGTGGCAGTGCGGGACTCGGCGGTGCGGGACGTGGCGGTGCGGGACGTGGCGGTGCGGGACTCCGTGGTGCGGGGCACCGTGGTGAGGGCGGCGCGGGTGAGCCGGCGCAGTGTCGGTTCCAGGACGTGGGGGTCCAGGTCGTCGCCGCGCACCACGGGGTCCAGGGCCACGGCGGTGACCTGACCGAACAGGGCCCGTGCCAGGACGGTCGTCCCCGGTCCCGGTTCGGCGCCGGTCGCCTGGCAGATCCAGTGGGCGAGGGGGCCGATGACGTCGGCGTCGACGTGCTCGGCGGCGGTGGCCGCGGCCCCGGGGCCGGCGAGCAGACCCCACATCTCGGTCACGAGCAACCGGCACAGTGTCTGGTTCTCGCTCATCGCCTGGAGCATCACCGCCGGCAGGTCCTCGACGGGGCGTCCGGCGTCGACCCCGGCCCGCAACCGGTCGCCCAGGGCGCGCAGGGCCCGTGCGTGCAGCTCGCCGAGGAGCTGCTCACGGGACCGGAAGTGGTAGTAGACGAGCTGTCGGGTGACCCCGGCGGCGGTCGCCACGTCCTCCATGCGGGTCGCGTCCAGCCCGTGCTCGGCCGCCACGGCCAGGGCCGCGTCGAGGATCGCGTCGCGGGTCCGGGACATGCGACCTAGTTTGTACACGGTGACAAAAGCGGTGCCACCGGGAGAGAGGACACCCATCGCGTGCAGCGCCTGATCGACGCGGCGGGCCGCGGGGTGGAGCGGCGGCCGGGCTGGGTGCTGGTCGTGCTGCTGGCGGTGACCATCGCCCTGGGGGCGGTGTCGACCCAGGTCGAGATGGAGACCGACATCGCCGAGTTCGGTGGTGACACGGGCCTGGCGGCGGTGTCCCAGGAGGTCCAGGACCGGTTCGGTGCCGGGTCCGGTGCGCTGCAGGTGATCGTCGACGGCGGGCTGGGTGGGGACGTGCTGTCCCCGGAGGGCCTGACCGCCGCGCAGCAGGTCACCGACGTGGTGGAGGCCGAGCTGGAGCCGTGGCTCGCGGCCGACGACGCCGCCGCGCCCGCGGTCGTCTCATTCGCGGACGTCCTGCTGGAGCAGGTCGAGGGCCTGGACCTGGCGCCCGGGGACCTGACCGAGCCGTTCGTCACCGCCCTGGTGCAGGCCACCATGGACCAGGCAGGTGAGCAGGTCCAGGCGCTGCTCTCGGCCGACCTCGACGTGGACCGCGGTCAGGCGCGCGCCGGTCTGGTGAACGTCCAGCTGGACCCCGGCCTGGACCCCGGCGAACGGACCGAGGCCGGCACCACGTTGCGGGACGCGCTCGATGCCGAGGACCTCGGGTGGTTCACGGCGGACCCGTTCAGCATGGAGCTCCTGGACCAGGAGCTCGAGGACCAGATGACCGACGAGCTGCCCATCCTGCTGGCGGTGTCCACCCTGCTGATCGTGGGGGTGCTGGTCGCACTGTTCCGCCGGTTCGCCGACGTGGCCCTGACCCTGGTGGGCCTGGCGGTCGTCCTGGTGTGGTTCACGGGCCTGTCGGTGCTGCTGGGCCCGGGGTTCCTGGGGTGGACGGGGCCGTTCAGCCAGATCGCGATCGCCGTGCCCGTCATGCTCGTGGGCCTGGCGGTGGACTACTCGGTGCACCTGGTCTCCCGGTACCGGGAGGAACGCGCCGGCGGGCAGGCACCGGCCCCGGCGTCGGGGCGGGCGATCCGGACCGTGGGTGTGGCGCTGCTGCTGGTCACGATCACCACGATGGTCGGGTTCCTGTCGAACGTGCAGAGCCCCCTGCCGCCGATCGCGGACTTCGGGGTCTTCACCGCGGCCGGCATGTTCGCGGCGTTCGTCGTCATGGGGCTGCTGATCCCCGCGGCGCGCCAGCTCCTGGACCGGCGCGGTGACCGTGACCCCGACCCGGTCCCGGGGGGCGGGGGCGACAGCCGCCTGGGACGGGCCGTGGGACGGGTCGCCGACGTCGCGATCCGCTTCCCGTGGACGGTCATCGGGACCGCGACGGCCGTGGCGGTGGTGGGCACCCTCGCCGCCACGGACGTGGACACCGAGTTCAGCCAGGAGGACTTCGTCCCCGAGGACACCCGCGCCGCGGACATCCTGGACCGCATGGAGGACGTGTTCGGCGGCAACGTCGCCGAGCAGACGTTCGTCCTGGTCGAGGGTGACATGACCGACGTCACCCTGGGTCAGGCCCTCGCGGACCTCCGCACCGACCTGGCCGACGTGCAGGACGTGCGCACCGCCGACGGCACCGCCGACGCGACGTCCCCCGTCTCCCTGGTCGCCGAGATCGTCGACTCGGCGGACCTGCTGCGCACCCAGCTGGTGGAGCAGGCCCGGGTCGCGGTCGGCCAGACGCCCCCCGACCAGGCCCTGCCCCTGCCGGAGGAGCTGGAGGCCGAGGACCTGCCCGACGTCGACGCCGGCCTGGGCACCGACCCGGGGGCCCCCGACGGCCCGGTGGGGCAGATCGACGAGGACGAGCTGCGTGACCGTCTGCCCCCCGGCACCGAGCTGCAGGACGCCCTGCTGCAGCTCCTGGGGCCTGAGGAGCTGGCCGACCTGGTGGCCGAGCAGGCCGCCGAGCAGGCCCGCGCCGAGCAGCTCGACGCGATCGGCACGGACACCGCCGAGGCTCTCGCCGCCCTGGACCCCCGGGACGTGGACCTGCAGACCCTGGAGGACATCGGGTACCCCCTGGACGACCTGCCCGCGGACACCCGGGACCTGCTGGCCGCCACCGACGACGTGCAGGCCCTGGGCTGGGTGGACGGCGACCTCGCCGACGACGCCGACCTGGACGCCCTCTACGACGCGATCGCGACCGTCGCCGGCGACGAGCTGGGCACCGTCCTGGCCGAGGACCGCACCAGCGGCCTGGTGCTGATCTCCACCGAGGCCGGCGAGGAGGGCGCCCAGCCGTTGCGGGAGGAGCTGCTGCAGGCCCTGGGGCCCGTCCAGGAGGTCGCCGAGGACGTGGTGGTCGTCAGCGAGCAGCTCGTCATCCAGGAGACGTTGGACCTGCTGGTCGACGCCCAGGTGGAGAAGATCCTGTTCAGCCTCGGCGCCGCGCTCGCCCTGCTGGTCCTGTTCTACCTGGTCACCCAACGACGCCCGCTGCTGGGTGTCATCACCATGGTGCCGACCCTGTTCGCCGTCCCCCTGGTCCTGGGCTTCATGTGGGTGATGGGCCTGCCGTTCAACGCGTTGACCGCCACGGTCGCGTCGATCGCCGTCGGGTTCGGGGTCGACTACGGCATCCACCTGTCCAACCGGTTCCGTGAGGAGCGCGAACGCACCGAGGACGCCGAGACGGCCGCCAGGGAGACCGTGGTGCACACCGGGGCCGCGCTCGCCGGCTCGGCGGTGACGACGGCGCTGGCGTTCGGGGTGCTGGTGTTCTCGGGGCTGCTGCCGTTGCGGCAGTTCGGGGTGATCACCGCGGTGACGATGGTCACCGCCCTGGTCGCCACGCTCCTGGTGCAGACGAGCTGCCTGGTGGTGTGGGAGAGGCACCACCGCCGCCGGCAGGCAGGTCGTTGACCGGGTGACGACCACGGTCGTGGCACCTGTCGGTCAGGTCGACGTCGGGCCCTGAGCCGCAGGTCCCGGGCCGAGCCGGTCGAGCGCGGCCGCGAGCGCCCGGTGGGCGTCGTCGTCGGCCAGACCGAGCTGGCGGGCGGCCAGGGCCAGGGCGTCGGCGACCCCGTCGAGGGCCCCCGGTGAGGGTGTGACGGGGGCCCTGGAACCCAGGACGACGGTGCCGCGCCTGCCTGCGGTGCGCACCAGGCCGTCGCGGGCCAGCGCGTCGTAGACCTTGTTGACCGTGCCCCGGGCCAGGCCGAGGTCGGTGGCCAGGTGTCGGATGGGCGGCAGGGTGGTGCCGGGGGGCAGGGCACCGGAGGTGATGAGCCGGGTGATCTGGGTGCGGAGCTGTTCGAACACCGGCACCGGGGAGTCAGGTTCGACGTGGACGATCATGCCGGGGTGGCCTCCGGTGACCAGCGGCGCGGTGGGCGCGGCGCGGCGCGGCGCAGGAGCACGACGGTCAGGACGAGCCCACCGACGACGACCACGACCTGCAGGACCTGGGGGACGGTGCCCACCCAGGGGGTGGCGGACACCGTCCACCCCGCCCCGAGGACGGCGGCCGCGAGCTCCAGGTACGCGACGGACGTGCCGGCGAAGGCCCGGATGCGGGCGTCGACCAGCTGGGCGCGGTCGCTGAGCGCCG
>NZ_AXCZ01000205.1 GCF_000767165.1 Cellulomonas bogoriensis 69B4 = DSM 16987
GGCGCACCTGTCCGCCTCGGCCCTGGTGCGCCTGGCCCGCGACCGGGACGCGTTCGCGCTCCAGCTGCGCCGTCCCGTGCCGCTCGAGCCGTCCACCCGGGCCCGGCGGGGGACCCTCTTCCACGCCTGGGTCGAGGCCTACTTCGGGTCCGCGGCGCTGGTCGACGTCGACGCCCTGCCGGGTGCGGACGACGACACCGCCCAGGACGACGCCGACCTCGCGGCGATGCGCGAGGCGTTCCTGGCGAGCGGGTGGGCTCGGCGCGTGCCGGTGGCCGTCGAGGTCGACGTCGAGACGCCCGTCGGGCAGGTCATGGTCCGGTCCAGGATCGACGCCGTCTTCGCCGACGGCGACGGTCGGGTCACCGTGGTGGACTGGAAGACCGGACCGGTCCCGCACGGGGCGGGCCAGGAGCACCGGGACCTGCAGCTGGCGGTCTACCGACTCGCCTGGTCACGCGCCACGGGAGTCCCGATCGAGGCGGTGGACGCCGCGTTCGTGCACGTGGCGGGCGGGACGGTGCGGACGGTCCGGCCTCAGCGGCTGCTCGGCGAGCCCGAGATCGAGGCGTTGCTGGACCCGTCGCCGGGGTCGGCGTCGACCGGTCCGGCCCGGTCCGGGCCCGGCTCCTCGTCGGGGGTGTCCCCGGGGTCGTCGTGACCGTCCAGGTCGCCGTCGGCCCGCGCGGCCTCCGCGGCCTGGGCCGCGATCTGCTCGTCGAGGTCCACCAGCATCGCCGCGGCGTCGTCGACGACCTCCGCGTCCCTGGTGCGGACCCCGTGCAGCAACCACCGGGCCAGGGCCAGCTCGCCGGCCAGCAGGGCCCGGTCGGCGAGGTAGCGGTCGGCGTTCTCGGTACGGCGCAGGGTGTAGGCCTCGAGAATGGGGTCCACCGCCTCGGGTGGTGCCGCGACCAGCAACCACGCGAGGTCGTCCGCGGGATCGGCGACCTTCCCCTCGGACCACCCGACGATGCTGCGCGGCTCGTCGGCCGAGCACAGCACCTGCTCGGCCGACAGGTCGCCGTGGACGACGGTGGGGCGGAACCGCCACATCGCCACGTCCTCCAGCGCGCGCTCCCACCGGCGCAGCAGGCTCGCGGGTACCCGGCCCGTGCGTGCGGCCTCGTCCACCTCTGACAGCCGCCGCTGCCGGTAGGCCTCGGCGTCGTACACCGGCAGCCCGGCGGCCTCGACCGTCGAGGTCGGCAGCTCGTGGAGCGCCGCGATGGCCCGCCCCAGCGCCGCGGCCAGACCCGGTCCGGGGCCCAGCCGTTCCAGCCGCAGGGCGTGCCCCTTGAGCTGGGGGTGGACCACTGCCCGCCCCCCGTCGGGCAGCTCGGCGAAGCCCGCGGTGCGCGGCACCTCGAAGGGCAGCCGACCGGCGTCGACGTGGTCGACCAGTGCTTCCAGGAGCGCGACCTCGGCCTCGAGTGCCGCGCCGGCCGCTGCGGTGCGGGGCGCCTTGACGACCCACCTGCCACCGGTGGCGTCAAACACCAGGGCGGCGTCCACATCACCGGAGGTGGGCAGTGCACGGGCGTCCAGGACGTCCATGCGGGGCACGGCCACGGTGGCCAGTGCGGCGAGGGTCAGGGCAGATCGGGGCACGGGGCAACCGTAGGCCGCCGCGCCGCCGCGGGCACGACCAGCCCATGGCGTGTCCACAGATCAGGACCCCGGGGGCCTACGGTGACCAGGTGGACCCCGCCCGCCTGCCGTTGTCGCGCGCCACGGTCGACCGTGACGCCGCCCGCCGTGACGACGTCGAGGCGTTGCGGGCCGCGTGGCTGGACCCCGCGTCCCGGGTGGTGCTGGTGCGCGGGGCGCAGGTCGCCGCGCGCGGCGCGGCACTGGACCTGCGGGTACCGACCGACGTGCTCCCCGAGCTGCCCGTGGCCGACCCCGCGGCCGAGCCGGTCGACGGGTGCGGCCTCCTCGTGCTGTACCTGGGCGCCGACGAGGATCACGCGTACTTCGCCCTGGCCATCGAGGGCGCGCCGCCGGCCTGCGAGGTGCGGGACGAGGGCTGGGTCCCGCTGCGGGACGTCGGTCACGTGCTCTCGGACCGGGACGCGGGCCTGGCCACCACGGCGGTCGGGGTGACGGCCTGGCACGCCCACCACGTGCGTTGCCCGCGGTGCGGGTCGGTGACCGTGCCCGTCCAGGGCGGGTGGGTGCGGCGGTGCGTCCAGGACGGCACCGACCACTACCCACGCACCGACCCCGCGGTGATCATGGCTGTGGTCGACGACCGGGACCGGCTGCTCCTGGCCCACGCCGCGCACTGGCCCGAGCGACGGTTCTCGACCCTCGCGGGGTACGTGGAACCGGGTGAGCCGTTGGAGTCCGCGGTCCGCCGCGAGGTCGGCGAGGAGGTCGGCCTGCTCGTCGGCGACGTCACCTACCGGGCCAGCCAGCCGTGGCCGTTCCCCTCCTCGCTGATGCTCGCGTTCGTGGCCCGTGCCCTCACCACGCACGTGAGGGTCGACGGGGTCGAGATCACCCGGGCGCGGTGGTTCACGCGTGCCGAGCTCGCCGACGACGTCCGGGCCGGCCGGGTGCAGCTGCCCTCGCCCACGTCGGTGGCCAGGGCGCTCGTCGAGGAGTGGTTCGGCGGGCCGGTGGGCTGAGGTCAGCCCCCCAGGCGGGCCTGCACCTGGGCCAGGGACGGGTTGGTCGCGGCGCTGCCGTCGGGGAACAGCAGCGTCGGGACGGTCTGGTTGCCGTCGTTGACCTTCTCGACCAGGGTCACCGCCTCGGGGTGCTCCTCGATGTTCACCTCTCGGTAGGCCACCCCGGCCTGGTCCATCTGGCCCTTGAGCCGCACGCAGTACCCGCACCAGGACGTGGTGAACATCGTGACGGTGCCGGCGGGCGGGGGTGCGGTCACGTCGGTCATGTTTCCTCCGGGTTCGGGGACGGCAGCCACTCACGGTAACGGTCCGCGGGCCCGGGGTCTTCCCTGTCGGCGGGGCCTGAGACACTCGTGCACGATGTCCGCCGACGCCCTCCTCGACGCCCTCGACCCCGACCAGCGCGAGGTCGCGCTCGCGCTCACCGGCCCGGTGTGCGTGCTCGCCGGCGCCGGGACGGGCAAGACGCGCGCGATCACCCACCGCATCGCGTACGGGGTGCGGACGGGAACCTACAAGCCCACGAGCGTCCTGGCGGTGACGTTCACCGCGCGCGCCGCGGGCGAGATGCGCACCCGGTTGCGCGAGCTGGGCGCGGTGGGGGTGCAGGCACGGACCTTCCACGCGGCGGCGCTGCGGCAGCTGTCCTACTTCTGGCCCACGGTGGTGGGCGGTGCACCGCCCAGGGTCATGGAGCACAAGGCACCCGTCGTGGCCGACGCCGCGAACCGTCTGGGCCTCGGCGTGGACAGGGTGAGCGTGCGCGACCTGTCGTCCGAGATCGAGTGGGCGAAGGTGTCCCTGGTCACCGCGGACGACTACGTGCGGGCCGCCACCGCGACCGGTCGCCCGGCACCCGCCGGCTACGACCACGCCACCGTCGCGCGCCTGATGACCGCGTACGAGGACGCGAAGGACACCCGTGCGGTCATCGACTTCGAGGACGTCCTGCTGATGCTCGGCCACATGCTGGAGTCCCGGCGCGACGTCGCCGAGACGGTGCGGTCCCAGTACCGCCACCTGGTGGTCGACGAGTACCAGGACGTCTCGCCGGCCCAGCAGTACCTGCTGGACCAGTGGCTGGGGGGACGCCACGAGCTGTGCGTGGTCGGTGACCCGAGCCAGACGATCTACTCCTTCGCCGGGGCCACCCCGCACCACCTCCTGACGTTCGAGCGCCACCACCCGGGTGCGCGGACCGTGCGCCTGGTGCGTGACTACCGGTCCACGCCCCAGGTGGTGGACCTCGCCAACCGGTTGCTGAGCAGGGGCCCGGGGCGCAGGGCTGCCGAGGGGGTCCTGGAGCTGGTCGCGCAACGCCCCGCGGGTCCGCCCGTCCGGTTCACCGTCTACGACGACGACGAGTCCGAGGCCGCCGGGGTCGCGTCGCGGGTGCAGCGTCTGGTCGCCGCGGGCACCCCGGCGCGGGAGATCGCCGTGCTGTACCGCACCAACGCCCAGTCCGAGGCGTTCGAGCAGGCACTCGCCGACGCCGGCGTCGGGTACCTGGTGCGTGGCGGCGAGCGCTTCTTCTCCCGCAAGGAGGTGCGCGACGCGATCGTGCTCCTGCGCGGTGCGGCGCGGTCCGCCCCGGAGGGACCGGTGGGGGAGGCCGCTCGGGCGGTGCTGACCTCGGCCGGGTGGACACCCGAGCCGCCGGCGGCCC
>NZ_AXCZ01000206.1 GCF_000767165.1 Cellulomonas bogoriensis 69B4 = DSM 16987
CCTCATGGGCAGGCGCAGGGGCCGGGACCGCTGGGGCGGGGGCCGGTGTGGCGGCCGGGCGCATCGGCACGCTGCGGCACACGGGCGCCTGCCCGCCCTCGCCGAAGTGCTCGTCGAAGCCGTGGACCTGCACCCACTCGATGCACGCGTCCGCCGGCAGCCCCAGGCGCTCCCAGGTGACCGACGTCGCACCCTCGAGGTCGTGCCACGGCGAGGACGGACCACCCAGGTGCACGTTCACCGACCCGTCACCCTCGATCGAGGCCCAGCGCACGTTCACGTGGCCGTGGCGCGCGAGGGCCGCTCCCTCAGGAAGGTCCAGGCCCGTGCCTGTGACCCGGTACGGCGTGGGGGCATCCGACCCTCCCCCGGACGCTGCAGCACCCGAGGCGCCGGCCAAGGCGAGGGCGAGGGACAGGGCGGTGGCGGTGAGCGCGGCGGTGCGCCTGGTCATGCGGGACCTCGACTCCGGAGTACGCGGAACTGCAGAGCAGATCGGACGAACCGCAGCGTAGCCGGGCAAGATCAGCAAATGTCATGGATGTGCACAACTCGGTGGGGCGGCAGCGCCACGAGGCTGCCGCCCCGCGACGCCTCAGGCGCCGGCGGTCGTCATCGGGCGGCCGGTCTCCAGGAGCGTCTTGAGGCTCGCGAGCTCCCACGGCCACCCGCCGCCGCCGTTCTCGACGTCGCCTGAGCCGGCCACGTCGGCAGCGGTCGCCGGGGAGTCCGGGAGCTCGTGGGTCAGGGTCAGGCGGGTCAGACCGGACGGGCTCTGCTGGATGTCGTAGGTGAGCCGGGACGCCGGCTCGTCGTGCCAGGCGGCCTTCCAGTCGAGCACCAGGCGGCGCGGAGGGTCGAGCTCCACGATGGTGGCCTCGATCGCGACGTCCCCCATGCCCATCGCCTTCATCGCGTCGGTGGTGAGGTGGCGGTAGGACCCCCCGACGCGAAGGTCGCAGTCGATGGTCGTCCCGTAGCCGTACCGGGTGTGCTCAGACGTCGTCAGCGCCTTCCACACCTCCTCGGCCGGTGCGTCGATGTAGATGCCGTGGATCTGCGTCGTCCCGCTCATGATGGCCTTCCGCTCGTCGTCTGAGATCGGTCAGGGCGCGCACGCGCCCCTCGGTGTACTTGTCGATCCACCGGTCGTAGATCGCCCTGATCGGGACCGGGTTCAGGTAGTGCAGACGCTCCCGGCCCGACCTCCGCGTGATCACGAGGTCGGCCCCCTCCAGGAGCCTGAGGTGCTTGGCCACACCGAATCGCGACATCTCCGTGTGCTCGTTGACCACGGCCTCGAGCTCACCCAGCGAGCGCCCGTCCCGTTCGAAGAGCGCGTCGAGCAGGCGACGGCGGGTGGGGTCCGCCAGCGCCTTGAAGACCAGGTCGTCGTGCACACCTCAAATTAGGTGACCGTTTGGTCACATGTCAAAGGTCCGGTCTCGCCGGGCGCCCTGGTGCGGGCCGGGAGATGCTTGAGCCGAGCCGGGCCCCCGTCGGCGCAAGGGACGCATGTCGCCACCGGGCCTGTCACGGCGTGCCAGGCTCGACGACGAACACGACGTCGACGAAGGACGGGGTATGGAGAACGCGCACGCGCGCAGTGTCGAAGAGGTCCTCGACGAGCTCGCCACCAGCAGGGAGGGCCTGAGCTCGCAGGAGGCCGTACGGCGGCTGGACGACGCCGGGCCCAACAAGCTGCCCGACGCCCAGCGCGACAACGTCCTCAAGCGGTTCTTCAAGCACTTCAACGACGTGCTCATCTACATCCTGCTCGTGGCCGTGGTTGTCACCGCGCTGCTGGGGCACTGGGTGGACTCCGGGGTGATCCTCGGTGTGGTCGTGATCATCGCCCTGGTCGGGTTCATCCAGGAGGGCAAGGCCGAGGCCGCCCTCGAGGGCATCCGGGCGATGCTCACCCTCGAGGCGCAGGCCCGCCGCGACGGACGGTGGGAGGCCATCCCGGCCGAGGACCTCGTCCCCGGCGACGTCGTGCGCCTGCGGTCCGGTGACCGGGTGCCCGCGGACGTGCGGATCATCGAGCGCACCAACCTCTCGATCGAGGAGTCGGCCCTGACCGGGGAGTCCCAGCCGGTCAAGAAGAGCACCGAGCCCGCCGAGGAGGACGCCGGCGTCGGGGACCGCCCCTCGATGGCGTTCTCCAGCTCCCTGGTGACCTCGGGCCGGGGCGTCGGGGTCGTCACCGGCACCGGGGTGAACACCGAGATCGGCCGCATCAGCACCCTGACCAGCGAGGTCGAGACCCTCGCGACCCCCCTCACCCGGGCGATGAACCGGTTCGGCAAGCAGCTGTCCGTCGCGATCGTCGTGCTCGCCGGCGTCGTCTTCGGCATCGGCGTGCTCGTCCACGGCGACCCCGCGGCCGAGACCCTCCTGGCGTCCATCAGCCTCGCGGTCGCCGCCGTCCCCGAGGGCCTGCCGGCCGTCGTGACCATCACCTTCGCGATCGGCGCGCAGCGCATGGCCCGCCGCAACGCGATCACCCGCCGCCTGGACGCCGTGGAGACCCTCGGGTCGATCACGGTCATCTGCTCGGACAAGACCGGCACCCTCACCAAGAACGAGATGACCGCCCGGGCCGTCGTCACCCGCGCCGGGGCCTACGACGTCACCGGCATGGGATACGCCCCCGACGGCGACATCCGCCTCGACGAGCAGCCCGTGGACCTGGGCGACCGGGCCGACCTGCAGGCCCTGGTGGAGGCGATGTCCGTCGCCAACGACGCCGACATCATCCAGGACCAGGACCAGTGGGTCCTCAACGGCGAACCGACCGAGGGCGCTCTGCAGACCCTCGCCCGCAAGCTCGGCTACGACCCGTCCGACCACGACCGCCGCGCCGAGGTCCCCTTCGAGTCCGAGCACAAGCTCATGGCGACCCTGGCCCGCCGGCCCGACGGCGACGCCGTCGTCCTGGTCAAGGGCGCCCCGGACAACCTGCTGGACCGGTGCGCCACCGAGCTGGGCGCCGACGGGCAGGAGCACGACCTGGACCGCGGCTGGTGGGAGGAACGCATCGGTGAGCTGACCGCCGGCGGGTCCCGGGTGCTCGCCGCAGCCAGGCGGCCCGCAAGCCCCGACGAGGCCGACCTCGCGCTCGGCGACCTGGACCAGGGCCTGCAGCTGCTCGGCGTCGTGGGCATCGTCGACCCGCCCCGCCCCGAGGCCATCGAGGCGATCGCCGCGTGCCGCACCGCCGGGATCACCGTCAAGATGATCACCGGGGACCACCCCGACACCGCCCTGGCGATCGCCCGCGAGATGGGGATCGTCGACCCTGACGACGACGTCCGCGCCGTCACCGGCCGCGACCTCGCCAAGGCCGACGACGCCGAGCTCGCCGACCTCGCCCGCACCCACCACGTGTTCGCGCGCACCAGCCCCGAGAACAAGCTCCAGCTGGTCAGCGCGCTCCAGGCCGACGGCGACGTCGTCGCCATGACCGGCGACGGGGTCAACGACGCACCCACCCTCAAGCGCGCCGACGTCGGCGTGGCCATGGGCATCAAGGGCACTGAGGCCACCAAGGAGGCCGCCGAGATCGTCCTCGCGGACGACAACTTCGTCACGATCGAGCGGGCCGTGGAGGAGGGCCGCACGATCTACGACAACCTCCGCAAGTCGATCCTGTTCATCCTGCCCACCAACGGGGCCCAGGCCCTGGTGAT
Organism: Cellulomonas bogoriensis 69B4 = DSM 16987; assembly: GCF_000767165.1. Classification (GTDB taxonomy): domain Bacteria; phylum Actinomycetota; class Actinomycetes; order Actinomycetales; family Cellulomonadaceae; genus Actinotalea; species Actinotalea bogoriensis. Next base: position 3,693 of record NZ_AXCZ01000206.1, read on the forward strand.
CGTCACAGCCGTGCTGCTGGGCTTCACCCTGCCCCTGACCCCCACCCAGATCCTGTGGGTCAACATGGTGACCGCGGTGACCCTGGCCCTGTCGTTGGCGTTCGAGGACGCCGAACCCGGCATCATGCGGCGCCGTCCACGCGACCCGGACGCCTCGATCCTCGACGGGTACTTCGCCTGGCGCATCAGCCTGGTCACCGTCCTGATCGGCGGCGGCACCATCGGGGTGTTCCTCCTGGCGGACGTCGACGTCGTCGGGTTGGACGTCGCCCGCACCGTCGCCGTCAGCACCCTGGTCGTCGCGCAGATCTTCTACCTGTTCAACAGCAGGTTCCTGACCGCCGCCAGCTACCACCCCTCGCGCCTGCTCGGGAACCGCATCGCGTGGATCGCCGTCGGCGCCCTGGTGGTCCTGCAGCTGGTGTTCGTGTACGCACCATTCATGAACACCCTGTTCGGCACCGCACCCCTGCAGCTGCACCACTGGGGCATCACCCTGCTCGTCGGCCTGGGCGTGTTCGTGCTCGTGGAGATCGAGAAGGCCGTCGTCCGCGCCCGCAGCCTCATCAAGAGCTGACCCCACCCCCCACCTCACCCCG
>NZ_AXCZ01000207.1 GCF_000767165.1 Cellulomonas bogoriensis 69B4 = DSM 16987
GCCCGCGCAAGGCGTCGTCGTCGCGCCCGACCGTGGTCTCGCAGGGGTCCGCCGCGCGGTTCGCCGAGCGTGCCGCCCTGCGCCGTCGTCTGCTGCGGCGCCGGATCGGTCGCTGGACGGGGGCGACGGCGGTCGTCGGCGGGGTGGTCTGGGCACTGCTGCTGTCCCCACTGCTGGAGCTCGATGCCCGGCAGGTCGAGATCCTGGGCGCCGAGGAGGTCGTCGATCTGGAGGCCATCGACCAGCTGGTGGCGCAGAGCGCCGGGGTGCCACTGCCCCGGGTGGACACCGTCGGGCTCCGCAGGGACGTGCTCGAGGTCCGCGGGGTGCGTGAGGCCGAGGTCGAGCGGTTGTGGCCGCACGGCCTGCGGGTGTCGGTCGTGGCCCGGGTCCCGGTGGCGGCGGTCCCCGAGGGGGAGGAGGTCGTGCTCCTCGACGCCGAGGGCGTGCAGGTCGCCCGCGTGGCAGAGGCCCCCGACGGTCTCCCGACGATCCGCGTCCCGTTGGACGAGCCGGACAACCGCACCACGATCGCGGTGCTGACCGTGCTCCGAGCGCTGCCGGAGGACCTCGCCGAGGACGTGGTGGGGGTGTCGGCGAGCAGCAGGGACGCCGTCACCCTGACGTTGGCCGACGGCGCGCGTGTCCTGTGGGGCAGTGCCGACGAGTCGGTCCTCAAGGCCGAGGTGCTGCAGGTGCTGCGCAGCTCGGACGTGACGGACGACACACAGGTCTTCGACGTCTCCGCCCCCAGGCTCCCGATCACCGGCTCATGAACGATCGGTCGCGCGACACGCCTCCCGGGTCGTTGCCGGTTGCCTGGAGGGCACCTAGCGTCGACCCCAGCACAAACTGACATAACTCTAACCTTCTACTTCAACGTGAAGGTTGGTCATCGAACGACGAGAGGCACCGACGTGGCAGCTCCGCAGAACTACCTGGCGGTCATCAAGGTGGTCGGCATCGGCGGCGGTGGCGTCAACGCCGTGAACCGCATGATCGAGGTCGGGCTCAAGGGTGTGGAGTTCATCGCGATCAACACCGACGCCCAGGCGCTGCTGATGTCGGACGCGGACGTGAAGCTCGACGTCGGCCGTGAGCTGACCCGCGGGCTCGGCGCCGGGGCCGACCCCGAGGTCGGCAAGAAGGCCGCCGAGGACCACGCCGACGAGATCGAGGACGTCCTGCGTGGCGCCGACATGGTGTTCGTCACTGCAGGTGAGGGTGGTGGCACCGGTACCGGCGGGGCGCCGGTCGTCGCCCGCATCGCCCGTTCCCTCGGCGCGCTGACCATCGGTGTGGTGACTCGTCCGTTCACCTTCGAGGGCCGCCGACGCTCGGTCCAGGCCGAGTCGGGGATCGCGGCGCTCCGCGAGGAGGTCGACACCCTGATCGTGATCCCCAACGACCGGCTGCTGTCGATCTCGGACCGCAACGTCTCGGTGCTCGACGCGTTCCACTCGGCCGATCAGGTCCTGCTGTCCGGTGTCCAGGGGATCACCGACCTGATCACCACGCCCGGCCTGATCAACCTCGACTTCGCCGACGTCAAGAGCGTCATGCAGGGTGCCGGGAGCGCCCTCATGGGCATCGGCTCCGCGCGTGGCGACGACCGCGCGGTCCAGGCCGCAGAGCTCGCGATCTCGTCGCCGCTGCTGGAGGCGAGCATCGACGGGGCGCACGGGGTGCTCCTGTCGATCCAGGGTGGGTCCGACCTCGGCCTGTTCGAGATCAACGAGGCGGCCCGCCTGGTGCAGGAGGCCGCCCACCCCGAGGCGAACATCATCTTCGGTGCGGTCATCGACGACGCCCTGGGCGACGAGGTGCGGGTCACGGTCATCGCGGCCGGGTTCGACTCCGGTTCGCCGACGGTGCGCAAGGACCCCCGGGCCATCGGGCAGGTGAGCTCGGTCCCGACCGTGCCGACCGTCGAGGAGGAGGCTCCGGCTGCGGTCGAGCGCCCGGCCCCGGCTCCGGCGCCCGCCCCGGCCCCTGAGCCGGAGCACGAGGCGTGGCGACGGTCCGGGCCGGTGGAGCTCGAGGCCGAGCGCACGGCCCCGTACGTGCCCGCGTTCGTCGCCGAGGACCAGCCTCGCCCCGCTCCCGCAGAGGGCGTCGAGGTCCCGCGGGTCTTCGAGGACCGTCCGGTCCGTCGTGGGGCCGACGACCTCGACCTGCCGGACTTCCTCAAGCACTCGCAGTGACGTGAGCCGCGTGCCCCTGGTCGAGGTCGACCTCGGCCCGGGGGTCCGGGCCGGGTTCTCGACGGTCGGGCTGGCGGTCGGCCGGGGCCCGGGTGGACGTCCGGGTGACGCGGTGTCCGCCTTCAACCTCGGTCTGGGACTGCACGAGCCGGACGAGCTCGTGCTCGCCAGGCGCGAGGCGGTGGCCGGGTACCTCGGGGCTCCCCTGGCCTGGGTGCACCAGGTCCACGGGTCCACGGTGCACGTGGTGGGGGAGCCGGGGCCCGGGCCACGACCGTCGGCCGAGGCCGACGGTCTGGTCACGACCCGCAGGGACGTCGGCCTCGCGGTGGTGGTAGCCGACTGCGTCCCGGTCCTGCTCGCCGATCCCGGCGCCGGGGTCTCGGGTGCGGCGCACGCCGGACGCGAGGGCGTGGTCGCCGGTGTGGTCCCTGCGGTGGTGGCGGCGATGGTGTCGGCCGGTGCCCGGCGCGAGCACCTCCGGGCGTTCGTCGGCCCTGCGGCGTGCGGACGCTGCTACGAGGTGCCCTCCGCCATGCGCGCCGACGTGGCGGCCCGGTTGCCGGCGACCGCCTCGCGCACCGTCCTGGGCACACCCGCTCTGGACCTGCCGGCCGGCGTCTGCTCCCAGCTGGAGGCGGCAGGTGTCGGCTCGGTGACGGCTCTGGGCTGCTGCACGATCGAGGACCAGCGCTGGTTCTCCCATCGTGGGACGTCCCGCGGTGGCCCCCAGGGGCGGTTCGCAGGTGTGGTCCGGTGCCTCCCGGCTTCGTCAACAGGTACTTGACATGGGCGTGTCGTGCTGCCATGCGCCCGGCGGGCGGATAGCGTGATCACCACGGGCCACCCCGACCGGGCGGTCCGACAAGGACGCTTCAGGTGGGATGGAGGCCGCGCATGGCCGGTGCACTGCGCAAGACGATGCTGTACCTGGGCTTGGCCGAGGAGGAGCGCCACGGCCAGGCCGAGGACTACGTCGACGAGTACGACGAGGAGTACGCCGTGCCCCAGGACCACGAGGCTGAGGTGACACCGATCCACCGGGGTGCTGTCCGGCCCGTGCCGGACGTGGCCCCGAGCGCGGACCTGCGGCGGATCACCACGATCCACCCGCGTTCGTACAACGACGCCCGGGTGATCGGTGAGGCCTTCCGGTCGGGCACCCCGGTGATCATCAACCTGTCCGAGATGACCGACGCGGACGCCAAGCGGCTGGTCGACTTCTCCGCAGGGTTGATCTTCGGCCTGCGGGGCACGATCGAACGGGTGACGAGCAAGGTGTTCCTGCTCTCGCCCGAGCACGTGGAGGTCACCGGCGAGGACGACGTCGCCGGCGGCGAGGACCGCGCCGGCTTCTTCAACCAGAGCTGACGTGGCACTCGTCTTCGGTGCCCTGTACTGGGTCGTCCTGCTCTTCCTGCTGCTGATGCTCGTGCGCCTCGTGTTCGAGTGGGTCCAGGTGTTCGCCCGTGAGTGGCGGCCGCGTGGGATCGTGCTCGTCGTGGCCGAGGCGGCCTACACCGTGACCGACCCTCCGATCCGCGCGGTGCGCAGGGTCGTGCCCCCGCTCGGGATCGGGGGGATCCGCCTGGATCTGGGCTTCATCATCGTGATGTTCGCCGGCTGGATCCTTCTCAACGTGCTGCAGGTGCTCGCATGACCAGCAGCCCGACACGCCGACCCGAGGCGGTCCCCCGCCGTGCGATCCCCGTGATCTCCGCTACCGTGAGCCGTGGCGGTCGGGGGGACTGCCGCGGCCAGACCAGCACGAACTACGAGGTGACACCATGGCTCTGCTGACGGCAGACGACGTCCTGAACAAGAAGTTCCAGGCGACGAAGTTCCGCGAGGGGTACGACCAGGACGAGGTCGACGACTTCCTGGACGAGGTCGTCAACACGCTGCGTGCTGTCACCGCGGAGAACGACGACCTCAAGGGCAAGCTCTCGGCCGCGGAGCGCCGGATCGCCGAGCTCAGCAGGGCGGGCGCCGCACCACAGCCGGCGCCGGAGCCCAAGCCGGAGCCGAAGCCGGAGCC
>NZ_AXCZ01000282.1 GCF_000767165.1 Cellulomonas bogoriensis 69B4 = DSM 16987
CGGCCTGCCGGCCGACGCGGTCGAGCACGGCGACTTCACCACCGCCGGCGGTGCGGCGGCGTGCCGCCGGCTCCTGGACGCGCACCCTGACCTGGACGCGGTCTTCGTGGCGTCCGACCCGATGGCGCTCGCCGCGCTGAACGAGCTCGCCTCCCGTGGCCGGCGCGTCCCGGACGACGTCGCGGTGTTCGGGTTCGACGACCTGGGCCTGGCCGAGTCGGCGACCCCGCCTCTGAGCACGGTGGTGAACCCGGTGGAGGAGATGGCCCGGACGGCCGGTCAGATGCTCGTCGACGTCCTGGAGGGCCAGGAGGTCAGCGACGCGGGCCTCGTCCTGCCCGCCGAGCTGGTGCTGCGCAGGTCCACCTGAGGTCGGTCGTGGTCGACGCGCTGGGGCCCCCAACCCGCTGACCGGTGGCGAGGGCACCCACACCGCCTACGTCGCGTCGGCGCCGAGGTGGCCTGACGCACGAGGCCCGCCCGGGGCCACGTGGGTGTCATGACGTGATCAGCACCGGTGTGCCCAGCGGGACCTCGGTGAACGGGTCGAGGGCGTCGGCCGGTACGCGCAGGCAGCCGTTGGAGATCGGGCCCCGGTGGGTGGCGAACGTGTGGATCGCGATCGGGGCCGGACCGCCCAGGAACTGGTCCAGCGTGGGAGAGCTCGCACCGAACATCACGAACAGCGGTGAGTAGGTGGCGGCCGGGTCCGGGTGGATCGACATCACGAACGTCCGGGTCTCGGGCGTGGGGGTGCCCGGTGCGCCGTAGCCGGCCTCGGTGCGGGCCAGGACCCGCGTGCCCTGGGACAGGGTCACGGTGCCCTCACCCAGGTCGATGACGATCCGGTGGTCCGTGGTGTGCAGCTCGACCTCGTCCAGGTGTACCCATCCCGTGGCCTCGTTGACCCCCCCGGGGCCCACCTCGCTGGGCAGGCCGCGGCGGACCGTCAGGAGCACCTGGTGCCACGGGCCGTGGGTGTCGATCACCGGGTAGGACGTCTGCCCGAGGTACTGGACCTGTGGCAGCACGGCGAACGGTTGCCCGCCCGGGGCGTCGTGCAGGACGGCCCCGGCGTCGGACAGCGGCGTCGCCAGGGTCCCGTCCGGCATCGTCGTGGGGTCGGGATCGGCCGGTGCCTGCGGGAGGACCGCCCACGGGTCGGCCGGTGGCAGACCCTCGCGGTCCACCTCCGGCATCGGCGGGACGACCGGGACCGGGGGAGCGGTACGTGCGACGGGTGGTTGCGGCTGGGTGGCGGTCGCCCGCGCGGGGCCCGGCGAGGTCTCGACCACGGGCCCGACGACGGTGCACGCCACCGTCACCAGTGCGGTCCCCGAGAGCACGGCAGCGGCGCGGACGGTGCCCTTGGCGTGCCGGGTCGCGTGCACGTCGCCCCCTCGCGTCGTCGGCCTGGCCCCTGCTGCCACCAGCATGCACCTGGCGGCGCACCTGTGACCAGGTCGTACCAGGCCTGTCACATCGTTGCTTGACGACCTGACGCGTGGGTGTGAGGCTCGGGGAAGCGACGACCGAATCGATTCGCCCCGTCGGAAGGCCAACGATGCCCCTGCCCGATGCCCCCGCCGCCCTCGCCGCCACGGCCGGGCACCCGTCGACCGACGACGGCCCCGGTGGTGGTCCGGTCCGGTCGGTGATCGTGGGCACCGGGGGGATCGCAGGCGCCCACGCCGGGGCCGTGCTCGCGCAGGGTGGCGCGACCCGCCTGGTCGCGGTCGTCGACCTCGACCGTCCCAAGGCCGAGGAGTTCGCGCGGGCCTGGGACGTGCCGGTGGTCGCCACGGACCTCGCCGACGTCCTGGGCCGGCACCAGGTGGACGTGGTGCACGTGTGCACCCCGCCCGGGACCCACGCGGGCCTGGCGACCCAGGCGCTGGCCGCCGGTGCGCACGTGCTCCTGGAGAAGCCCCCGGCCCTGAGCCTCGCGGAGGTCGACCAGGTGCTCCACGCCCAGGACGCCGCGCGTGGGACCGGACCTGGCGGACGCGACCCGCAGGTCGCCGTGGTGTTCCAGCACCGGTTCGGCGCCGGTGCCGGACGTCTGCGGTCGCTCCTCGACGCCGGGGTGCTCGGGCGGTGCCTGGTCGCGCGGTGCGACACGCAGTGGTTCCGGCCGCCGGGGTACTTCGACGTGCCGTGGCGGGGGCGGT
>NZ_AXCZ01000290.1 GCF_000767165.1 Cellulomonas bogoriensis 69B4 = DSM 16987
ACGATGGGCCACGGCATCCACCAGTTCGACCTGCTGCTCGCGGTGCTCGGCCCCTGGGAGGAGGTCGCCGCGATGGCCGCACGCCAGGACCGGCCCACCGACACCGAGGACGTGTCCATGGCGGTCCTGCGGACCGAGGGCGGAGCGCTGGTGAGCGTCGTGAACTCGGTGGTCTCGCCCAGGGAGTCCAGCGAGCTGCGGTTCGACACCGAGCACGCGACCGTCGAGCTGCGCCACCTCTACGGGTACACCGAGGACTCCTGGACCTTCACCCCCGCACCCGGCCATGAGCACCTCCTGGCCCGGTGGCAGGACCCGGCGGCGACCTGGCCGGAGTCCGGGCACACCGCCCAGGTGGCGCGCCTGGTCGCCGCGGTGCGCGACGGCGGCGACCTGCCCGTCCCGCTGGCCGAGGCCAGGGACACCCTGGAGCTGGTGGCCGCGACGTACGCCTCGGCGTTCACCGGCCGGCGGGTCCGGCGCGGCGACATCGGGCCCGGGCACCCGTTCTACGACCGGATGGACGGCACGGGCGCCCCGTGGCCCCCCGTGAAGGCGCCGGGCGCGGCACGTTCCGGGCAGGGGGTGGGAGCATGAGCCTGCGCTGCACCGACGACGGGACCGCGCTGACCGTCACCACGACGGGGGAGCCGCCCACGGGCGTGCCCGTCGAGCTGTTCCGCTACGTCTACCGACCCGACGACGCCCCCGTGGAGTCCCCACGTCCGTACCTGCACCCGGTACGGACCACGGCGGGAGAAGTGGTGACCCTCTTCCGGCCCCACGACCACGTGTGGCACAAGGGGATCGCGTGGTCCCTGCCGGTGGTGGGGCCGCACAGCTTCTGGGGCGGCCCGACGTTCGTCCGTGAGCGCGGCTACGTCCAGCTGGACAACACCGGCTCCATGGACCACGCCGGGTTCGACCGCGTCGAGGACGGGGACCGGGTGGCCGTCGCCCAACGCCTGGTCTGGCACACCCTGGACGGTGCGCCGGTGGTGGCCGAGGGTCGCGGGCTGGGGGTGACGGTGCTCGACCGGAACACGTGGGTGCTCACGTTCACGACCACCATGACCAACACCTCGACCGACGCCCTGGACCTCGGCAGCCCGACAACCCAGGGGCGTGAGAACGCCGGCTACGGGGGACTGTTCTGGCGGGGACCGCGTGACTTCACCGGGGGCACGGTCCTGGTGCCCGGTGAGCGCACCGACGGCGAGGGCGTCCGGGGGCGGCGGTCGCCGTGGCTGGGGTTCACCGGTCTCCACGACGGGTCCGGCCGTGAGTCGACCCTGCTGGTCGTCGACGACCCGTGGCGCCCCGAGACGCGGGACGCCGGCCCTCGGTGGTTCGTCCGGTCGGAGCCGTTCGCGACGGTGTGCCCGGCCCCGTTCTTCAGCGAGAAGGTGCCGTTCGGTCCGGGGCGGACGCTGCGGTTCCGGTACGCCGTCCTCGTGCACGACGGGGCGCCGGACCTCCGGGCAGCGGCCGAGCTCGCCGCACGTGCGGCGACGGTCCCGCCGGTGGACGTCGGGGACGGGGGATGACCGTGGACGAGCGCCCGGACCCCGCGAGCTTTCCCGGTGGGGTGAGCCTGACGCACGTGACCGTGTACGACGTCCCCGGGACCGACGGGGTCGCCGGGGGCACACCCCACCTGCACACCGCATCCGCCGAGGCGTACCTGGTGCTCGCAGGGCAGGGGACCGTCCAGACCCTCGGGTCGCAGGGGTACCGCGAGGACGCGCTGGCCCCGGGGGCCGTGCTGTGGTTCACCCCCGGGACGGTGCACCGCCTGGTCAACGGCGGTGGCCTGGAGCTGGTGGTCCTCATGCAGAACTCGGGCCTGCCCGAGGCCGGTGACGCGGTCATGACGTTCCCGCTGGAGGTGCTGGGCGACCCGCAGGCCTACGCCCGCGCCGCGACCCTGCCCGACGCCGACGCCGGGACCGACGTCACCGCGGCGGTGGTGCGGCGTCGTGCGCTCGCGCTGGAGGGCTACGACCGGTGGCGGGCCGACGTCGGG
>NZ_AXCZ01000209.1 GCF_000767165.1 Cellulomonas bogoriensis 69B4 = DSM 16987
CGTGACCGTGGCGGTGACCAGGTCGCCCGGGCGGGCGACGTCGTCCGCCAGCTCCTCGGCCGACCGGTCCGGGCCGGAGGGGACGGTGGCCGGCTCGGTGAGGTGGACGAGCCGGTTGTCCGCAGCGCGGCCGGTGATGCGCCGGGTCGCGCCGTCCTTGCGGCCCTCGCCCTCGGCCACCAGGACCTCGACGGTGCGACCGACCTGGCCGGCGTGCTCCTCGGCGGAGATCCGCTCCTGGAGCGCCACCAGTCGCTCGTAACGCTCCTGCACGACGGCCTTGGGCAGCTGGTCGGGCAGATCGGCCGCCGGCGTCCCGGGACGCGGGGAGTACTGGAAGGTGAACGCCGAGGAGAACCTGGCCGCCTCCACCACCCGCAGGGTCTGGGCGAAGTCCTCCTCGGTCTCACCGGGGAAGCCCACGATCACGTCGGTCGTGATCGCCGCGTCCGGGATGGCCGCGCGCACCCTCTGGAGGATCCCGAGGAACTTCTCGGACCGGTAGGACCGGCGCATCGCCCGCAGGACCGCGTCCGACCCCGACTGCAGCGGCATGTGGAGCTGGGGCATGACCGTGGGGGTCTGGGCCATCGCCGCGATCACGTCGTCGGTGAAGGCCGCGGGGTGGGGTGAGGTGAAGCGGACCCGCTCGATCCCGGGGACGGCACCGACGGCGCGCAGGAGCTTGCCGAACGCGAGCCGGTCACCGAACTCCACCCCGTAGCTGTTGACGTTCTGCCCCAGGAGCGTCACCTCGATCGCCCCCTGGGAGACCAGGGCCTCGACCTCGGCCAGCACCTCGCCCGGACGCCGGTCGCGCTCCTTGCCGCGCAGGTGCGGGACGATGCAGAACGTGCACGTGTTGTTGCACCCGACGCTGATCGACACCCACCCGGCGTACACCGACTCCCGGCGCGTGGGCAGCGTGGAGGGGAACACCTGCAGCGACTCGGCGATCTCGACCTGGGCGCGCTCGTTGTGCCGGGCGCGCTCGAGCAGAGCGGGCAGGACGTCCAGGTTGTGGGTGCCGAACACCACGTCCACCCACGGCGCGCGGTCCACGATGGTGCCGCGGTCCTTCTGGGCCAGGCAGCCCCCCACCGCGATCTGCATGCCGGGACGCTCGGCCTTGACCGCCGCGAGCTGCCCGAGGTTGCCGTACAGGCGGCTGGCGGCGTTCTCCCGGACGGCACAGGTGTTGATCACCACGACGTCCGCGCGGGAGCTCGCCGCGTCCTGCGACGGGGCGGGGACGTACCCGGCGGCCTCGAGCATGCCGGCCATGTGCTCGGAGTCGTGGACGTTCATCTGGCAGCCCAGGGTGCGCACCACGTAGGTGCGGGGGGCGTCGAGGGTCGTGGACATCGAGGACAAGGGTACGGCGCCCACGGCCGCACCTCGAAGCACACGATCGTCACCAGGGTGTTACGTCGACATGACGTGAAACACTGGCACCTGTGACATGAGGGCTCTAGGTTCAGCAGATGGCCCAAGATCGTCCTGGTTCGGCCCACGAGCCGACCGGCCCCGCCGCCGCGGACCGCCCCGCACCACCCACCTCGTCCGCTCCGGGCGAACCCCTGGTCGTCCTGCAAGGCGTCGACAAGCACTTCGGTCCCCTGCACGTGCTCAAGGGCATCGACCTCACCGTCCGCAAGGGTGAGGTCGTCGTGGTGATCGGCCCCTCGGGCTCCGGGAAGAGCACCCTGTGCCGGGCGATCAACCGGCTCGAGACCATCGACTCCGGGACCATCACCGTCGACGGGGTCCCGCTGCCCGCCGAGGGCAAGGCCCTGGCCCGGCTGCGCGCCGACGTCGGCATGGTGTTCCAGTCGTTCAACCTGTTCGCCCACAAGACGGTGCTGCAGAACGTGACCCTGGGACCCATCAAGGCCAAGGGCGTCAGGCGCGCCGACGCCGAGCGCACCGCCATGGGGCTCCTGGAGCGGGTGGGTGTCGCCGACCAGGCTGCGAAGCTGCCCGCGCAGCTGTCGGGCGGGCAGCAGCAACGGGTCGCGATCGCCCGCGCCCTGGCCATGCGACCCAAGGTGATGCTGTTCGACGAGCCGACCTCGGCCCTGGACCCCGAGATGATCAACGAGGTCCTGGACGTCATGGTGTCCCTCGCCCAGGAGGGAATGACCATGATCGTGGTGACCCACGAGATGGGTTTCGCCCGGCGTGCCGCCCACCGCGTCGTGTTCATGGACGGGGGCCAGGTCGTCGAGGAGGCCGACCCGGAGACCTTCTTCACCGCACCGCGCACCGCGCGCGCCCAGGACTTCCTGTCCAAGATCCTCACCCACTGACGACCCGACGACGAACGACCGGCCCGGTGACCGCCACAGGGCCGCAAGGAGAAGGGGAGCACCCATGCGCACACGACGTGCCGCGACCGCCCTGGTCGCAGCCTCCGCCCTGCTGCTCGCCGCAGCATGCGGCACCGACGACGCCGACGACGCCCTGCCCGAGGACGCCGACCCCACCGCCGAGCCCGGGGACTTCCCCGAGGGCTCCACGATGGCGCGCCTGGCCGAGGCCGGCAGCATCACCGTCGGCACCAAGTTCGACCAGCCGCTGTTCGGCCTGGTCGGCCCGGACGGCGTCCCCGAGGGCTTCGACGTGGAGATCGCCACCCTGATCGCCGGGCGCCTCGGGATCGCGCCACCGGACATCGACTGGGTCGAGACGATCTCGTCCAACCGGGAACCCTTCATCGAGTCCGGTCAGGTCGACATCGTGGTGGCCACCTACACGATCAACGACCCCCGCAAGGAGGTCGTGTCCTTCGCCGGGCCCTACTACGTGGCCGGCCAGTCCCTGCTGACCCTCGTGGACAACACCGAGATCAACGGACCCGACGACCTGGACGGGGCCCGGGTGTGCACCGTCTCTGGCTCCACCCCCGAGGCGAACCTGCTCGACAACTTCCCGGAGGCCGAGGTCATCCCCCTGGGCACCTACTCCGAGTGCCTCGAGCCGCTGCGCAACGGCCAGGTGGACGCCGTCAGCACCGACAACGTGATCCTCGCCGGGTTCGCCGCCGAGGACGACTCCTTCGAGCTGCGCGGTGAGCAGTTCACCGAGGAGCCCTACGGCATCGGCCTCGCCCTGGAGGACGAGGAGTTCCGCGACTGGATCAACGACGTCCTCGAGGAGGCGTACGCCGACGGCAGCTGGGAGCGCGCCTGGGAGCAGACCGCCGGCACGGTGCTCGCCACCCCCGAGCCGCCCGCCGTCGACCGGTACTGACCACCGGTCGTGGGGGGTGCGGCCAGGCCGCTCCCCCCACGACCCCCAGGCGCAGAGGAGCCCGTCGTGGGTGCCATAGCCGACAACATCGGGACCTACTGGGACGGGGCGCTGGTCACCGTGCAGCTGACCGCATGGTCGGGCATCATCGCCCTGGCCCTGGGGGTCGTCTGCGCGGCGATGCGGGTCTCACCGGTCGGGTCGCTGCGGGTCGCGGCCGCGACGTACGTCGAGGTCCTGCGGAACACGCCCCTGACCCTCGTGTTCTTCTTCGTGGCCTTCGTCGCACCGCAGTTCGGGCTGCTGGCCCCGCTGGGGTTCTGGACCGCCGTCATCTGCCTGTCCACCTACACCTCGGCGTTCGTCGCCGAGGCACTGCGGTCCGGGGTCAACAGCGTGGGCGTCGGTCAGGCCGAGGCCGCCCGGGCTATCGGGCTGACCTTCGGCCAGTCGCTGCAGGAGGTCGTCCTGCCCCAGGCCGTGCGCACCGTCATCCCGCCGCTGATCAACGTGCTGATCGCGCTGGTCAAGAACACCTCGGTGGCGGCGGGCTTCGCGGTGGTCGAGCTGGTGGCCGCCGGCCGACGCGTGGCCCTGGCGAACCCGGCGGACTCCCTGATGGTCCTCGGTGGGGTCGCGGTCGGCTACCTGGTCATCACCATGAGCCTCGGGGCCCTGGCCGCGACCGTCGAACGCAAGGTGGTGTTCACCCGATGAGCTCGGTCCTGTACGACGCACCCGGGCCCGTGGGCCTGCGCCGCCAGCGCTGGGGCACCGCCGCCGGGGCCCTGGTCCTGCTCGGGGTGCTCGGCGCCGCCGCGTGGTACGCCCACGGCCGCGGGGTGTTCTCCCCCGACCGCTGGGACGTCCTGTACGACCCGCCGCGCGGCCAGACCGCCGAGGCGGTGTGGACCTCGCTGCTCAGGGGCCTGGGGGC
>NZ_AXCZ01000210.1 GCF_000767165.1 Cellulomonas bogoriensis 69B4 = DSM 16987
GGCCCGCGGACGTGCGGGGGTTGGGTGAGGCTCCCGACGGACCGCAGGTCGCGGCCCGGCTGCAGGCCCTGGCCGCGGTGGTGGGCTCGCCGTTGCCGACGGGTGTGCCGGCCCTGGTGCGGGCCGCGGTCGTGCACGGTGAGCTGTTGGCGGTGCGCCCCTTCGAGCGGGGGAACGGTCCGGTCGCGCGTGCGGTGTTCCGGCTGCTGCTGACGGTCGACGGGGTGGACCCGGTGGGTGTGGTGGTCCCGCACCGGGCGTGGTCCCAGGCGCCCATGGCGTACGCGTCGGCGGCCGCAGGCTTCGCGACCGGTGAACCCGCACGGGTCGCGGCCTGGGTACGTGGGTGCGCCGACGCGGTGGTGCTGGGGGCCCAGCAGGGCCGGGCGGTGGCGGACGCGGTCCTGGCGGGGCGGCTGACGGGCACGGCCCCGGACGGAACGGCCCCGGACGGCGCGATCGGGGACGGGCAGGGGGCCTGAGCGCGCATGACAACGGCGCCCCCGCGGGGGACGCCGTTGTCGAACAGCGCGGGTGGTGAGGTATCAGGCGCTTGCGTCGCTGCCGCTACGGGACAAGCCCGGTCGGCAGGTCCACTCGGGGACCGGTCGAGCGTGGGTGCTCACTACCCGCTGTGCTGTTGTGGTTCCTTTCTACGCTGCTTCTGCGCAGGTGGGAAGGGGTGCGGGCGATTCCGTCGAGGGTTGTGCGCGAGGGTCCGGAGGGTGGACGTGATCGTCCGGCTCGCGGTCGTGGTGGGACGACTCGGCCTCAGCCCTGACGCCGCCGCCGCCGGTGGAGCAGCACCCACGCCGTCAGTCCGACGGCCAGGAGGGCGAGCACGGGGACCGAGCGGGACGGGCGGGGGAGCCGGGGTCGCAGGGCCACCGGGCGCCGGAACGTGAGCGCCTCCCACCCGTGCTCGACGGCGAGGCGGCGCAGGGCCCGGTCGGGGTTGACCACGGCACCGTGCCCGACCGCCTGCAGCATGGGGACGTCAGTGATCGAGTCGGTGTACGCGTGGCTGCGCTCGAGGTCGTACCCGCGCTCGGCGGCGAGCTCGCGGACGGCGGTGGCCTTGTTCTCCCCGTAGGCGTAGAACGCGATCTCGCCCGTGTACCGGCCGTCGACGACCTCCATGCGCGTGGCGATCACGTGGTCGGCGCCCAGCAGCCGGGCGATGGGGGTGACGACCTCCGACCCGGACGCGGACACCACCACGACGTCCCGACCCGCTGCCTTGTGGGCGGCGATCAGCTCGACCGCCTCGGCGTACACCGTGGGTTCGATGTGCAGGTGCAGGGTCTCGTTGACGATCGCGGAGACCTGGGCGACGTCCCACCCGGTGACCATGGCCGACAGGTGGGCGCGCAACCGTTCGGTCTGGTCGGCGTCGGCCCGCCCCAGGACGAACAGGAAGTGGGCGTAGGCGGTGCGCAGCACGTCCCCACGGGTCAGCAGGCCCCCGGCGAGGAAGGGGCGTGAGAACGCCGTCGCCGAGGACGTCGCGATGATCGTCTTGTCGAGGTCGAAGAACGCTGCTGCGCGTGGCTCGGTCATCGGGTGTCCCGTCCGGTGGGTCGTGGCCTGCTCGGCCTGCTCCGAGGTTACCGAGGTCCGGGTCGCCGGTTCGTGCGGGACCGCCGGTGGACGCCCGTCCACAGGCCGGTGGTGCGCCCGGGGTGTCCACAGGTGGCGGTCCAACCGCTCGACGCGGGGGGTACGACGGGAAGCCTGGTGCGGCCGGCGGCTGGACCGGCGCATCACACCCGGGAGGTCAAGGTGTCGGCACAGGTCGTCGCGGTCGTGGGCGCATCGGGAGGCGTGGGGGCCTCCACCGTGGGTGCGTTGCTGGCGCGACGTCGTGCCCGTGGCCCGGGCCGGGTGGCCCTGGTGGACCTCGGCTCCGCCGGAGGCGGGGTCGAGGTCCTCCTCGGTGTCGAGGAGCAGGCGGGGGCCAGGTGGACCGGGTTGCGGGACGTCCGTGGCACCCTGCCGTCCCAGGACGTCCAGGAGGTCCTGCCGGTGTGGGAGGGCGTGGAGGTCCTCTCCGGTGACCGGGAGGGCGGCGCCCCGCTGGACCTGCCCGCGGTGCCCGCCCTGTGGCGTGCCCTGGTGGACGGGTGCGGGCTGGTCGTGGCCGACCTGGGGACCTCGGGGGCCGGTTCGCCGGCGGTGCGGTCCCTGCTGGCCGAGGCCGGCGCCCGCGGCGCCCTCGACGTCCTGGTGGTGACCGGCCAGGACGTCGTCGGGGCCGCTGGTGCGATCGCGGCGCGCGCGGCCCTGGACGCCGTTCCAGGTGCCCGCTTCCACCTGGTGCTGCGACGTCGGCGCGGGGCCCGCGTCTCCCCGGTGGAGGCCGCGGACGTGGTCGGTCTCCCGCTGGTCGCGACGGTGCCGACGGACAGGTCGCTCGCAGGTGCGGTGGACCGTGGCCTGGGTCCGGTGACGTCCCCACGGGGCCGGCTCGGCGTAGCCGTCAGACGCCTGGACCGCGTGCTGCCCGACCTGCGAGGCACCGCAGCCCTCCCCTCCCTCCCGGACCTGCGTGTGGTGCCCGACCTTCCCGGGGCGCCGGGCAACCGTGCACCGGGGGACCTGCCCGTGTCGCCGGTGGTGCCGGTGTGGGACCCGGTGCCTGGTGACGGGCTTCCACATGCACTGGAACGGACCCGCCCGCGGCCCACGGGTGTGCTGCGACTGGCCGGTCAGGGCGGTGCGTGAC
This sequence comes from Cellulomonas bogoriensis 69B4 = DSM 16987, assembly GCF_000767165.1. GTDB lineage: Bacteria > Actinomycetota > Actinomycetes > Actinomycetales > Cellulomonadaceae > Actinotalea > Actinotalea bogoriensis. The sequence continues at coordinate 2,726 of NZ_AXCZ01000210.1, forward strand.
CGTGCTCGACGCCGTGGCCCGAAGACTGAGCCCGGAGCTGGTCGCCCACGTGCGCCGACGGGTCCTGAGCGAGGGTCTGGGCCCCGACGACCTCGCTCCCCTGGTCCGGGAGGAGGTCGGGGTCGTCGGCCGTGAGGACCTGGCCGCACTGGTCCGCATGGTCCGGGCCGAGGTCGAGGGCGCCGGGCCGCTCCAGCCCCTGCTCGACGCCCCGGGGGTGACCGACGTGCTCGTCAACGGCCCCCGTGAGGTGTGGGTGGACCGCGGGGCCGGTCTCGAGCGGGCCGACGTCGACCTGGGTGACGAGGCCGCGGTCCGGGCCCTTGCGGTGCGCCTGGCCTCGGCGGGCGGTCAACGCCTGGACGACGCGGTCCCTGTGGTGGACGCCCGCCTGCCGGACGGCACCCGGCTGCACGCCGTCCTGGCCCCGGTCGCGGCCGACGGCACCACCCTCAGCCTGCGCGTGCTGGGCAGGACACGGTGGACGTTCGCCGACCTGGTCAGGTGCGGCACGCTCCCCGGTCCGGTGGGTGCCCTGCTGCACGACCTGGTGCGGGGCCGGGCCAACGTCCTGGTCTCGGGCGGCACGGGAACGGGCAAGACGACTCTGCTGAGCGCACTGCTGGCCCTGGTGCCCGCCGACGAGCGGATCGTGGTCATCGAGGAGGCGGGCGAGCTGGACCCGGCGCACCCGCACGTGGTCCGCCTGGTCAGCAGGCGCCCCAACGTGGAGGGCGCCGGGGAGATCGGGCTCGCCGAGCTGGTCCGGCAGTCGCTGCGCATGCGCCCGGACCGGGTGGTGCTCGGCGAGTGCCGTGGCGCCGAGGTCCGGGAGGTCCTGAGCGCGCTCAACACCGGTCACGACGGTGGGTGCGCCACCATCCACGCCAACACCGCCCAGGACGTCCCCGCACGTCTGGAGGCCCTGGGTGCCCTCGCCGGCCTGGACCGTGAGGCGCTCGCGGCCCAGGCGGTCAGCGCCCTGGACGCGGTGGTCCACCTGCGGCGCGACGGCGGTCGACGGTACGTGTCCCAGGTGGGGGTCGTGACCCGGGAGCGGGGCGGGTTGCAGGTCGTCGTCGCGCTGGAGGTCACCGCCGGCGGTGCCGTGCGGCACGGGCCGGCGTGGGGTGAGCTGGTGGACCGGTGGGGGCACCAGGGCCGGCCCCGATGACGGGGCCCGTGGGGCAGGCGGCCCCGGTCAGGTCGGTGGGCGGTCGGGTGGTCGGCGGACGGCTCCATGAACGCACCGGCGGGGGAGTCGTCCGGCTGACCCGACGTCCGGCGTCCCCCACGGAGGGTGCGTCGGCGATGTCGGTGGTGGTCGAGGCGTGCGGGGCGTTGCGGGTCGGTGCGCGACCGGCCGACGCGTGGGGCCGGGCCGGGGTCGGTACCGACGACGGCAT
>NZ_AXCZ01000291.1 GCF_000767165.1 Cellulomonas bogoriensis 69B4 = DSM 16987
CGCCGACGCTGGCGCACCGCCGACGGCCCCCTGGACCAGGCGGGGCGGCCCGGTGTGGACGCGTGGCGGTGGAGCGGACGCACCCGCTGAGGACGGTCGCCGGGGCACCCCCGGCGACGGGGCCCAGCACATAGGCTCGTGTGCATGACGAGCACCGCCGCACACCGTCGCCCCACGCCCATCGACGCGATCGCCGACGCCTACGTCCGGCGGACCGCCGAGCTGGACCCGCTGAGCGCCACGGCCATGGGGATCGACGGGTTCGACCACCTCATGACCGACTACTCCCCCGCGGGCTGGCAGGCCCAGGCCGACGCCGCCCGCGACGTCCTGGCGCAGCTGGACGGGGCCGAGCCCGTCGATGACGTGGACCGGGTCACCCTCGCCGCGATGCGCGAGCGGGTGGGCCTGATGCTCGAGCTCGTCGACGCCGGGGAGGTCCTGGGCCACCTGAACAACATCGCCTCACCGGTGCAGGGGGTGCGGGACGTGTTCGCGGTCATGGCGACGTCCACCCCTGAGCACTGGGCGGCGATCGCGGCACGGCTGCTGGCCGTCCCGACCGCCACCGCGGGGATCGCCGAGTCTCTACGCCTGGCCGCAGGTCAGGGTCACGTGGCCGCGGCGCGGCAGGTGCAGGCGTGCATCGACCAGTGCCGGGACCTGGCCGGGGACGAGTCGATGTTCACGACCCTGGTGCAGGGGCCCGCCGCCCAGGCGGCCCTGGGCCTGGGCCACCAGCAGGTGCGGGACGACCTGGAGCGCGGTGCCCGGGCCGCGCGGGAGGCCTACGGCGAGCTCGCCACGATGCTCCAGGAGGAGCTGCTGCCCCGCGCACCCCAGGCCGACGGGGTGGGGCGGGAGCGGTACGCGCTGTGGTCCCGGTACTTCCTGGGCGCGACGGTCGACCTGGAGGAGACCTACGCGTGGGGCCTGGCCGAGCTCGAGCGCGTCGTCACCGAGCAGGAGGAGGTCGCGGCACTCGTCGCCGGACCCGGCGCGAGCGTCGAGGACGCCGTCGCCGTCCTGGACGCCGACCCCGCCCGCGTGCTGGAGGGCACCGAGGCGCTGCAGGCGTGGATGCAGCGGACGTCCGACGCCGCGATCGCGGCGCTGGACGGCGTGCACTTCGACATCCCCGACCCGTTGCGGACCCTGGAGTGCTGCATCGCACCCACCCGGACCGGGGGCATCTACTACACGGGACCCTCGGACGACTTCACCCGGCCCGGGCGCATGTGGTGGTCGGTACCGCCGGAGGTGACCTCCTTCACCACCTGGCGGGAGAAGACGACCGTCTACCACGAGGGCGTCCCGGGCCACCACCTGCAGGTCGGTCAGGCGGTCCACGAGCGCGCGTCCCTGAACTCCTGGCGGCGGCTCGCGTGCTGGGTCTCCGGGCACGGCGAGGGCTGGGCGCTGTACGCCGAACGACTCATGAGCGACCTGGGGCACCTGGAGGACCCCGGCGACCGGCTGGGCATGCTCGACGGGCAGCGCATGCGCGCCGCCCGCGTCGTCCTGGACATCGGGGTACACCTGGGCCTGCCGTGCCCCGAGCGGTGGGGCGGCGGCACCTGGGACGCGGACAAGGCCTGGGAGTTCCTCAAGGCCAACGTCTCCATGCCCGAGGGGTTCCTCAGGTTCGAGCTGACCCGGTACCTCGGGTGGCCCGGTCAGGCGCCCGCCTACAAGGTCGGCCAGCGCCTGTGGGAGCAGGCCAGGGACGAGGCCCGCGCCGCCGCCCACGCCCGCGGGGAGGAGCTGGACCTCAAGGAGTTCCACGCCCGCGCCCTGGCCCTGGGCTCGGTGGGCCTGGACGTCCTGCGGGACGCGCTCGCGACCGGGTAGCACCGGCGTCACCGGGGCTACCCTGCCCCGGTGACCACCCTGCTGCTCGCCTCCGCCTCACCCGCCCGCCTGACCACCCTGCGCCAGGCGGGCATCGACCCCCTGGTGCAGGTCTCGGGGGTGGACGAGGACGCCGCGCTCGCCGAGGCCACCCGC
>NZ_AXCZ01000019.1 GCF_000767165.1 Cellulomonas bogoriensis 69B4 = DSM 16987
CGGGCCTCCCACGCCCCCCGCACCGGCCCCTCGGCCAGCAGAGCGGTGTCGGTGGCGGCGACCCCCTGCGCGGCCTCCTCGGCGGCGCCGACGACGGCCTCCAACCGGGCGCGGGCGTCGACCTGTGCCTGCACGGCCGCCACCAGGGTGTCGGCCCACGGCCGCAACGCCTTCAACGCGCCCCGCTGGGTCCGGACGATGACCGACCGGGCCCGGTCCGGGCCTGCGACCATCGCCAGCCACCGGTTGATCGGGGCCACCTTCGTGGCGTCCAGCAACCCCTCGTGCGGCCCGACATCAGGCACGAGGAACAGGGGCACCGCGCTCATCCCGTGCTCACGGAGACGCGTCATGAGGTCTGCGCGCACGTCCGTCAACGCCGCGGCCGGCACCCGGTTGAGCACCATCGCCATGGACGTGCCGCGGTCCGCCGCCCGCTGCAGGTACTGCCACGGCAGTGCGTCCCCGTACCGGGCGGCGGTCGTGACGAACACCCACAGGTCCGCCGCCTCGAGCAGGCGGTGCGCGGTGGCCCGGTTCGACTCCTCCAAGGAGTCCAGGTCGGGGGCGTCCAGCAACGTCAGGCCCCGCGGAACAGCCGGGTGCGCGACGACCCGCACCACCTCCATCAACGGGTGCGCGGACAGCAGGTCCCCGTCGTCGGGGTGGTGCACCAGGACCGGCCGCCGGGTGGTGGGCCGCAGGACCCCCGCCGTGGTGACCTCGTCCCGCAGGAGCGAGTTCACCAACGTCGACTTGCCCGCCCCCGTCGACCCCGCCACCACCACGACCGCCGGGGCGGACAGCTCACGCAACCGCGGCAGCAGGTGGTCGTCGAGCTGGTCCAGCAGACGGCGACGGGACTCCTCGGCCTCGTCCACACCGTCAAGCGGCAGCGGCAGACGCACCGCGTCCACGTCCCGGCGCAGGTCCGTCACCGCATCCAGGAGGGACTGGTCGGCGCGGGGACGTGCGTCGACGTCCGCGTCGGCCGTGGGGCCGCTGGGCGCCGGGATGGTGATCACGGGTGAATCCTTCCCTGCCGGGCGCGCCCCGTCCAAGTGTGCGCGCCGCAGCCCGCCCCCCTCACAGCCCGAGAACCGCCTGGGCGATGAGGAAGTACACGATCAGACCGGTCGCGTCGACGAACGTGGTGATGAACGGTGCGGACACCACCGCCGGGTCCACACCCACCCGACGGGCGATCATCGGGGTCAGGGCCCCCGTGGTGGTCGCCAGGGTGCACACCGCGACCAGCGCCAACGCCAGCACCAACGCGATCTGCGGGCCCGCGACCACCGTGGCGGGCACAAAACCGACCGCACCGAGCAGCAGCCCCAGCAGCAGACCCGTCAGGCACTCGCGCCCCACCACCCGCGGCAGGTCACCGAAACGCACGTCCCCGACGGCCATCGCCCGCACCACCGTCGTCGCCGCCTGGGCGCCGGTGTTGCCCGCCGTCCCGATCAGCAGCGGCACGAACAGCGCCAACGCCACCACCTGGGCGAGGGTCTCCTCGAAGTGGTCCAGGACGTTCACCGTGAGGGTCGCCGCGGCGATCAGCACCAGCAACCACAGCGCACGGCTGCGCACCAGCCCCAGCACCGTGGTCGACAGGTAGGGCCGGCGCAACGGCTCGGTGGCCGCGGCACGGGCCGCGTCCTCGCTCTCCTCGTGCTCCAGGACCCGCATCGCGTCGTCCACGGTGAACACACCGAGCAGACGGTCCTCGGCGTCCACCACCGGGACCGCCACCAACCCGTGGTCGCGCACCACCCGGGCGGCGTGCTCCTGGTCCTCCCCCGCGCCCACCACCACCGGGTCGGACATCACCTCACGCACCGCCGTCCCGGGGTCGGTGACGAACAGGCGCCGCAACGACACCACACCCTCCACCCGACGTCCCGCGCCCAGCACCGGCAACGTGTAGATCGTCTCGGCGTCGGGCTCGTGCCGGCGCACGTGCTCCAACGCCTGCCCCACGGTCGCCGACACCGGCACCGACACCACCTGCGGGGTCATGCGCCGACCCGCCGACCTCGACGGGTACCCCAGCAGCACCGTCGTCATCGCCCGCTCCCGGGCGTCCAGCCCGGACAGCAACCGGGCCGTGACCCCCGCCGGCAGCTCGTCGAGCAGGCTCGCGCGGTCGTCCGGGTCCAGGTCCGCGATCAGGTCACGGACCGCGTCCTCACGCAGCCCCTCGAGCAGCTCCCCCTGGATCGCGGGGTCGAGGTCCTCGAACACCGCCAGCGACAGGTCCTTGGGCAGTGCCCGGAACGTCACCGCACGGGCGATCGGGTCCAGGCGCCCCAGCTCGTCGACCACCGCAGGCACGTCGAGATCAGCCAGCGCCGACCGCAAGGCACGCACGTCACCGGCACGGGCCAAGGTCGAGAGGTCCTCCATGCCCCCATGTGTACAGCCCGTGCGCCGGTCCTGCAGGTCCCGGGGCCGTTCGGCTACCGTTCCGTTGACGGCCCGCCGTCACCGGCCCCCGTAGCTCAGTGGATAGAGCGTCGGACTTCTAATCCGTTGGTCGCAGGTTCGAATCCTGCCGGGGGCGCCGATCTCCACTCAGGCTCCAGGCCCGGCGGTCCTCGTGGCGGACGCGGGGTCGGGGGTGCGTGCGGCCCGGCGGCGGTCCAGCACGACGACGCCCCCGAGGACGGCGACGGCCAGCATGGAGGACGCCAGGACGTCGCTGACGAAGTGGTAGCCGAGGTACAGGCGGCTGCCTGCGACCAGTGCCGTCCCGGCGGCCACCACGGCCCACCACAGGACCAGGGTGTGGGCGCGGGGCCGGCGCACCCACACCAGGTAGCCGCCGACCAGCAGGAACGTCGCCGTGGCGATCGTGTGACCGGAGGGGAACGCGTACCCGACCTCCTCGGTGGCGGTCGCGAGGGCATCGACAGGGGGCCGGGGGCGGGCCACCAGGTCCTTGATGGCGAGCTGGACACCTGTGCTGGCGACCATGGCGGTGACGAGCAGGACCACCTCCCACCAGGTGCGTCGCACGAACCCCCACACCAGGGCCGCGACGACGACCAGCACCGGGAGCACCACCGGCCCGGTGACCGTGGACACCGCGACCATGAACCAGGTCACCGGTTCGCTGCGCAACGCGACCAGCAGACGCAGGACGGGCTCGTCCAGGACGGCCACGTCGTCGGCGTCCTGCACGGCGTCGAGGACACCGACGAAGCCGGCCGCACCGCCCACCACCAGGACCAGGCCGAGGACGACGGGCAGCGCGGACCGGGCACGGGACAGGGCATCCATGACCTGAGCCTGCACCACACCCGCGACGGGGGCGCCGTGAAAAAAGCGATGACCTGCGGGGTGGGGCGCTGCCAGGGTGGTGTCACCGCGGTGGAGGACCTGGCCCGTCCCAGTCGCCCGTCCCTTCACACCCTGGAGCGTTTCCCATGCACCCCATCACCGTGTACGACGCAGCACTGTCAGAGCACCGGCGCGCGTCAGCAGAACGAGAACACGCACGACTGGTCGAGCAGCGCCGCCGTGACCGGCGCGGTGCACCCGTCCAGGCCCGGCGGCACCGCCCGCCGACCGCGGCCATCGCCCGGGCTCGCCCCGCGGCAGGCTGAGGGCGGGCCGTGCGGTCTGGGAAGATGCCGCCATGGTCGCTGTCCGGTCCGCCCGCTGATGGGTCGTCGTGCCGCCCGGCCGGACCGGGAGCAGAGCCCCTCGCCCACGGACGTGGCGGTCCTTGCGGGCACGTGCGCCCTGGTGACCGTGGTGGTCCTCAGGTGGGTGGGTTCCGGCTGGGTGACGGCCCTGCTGCTGGGCGGGGGCGCCGCCGTCGTGGTCCTGGCCGGCTCGTGGATGACCTACCGGGGCACCGGACGCTGAGGCGACGGGTGCCCCGGTAGGCGACCCCGTAAGGTGACCTCCGTGAGCCCAGCCCCCGCACCGAACGACCGGATCGTCTGGATCGACTGCGAGATGACCGGCCTGGACCTGGAACGCGACGCGCTCGTCGAGGTCGCCGCGGTCGTGACGGACTCCGAGCTGCGGGTGCTCGGCACCGGGGTCGACGTGGTGATCGCTCCCCCGGCCGAGGCCCTGGAGCAGATGGACCCGTTCGTGCGGAACATGCACACCACCTCGGGGCTCCTGGACGCCCTGCCCGGGGGCACGACCCTCGCCGACGCCCAGGCCACGGTCCTGGCGCACCTGCGCGAGCACATCCCCGAAGCCGGCAAGGCACCCCTGGCGGGTAACTCCGTCGGCACCGACAAGGCGTTCCTCGAGCGCGACATGCCCGACCTGGTGGGCCACCTGCACTACCGGGTCATCGACGTGTCCTCCATCAAGGAGCTCGCCCGCCGCTGGTACCCGCGGATCTACTTCTCCTCACCGGAGAAGAACGGTGGGCACCGGGCCCTGGCCGACATCCTCGAGAGCATCGACGAGCTGCGGTACTACCGGCAGGCGATGCTCGTACCGCCGCCCGGTCCGGACTCCGCGACCGCGAAGGCCATCGCCGCCGAGGTCAAGGCGACGAGCGTCGCGACTGGACTCCAGGGCACCTGACGGCGGGCGACCTCTCGCGATCGGACCATCCGTCTGGCTCGGCGCGGCGCCTCCGTCGGCCACCTGACTGCTGCCGCCAACACCTCGGCGCTCATCGAGACGGTCGCTCACGCACCTGGCGCGCGCATCCTCAACAGCGCCGACCCGGACGACCCCGACCGCAGCGGAGATCGTGACGGCGGTCGGGCTCGAACTCGGATGGGACGGCGACCTCGTGCTGCTCCCGCCCGAAGCGCAAGGTGGCGAGCACCCGTGGCAGTGTGCCCACCCGATCGTGCTCGACACCACGGCCTCGCACGCCCTGGGATTCCAGCCGACCGGCTCGGCGCTGGAGCTGCTCCGCCACGAGGTGCGCTGGCTCGCTGACGAGTTCCACTTCGCGGGCCAGCCGCCTACTCCTTGGGGTGGCTAACGGGACTTGAACCCGCGACCCCCTGGACCACAACCAGGTGCTCTACCTGCTGAGCTATAGCCACCATGATCCGTACGCACCCGGTGCGACAGGACCGGCGAGCAGTCTACCTGCTCCAGCGGTGTGCTGGTGCCAGGTCTCGCACGGGGGTCAGGACGCGCGGGCCATGATCGCGTCGGCGAACCGGTCCAGGGCCCCCTCGCCGAGGGACGTGAACAGGTTGGGCTCGACCATCTCCAGCTCCATGAGCAGCGGGGACCCCTGGTCGTCCGAGACCACGTCGACGCGCGCGTAGAGGAAGTGGGACGGGTCGCACGCTCCGTCCGGCGTGAACGTGCGGCACGCGGTCGCGATCACCTTGCGGGCCATCTCGACCTCGGTGCCGCTGGCAGGCGTGGTCGACATCTGCTCCCGCTTGTACAGCTCCTGCCCGGCGTCGGGGCCGTCGAGCATGGCCTCCTTCACCACGCTGTGGGAGTACTCCCCCGCGATGAACACGTGGGCGCGCTCGCCGTGGGTGTCGACGCTGGTCACGTACCGCTGGACCATCACGCTCCGGTCATCTGCGAGCAGGCGGCGCGCGTGCTGGATCGCGAGCCCGCGCGAACCCGCGTCGATCGCCGTGTAGCGGCCCGTGTCCACCGACCCGGCCGACACGGCCGGCTTGATCACGATCTCGCCCTGGGCCGGGAACCTCGTGTGCAGGGCACGGCCGTTCAGACGCGGGTCGGGCTCCAGCCAGATGGTCGGCACGACGGCGACGCCCGCGTCCTCCAGCTCGCGCAGGTAGTGCTTGTCCGCGTTCCAGCGGATCACCGAGGCCGGGTTGGCGAGGCGCGTCACGGAGTCGACCCGCTCAGCCCACTCCAGGAACACGTCCGGCCGCTTGGCGTAGTCCCAGGTGGAACGCACCACCACCAGGTCGTACGCCGCCCAGTCCACCGACTCGTCGTCCCACACCACTGCCTCGGCGGTCGCACCGCGGGCGCGCAGGGCGTCCAGGAGCGGGACGTCCTCAACGTCCAGGTCGGGCAGGTCCGAGCAGGTGGCCAGAGCGATGCGAGTCACACCAGCACACTACTCACGACACGCGAGGTTCGGGGGGCTCAGGTCCCTGGTCACCGACGGGTGAAACCCGCCCCTCACGCCGCGCCGAGGCAGTCGTCACAGTGCCGGATGACCGGATCTGCGGTTGGATCGGCTGGAAGGGGGCACCCGCGAGCACCGAACACGGGCGAGCACGGACGAGCACGGAAGGACTAGTCCGACATGAGCGGTACAGAGGGACGTGAGCAGCGGCCGCGCTCCGGCATGACCCTGCGCGAGATGCCCGACCAGTCGGTCGTGGAGGCCTGGGGTGAGATCGACCTCGCGGTCCGCCAGTCCGCAGGACCCATGTGCCAGACGGTCGCCGAACGCCAGCTGCCCCTGGTCATCGACGCCGGCGGTGTCACGTTCATCGACTCCACCGGCATGTCGATCCTGGTGCGCCTCGCCCGGGACGCCCAGGCCCACGACTACCCCGTCGAGCTGCGCAACGCCCCCTGGATGCTCAAGGAGCTCCTGACGATCACCGGTGTCGACCGGCTGCTTCCCATCACCGACGGCGACCCCGAGGACGTCGCACCGGCCTGACCGTCACGGCGTGAGCACCTCGTCGTCCAGAAGCCTGCGCAGCGCCCGCACCAGGCCGGACGGGCCGATCGACCCCACCACGGACCCACCGTCGTGCACCGTGACAGCGTCGTCGTCGGCCCGCGTCAACGCCGCGAGCGCCTCGTCCAGCGACGCGCCCACCGGCAGGGTGCCTGCGTCGGGGCCGCCGTCGGGAGGGGAGACGGGATCGAGGTCGGCGGCGGTGAGGCGGCCGGCGGCCAGGAGCCGGGTGAGGCGGCCACGGCCCAGGAGGTCGGCGACGACGTCGGTGCGGGGTCGGGCGAGGACCGTCAACGGGTCGGCGACCTGCTCGACGCGACCCCCGGGGGCCAGGACGGCCACCCGGTCACCGAGGCGCACAGCCTCGTCCACGTCGTGGGTGACGAGGATGACGGTGGTGCCGAGCTCGCGCTGGATGCGGCTGAACTCGTCCTGCAGGCGGCGGCGGGCGCCGGGGTCGACGGCCCCGAACGGCTCGTCCATGAGCAGGACGGGCGGGTCGGCGACCAGGGCGCGGGCCACTCCGACGCGTTGGCGCTGCCCGCCCGAGAGCTGGTGGGGGTAGCGGCGGGCGAAGGTCGCCGGGTCCAGGCCCACCAGGTCCAGGATGTCCGTGGTGCGGGCGCGGGTGCGGTCCTGGGGCCAACCGAGCAGGTGGGGCACGGTCGCCACGTTCTGGGCGACCGTGCGGTGCGGGAACAGCCCCACGTCCTGGATGACGTAGCCGATGCGGCGGCGCAGGGCGACGGGGTCGGTGCGGGTGACGTCCCGGCCCTCCAGGAGGACCCGTCCGCCGGTCGGTTCGACGAGCCGGTTGACCATGCGCAGGGTGGTGGACTTGCCGCACCCGGACGCGCCGACCAGGACGAGCAGCTCGCCGCGGGCGACCGTGAGGTCCATGCGGTCGACCGCGACGGTGCCGTCGGGGTACTCCTTGCGTACCCCGTCCAGGACGATGACGGGGGCGTCGCCAGGGCTGGGTGTGGTGCCCGCAGCGGGGCGAGGGTGTCCGCCGGCCATGCGGTGACGTTACCGTCCGTCGGCGGTTAGCCTCGGGCGGTGACGACGAGCCCGGCCCCGGACCCGTGGCTGTCGTGGTCGTACGTGCAGGCGAACTGGGGCGACCTGACGACCGCCCTGGAGCAGCACGTCTCGTTGACGGTGCAGGCCGTGGCGATCGCGTTGGCGTTGGCGCTGCCGTTGGCGGTGCTGGTGCACGGGCACCCCAGGTGGACGGCGGTGGTGCTGGGGGTCACGGGTGTGATGTACACGGTGCCGTCGTTGGCCCTGTTCGCGATGCTCGCCCCGTTCACGGGGATCGGGCGCACCACGGTCCTGATCGGTCTGGTCGCGTACGCGTTGCTGGTGCTGGTGCGCAACGTGGTGGTCGGGCTGCAAGGGGTGGACCCGGGGGTGGTGGACGCCGCCCGGGGGCTGGGCATGGGGCGGGTGCGGACGTTGCTGACGGTCGAGCTGCCGAACGCGCTTCCGGCGGTGGTCGCCGGTCTCAGGCTCGCGACCGTGACGACCGTCGCGCTGGTGACGATCGGGGTGGTGGTCGGGTTCGGGGGTCTGGGGCAGCTGATGTTCCGAGGGTTCCAGAGCGGCTACCGGGCCGAGGTCGTGACCGCGACCCTCCTGACGGTGCTGGTGGCGCTGGTCGCGGACCTGGTCCTGCTGGCGCTGGGGCGGGCCCTGACGCCGTGGCAGCGGGCGGTGCGCACATGACGGGCTCGGTGCTGGAGGACGCGTTCGTGTGGCTCAACGACCCGTTGAGCTGGACCGGACCGCGGGGCGTGCTCGCCCTGGCGCGGGAGCACCTGGCGATGGCGGCCGCCGCGGTGGCGATCGCCGCGGCGGTGTCGTTGCCGTTGGGTGCGGTGCTGGCCCGGGCCCGCCGTGGGGGCGGTGCGGTGGTGGTGGTCGCGAACGTCACCCGCGCGGTGCCGACGTTCGCCCTGCTGCTGATCTTCGCGACGACCGCGGTCGGCTTCGGGAACCGTCCGACCGTGATCGCGGCGGCGGTGTTCGCCGTGCCGCCGATCCTGACGAACACGTGGACGGCGTTGCGGTCGGTGGACCACGGGGTGCGGGAGGCCGCTGCGGGGATGGGCATGTCGCGGTGGCGTTCCCTGGTGGGTGTCGAGCTGCCGCTCGCGTTCCCCCTGATCGCGGCCGGGCTGCGGACCGCGGCGGTGCAGGTGGTCGCGACCATCCCGTTGGCGGCACTGGTGGGGGGTGGCGGCCTGGGGGTGCTGGTGGTCACCGGGTTGGCGACCCGCCGGTTCGGGGAGGTGCTGGCCGGTGGCCTGCTGGTGGCGGCCCTGTGCCTGCTGACCGAGGCGGTCCTGGCAGCGCTGCAGCGGGCGGTCACGCCCCGGGGCCTGCGCCCGGTTCGTGTGCGGGGCGCCGCACAGGCACCGGGCGCACCACGATCGTGATCATGCCGTGACCCTGCTCGGCATGCCCACCGGTTGCCGCCGCCCGTGGGGGCAGGTCGAATGGTCCAGGCACGCGCCCGCGGGCCACCTGATCGACTGACCCACCCCAGGAGGACGCGTGCGTCGCGCCACGTTCACTGTCGCTGCTCTCACCGCTCTGGTCCTCGCGGGGTGCGGTGAACCCGGTTCCGCGGGCCAGTCACCGGAGGCCACCGCACCTGAGGGCGACCAGCTCGAGGTGTGCGAGGCGATCCCCGGGGAGCAGCTGGTCGTCCTGGACGACGACCAGGGGCTGCAGACCGTGGACAACGTGGTCCCGGCCCTGCACGGCCCGACGGCCACCGACGACGAGAACCTGGTGGGCCTGCTCGACGAGGTCTCGGCCCTGCTCACGAGCGAGACGCTGATCGAGCTGAACCGGGCGGTGGACGTGGACCGGCGCACCTCGACGGAGGTCGCGGCCGAGCTCATCGAGTCCGAGGGCCTGGACGACCAGCCGGACGTGGGTCAGGGCCGCCCGATCGTCGTGGGCGCCGGGAACTTCTCCGAGAGCGCGACCCTCGCCGCGCTGTACGCGGGTGTGCTGGACGCCGCCGGGTACGAGACCGTCACCCAGACGATCGGCAACCGCGAGACGTACCTGCCGGCGCTGGAGACCGGTGTGCTGACTGTGGTGCCCGAGTACGTGGGGACTCTGACGGAGGTGCTGAACCAGCGGGTCAACGGCGCCGACGCCCCTGCCGTGGCGAGCTCGGACCTGGAGGAGACCCTCGCCTCGCTGCGGGACCTGGGCGAGGGTGCCGGTCTGGTCATCGGTGAACCGGCCGAGGCGCAGAACCGCAACGCGTTCGCCGTGACCACGGCGTTCGCCGACGAGCACGGCGTCAGCACCCTCAGCGAGCTCGCCGCCGTGTGCGCGGTGGACCTCGGCGGGCCGCCCGAGTGCCCGGAGCGCCCGTTCTGCCAGCCGGGCCTCGAAGACACCTACGGCCTGCAGGTCGTGGACTTCACGTCCCTGGACGCCGGCGGCCCCCTCACCAAGGCCGCGCTGCAGCAGGGGCAGATCGCCGTCGGCCTCGTCTTCTCCTCCGACGCAGCCCTCGCACCCCAGGGCCCGGCAACGGCTGACGACTGACCTGGGGCCTCGATCACGAGGCCAAGACAAAGCGCCCCTCACCGCATCTCTGCAGGTGGGGGGCGCTTCCGTGTGCGCCATCAGGGACTCGAACCCCGAACCCGCTGATTAAGAGTCAGCTGCTCTGCCAATTGAGCTAATGGCGCGCGGTGCATGAGGCTACCACCGGTTGAGCCGTAGGACGAATCCGGTCTCAGTCGCCGCTGTCGGACGCCCGCGCGGGCTCCTCCGGCTCGTCCTGGGACTCCCACCAGGCCACGTCCGGCAGGCCCTCCTCCTGGAGGATCTGCGGGGACTCCGGGCCGCTGGGCAACGCCAGGTCGGCCAGCAGGGCCAGGGGCACGTGCTCGCTGAGGAGCTTCATGACCTCGGCCGACGCCTCGCCTTCAGCGGGCTCGCCACCGACCGTCTCGGTGCCCTCAGGTGCGGACTCGTCCACCACCATGACCCTCCTCCTGTCCACGCGCGAGGAACCTCGTCGTGCCCCTCGGGGACAACTGCACCATCCCGACCGGCCTCGCGCAACGGGTTGCGCCATCTTCGCCCGGATGGCTCACGTCACCTTCTCACGCGCCCCCGACACCACGCGCCCACGTGCGGGGGCCGGGCCCCGACGGGCCCTACAGGTACAGGCCGGTCCCCTCACCGCTGGCCTCGGGCTCGGCGACACCGTGCAGGTCCCGTTCGCGCAGCAGCACGTAGTCGGTGCCCTGCAGCTCGACCTCGGCGCGGTCCTCGGGGTCGAACAGGACCCGGTCACCGCGCTGCACCTGCCGCACGTGCGGGCCCGTCGCCACCACCAGCGCCCACGCCAGCCGCTTGCCGACCGTCGCGGTCGCCGGGATCACGATCCCCGACCCCGACAGCCGCTCGGTGGACTCCCCGTCCAGGCGCACCAGCACACGGTCGTGCAGCATCCGCACCGGGAGGCGTTCGGGCCTGGCGGGCGCGTTGCTGGGTGCGGGACTGGGCGGGGTCGAAGGCTCGGTGCTCACGGGGTCGACCGTACCGCCGCAGTAGGGTGAGAGGTCCCGCGACCGAAGGAGTGCCATGCCGCGCCTGAGCCCCGGCGACCTCGCCCCCGACTTCACCCTGCCCACCGCTGACGGCGGGACGGTGACGCTCTCGGAGCTACGGGGCAAGCGTGTGGTGATCTTCTTCTTCCCCGCGGCGATGACCCCCGGGTGCACCACCCAGGCCTGCGACTTCCGCGACTCCCTGGACCACCTCCACGAGGCCGGGTACACCGTCCTGGGCATCTCCCCCGACCCGGTGGACCGGCTCGCCGAGTTCACCGCCAAGGCCGAGCTGACGTACCCCTTGGCGTCCGACGCCGACCGTGCCGTGCTCACCGAGTGGGGCGCCTACGGCGAGAAGAAGCTGTACGGGAAGGTCGTCCAGGGCGTCATCCGGTCCACCGTCGTGGTGGACGAGGACGGCAAGGTGCACCTGGCCCAGTACAACGTGCGGGCCACCGGTCACGTCGCCAAGCTGCGCCGCGACCTCGGCCTGACCTGACCCCCGAGGCCCGGGCCGTCTAGGCTCGGGCACGAGCGCGAGTGGCGAAATGGCAGACGCGCCAGGTTTAGGTCCTGGTGCCCCCGGGCGTGCGGGTTCGACTCCCGCCTCGCGCACGACCCCGATGAGAGGACGTCATGAAGCTCACCGTGCTGCTCGCCGATGCCGCCGAGGAGGCGAACGGGAAGGTCTCGGCCCTGGGCCTGGGGTGGACAGTCACCGCCACCCCCACCCCACCGATGGTCGTGATCCTGCTGCTGGACATCGGCTGGGACGAGACCGACCGTGACATCGACCTGCACCTGGAGCTCGTCGACGCCGACGGCCGCCCCGTCATGGTGCCCGGCCCGTACGGCGAGCAGCCCCTAACCGTCGACGCCCGGGCCAAGGCAGGGCGCCCGCCCGCCGCACTGCCCGGGACGGAGATCCGGATGCCCATGACCATCTCCATCGCCCCCGGCCTCCAGCTCGAGCCCGGGCAACGCTACGAGTGGCGGGCGTCCCTGGACGGCCAGCACAACGCCGCGTGGCGGCAGACGTTCGTCATCCGCCCGGCGGTCACCGAACCGCCTGCCTGAACCCCGTCGGGCCCGCGGTCGCGCAGCGGTCGGGGCCCGACGTCAGGGCACCCGCAGGATGCTCACCGGGTCACGCCGGGACGCGGTGACGGCCGGCGGCACCGCCGCCAGGAGCGTCACGAGCAGGACCACACCCATGAGCCCTGCCACGAATGCGGCACCCGGCGCCGACCCCGCCAGCAGGACCACCGCCCCGACCCCGGCCGCCGTCCCGAGGGTCACACCCACGGTCCCGGCGCACGCAGCCTGGACGAGCACCAGGACCACCACCGATGACCGGCTGGCACCCAGGGCGCGTCTGCGCCCGAAGTCGCGTCGCCGCCCGGCGACCGCCCCGAACATCGTGACCGCGAGGACCACCAGCCCCATCACCAGGACCCCCGCCATCAGCAGGCGCGCGCCCGCCCCCAACGTGCCCGTCACCACCTCACGGAGCTGCAGGACGCTGGTCGACGCCGCGATGTCCACGTGGGTGGGTTCGCGGGCGGGCAGGACGTGCTCGATGTCCTCGGCCAGGCGTGCGGCGTCCGTCGCCCCCGCCGCCACCACGTACAGCACGCGCAGCGGGAACTCCTCACCGGCCGCCGGGACGGTGAGGACGCTGCCGTCGAGGGAGGCAAGAGGACCGTCGGCGCTGAACTCCCCCACGACCCCCACGACCACGTCACCGGTGGTGACGGCGCCCGCAGGACCGTCCATGGCCAGCTCTGCCAGGGCCGCGGTGCCGGCGGCCGCCTGCCGCGGGGCGTCCGGGGCACGACCCGCGGTCAGGCGCACCGCACGCTCCAGGTCACCCACGTAGGGGCGGACCGGCACCCCCACCGGGACCCGCGGCAGGTCACGGTTGCGACCGTCGCGTACCGGGCCCAGCCCGAGGACCGCGTCCACCCCGCTCAGGCGCGACACCTCGTCGACCGCGGCGACGTCGATGTACGCCTGTCCCGTGCTGTCGGTGACGGTGATGAGCCGGGAGCCGACCAGGTCGATCGAGTCGACCACCGCACGTTCCGTGGCCGCGGTGCGCCCCGTGGTCAGCAGCACCACCAGGCACACCAGCGCCACGACGAGGGCCGCTGTGACCGTCGGGACGCGCTGGGCGACCGCTGAACGGATCCCGTCGGTCACCAGGTCGCGTGGGCGTGGTGTGCCCGGCAGGGTCATGTCAGGACCACACGGTGGTCTGACCGCTCGGCGAGGGCCTCGTCATGGGTGGCGACCACGACCGTCGCCCCTGCCCGTGCCCGGTGGGTCAGCGCCTGCCAGACGACTTCCGCCGATGCGTGATCGAGGTTGCCGGTGGGTTCGTCTGCGAACACCACGTCCGGATCGGTGAGCAGCGCCCGGCACAGGGCGACCCGCTGTGCCTGCCCGCCGGAGATCTCCCCGGGACGGTGGTCGATGCGGTGGGAGACGCCGATGCGCTCGAGCAGCTCGACCGCGCGGCGCTCCGCCTCGCGACGTGGCATGCCCGCGAACAAGGCCCCCTCGCACACGTTGTCCAGGACGGTGCGACCGGGGTCGAGCATCGCGTCCTGGAACACGAAGCCCGCCCTCGCAGCACGCAGACGGGACCGGGCCCCGTCGTCCAGGCCCTCCACGGCCCTGCCGTCCCACTCCACGTGCCCGCTCGTGGGACGCAGCAGCAACGCCAGCACGTACAGCAGCGTCGACTTGCCCGAACCCGAGGGGCCCGTGAGGGCGGTGATCGCACCGGCAGGGAACTCCACGTCTACGTCCTGCAGGACGGGTGCGCTTCCGCGCCGGTAACGGAGGGTGAGCTGTCGGGCGGCCAGGACGGAGCGGGGGGTCACTGCTCAGCGGCCGGGTCGACCTGGGTGGGCTGGTCGGTGGTGGCACCGTCCTCGCCGTGCAGGAGGATGACGGTCCCGACGTCCAGGCCTTCCACCACGGCGCGCGCACCGTCCGAGCCCAGGATGCTCACGGGTACCGTGCGCCCGTCCTCGGTGCGGACGGACACCGTCCCGTCCGGCCCGGTGATCAACGCCGAGACGGGCACCAACGGGCCGTCCACCTCAGGTTCGATCACGACCGTCGCGCCGAGCCGCAACGCATCGACGGTGAACGGCAGGTCAGCGCAGTCCGCCCCGCAGACCGGTCCACCGTCGGGTGCCGTCAACGTCAGGGACGACTCACCCGTGTCCGTGGTGACGGCCTCACCGACCACGGCCTCCCACGCCTGGTCCTCGAACTCGACCACCACGGGGGTGCCGGTCAGCGCGCCGTATGCGCGCTGGTCCTGACCCAGGGGGATCGTGACCTCCGGCACCTCTGCGACAGAAAGGGCGACAGTCGTTCCAGGTTCGATTCGGGAACCGACCTCGACCTCGTCGGCAAGGACGACACGAGCCGGCAGGGCTTCCGCGAACACGAGGTCGCCCTGCTGCACCACACCGGTTCGGGAGACTCCGACATCGCCCTGCCAGCGCCGAACCGCCGTCGTAGTGCCCGCTCCGAACACCCCATCAGGCGTTGCGGTCAGGTGGCCCAGCTCGACGAGCATCTTCTGGAGCTGGGCCACGTCAGCACCACGGTCACCGGATTGGAGGTCTCGGAACGCAGGGACAGTACCCTCGGCGATCACCACCGGGCGCAGGCCGACCGAGTACAGGACATCCCCGGACGTGACTTCGCCCCCCGAGTCAACCAGGATCTCGGTGATGGTCCCGGCAGAGGCGCCGGTGACAAGAGGTTCAGTCGGCCACTCCGCGACCGCCGTGTAGCGGGCACTCGACCCGACAGTCCCGGTCCCGACTGTGAAACTCCGCGCGGTGATCGGCTCGTCGGAAGTCTGGGGGGGCACAAAGACCGCCCTCCCAGCGATCATGCCCGCACCTGTGGCGAGGACAACCGAGAATCCCCACGCTACAACAACCCACAACCGCCGGGACAAACCCAATGGTTTCACCACGGTTCCGGACAGGTCTGGACCAAATCGTCGTACTCGCCCCACGGCCGCGAGACAAGATCCGGCGCCAAGTACGGGTGCCAAATCGAGTCGATATCCACGGGATCCCGCCCTCCAGCGAGGCTCTGCTCTAAGAACGCTTCGCGAGTGGGCGGCGCGGGCACGTCGACACCATGGGCAACAAGACACTCGTAACCCTCGACAAGCATGTCAAAACGGTGCGCGAAGTCGTCAGCCGTCCGCAACTGAGGTTCGTTACTCAAGCCCACCTGCAGTCTGCACTCGCGTGAGTCCTGAACGAATCTCTCGATTTCATCGCTATCGCTGAATGAATCCGGTGACCCACCCCACTCATCAATCTCACGACTCCAACCCCGGTCATCAATGCAATCCTGCAACCGGACCGTCGCAAGCTCGCGCTCCTGCGCCTGCTCGGCGAACCACGCTGGCGGCTGCCACGCGGAAGGACTACCCCCAACCGACTCAGGACCCCCACAGGAACTGAGAAAAAGCGCAGCAAGAAGCCCGGAGCCCGCGGCCAGAGTTCGAGAACGCAACCTAGCACTGGGCCGCTCGACCTGGCACTTATGACCTTTAGGCCTGTTCACCATAGCCAGGGCTCCGGGCACTTCCGCAACAGATCGCGGTACTCCTGCTCAGGTAGCTCGACCAGGACATCGGCGATGTAGGGCGCCCAGACGTTCACTTCTCCGGCCGGTGAGTCGTCCAGAGACTGCTCGACGAAGACCTCGACCGATGGCGGCGCCGGGATGTCGTATCCTTGCGCGACGATGCACCGCCATCCATCGACTTCCATCGCGTACAGAACCTCGAGCTCCTCCACGGTGGGATCCTTATGGTCCACCCGCAAGCCAGCCTGCCGCAAGCATTCGGTGGAGTCCTCGACGAACGCGTCCATCTCCGCGTCATCCATGAACCCCTCGGGCGAGCCACCCCACTCATCGATTTCGCGATCCCAGCCCAGTTCGTTGATGCAGTCTTGCAGGCGCACACGCGCGAGTTCACGTTCCTGTGCTTGCTCAGCAAACCATGCCGGGGGTTCCCATCCAGCCTCAGCGCCGGCAGGAGCACGTCCAGAACTCCCGCAAGCGACTACGCCCGAGAGAGCCAAGGCCAGCACAAGAACACCAGACCCGCGAGCGCGAGTCCGGTTCACATCTTGTTGCATCGGTAGGACGCCTCGTGGATCCGACTACCTGCATCAACCCCGGCCCAACCAGAGGACGACTGGCCCGTATTCGTCGACGCATAAGAACTGGATTTATGGCCCTTGTACCATGTTTTTTGCGCCGTCGCGTGATAGGTCTGACCTGAAGTCTTCGAGGAGATGACGATTTGATTTCCCGTCGACGAGGTGCACCTGGGGTTTATCGCCGTCCACGTTTCGAGGGCCCAAGCCGAGACGGTTGAGCCGGTCGCCAATAAAATGACCACGGATGCAGCCACCAATACCTTGCGCATGCTTCGCCCCCAGAGAACGCTGGCCACATTGCCAGATCATGGCGAAGGTTATTGAAGCTTAGACACAGTGTCAAGACTCGTCGAGGTGCTGATAATGAACCCGCGACCGCCTTGCGGAGGCCTGCGTCTCGCGCGGGAGGCGCGTCACGCCTCAGGCTCCTCGTCCTCGTCGAGGGGGAACAGGTCCTCGGCGGGGACCTCCAGGACGCCCGCGCCCTCCATCTCGTCCTCGTAGCCGGAGTGCGGTGAGGTCGACAGGCCCAGCCCACCCTCGACGGTCTCGTCGCCGGGGTTGTCAGGGTCCTGACGGGGCTCGTCGGGCACGGGGGTGGAGACGTCCTCGCTCATCGGTCCTCCCAGAGGGTCGGGCCGGCCCTCTGGGCCGACGGTCCCCCCAGGTGATCACCGGTGACGGGCACCGGCAACCGCTCAGCCGGCCGTGGTGCCGTTCGCCTTCGCGGCCTCCTCCTGCTCGGCGAGCTCCTTGCGGACCTCGTCCATGTCCAGGCCCTTCACGGCGGTGATCACCTGGTCCAGCGCCTGCTTGGGCAGGGCCCCGGCCTGCGAGAACACGAGGATCCCCTGACGGAACGCCATGAGCGTCGGGATGGAGGTGATCTGGGCGGCGCCGGCCAGCCCCTGCTCGGCCTCGGTGTCGACCTTGCCGTGCACCACGTCGGGGTGGTCCTGCGAGGACTGCTCGAACACCGGCGCGAACTGCCGGCACGGACCGCACCACTCGGCCCAGAAGTCCACCAGGACGATGTCGTTCTCGGTGACGGTCTTCTCGAACATGCCCTCGGTGAGCTCGACGGTCGGCATCAGCAGGTCCTCTCCAGACGGTGACAGGCCGCGAACCGGCCCTGAGGGCGTAACACCACCACACCGCCGGTATTCCGCGAACCCCCGTCGCAGGGCCCCGCGGGCAGGTGACCGTAGGCTTCGACCATGACCGAGACCGCCGACTACCCGGACGAACCCACCCCCGACGCGTGGCTGAGCGAGGCCGAGCTGGCCGTGGCGCGCGCACGGGTGCCGATGCTGTACGTCGACGCCGTGCCCGTGCGCGTCGACGACAGCGGGGACGTCGTCGCCGTGGGGCTGCTCCTGCGCGTGTCCCACGACGGGACCATGACCCGGGCGCTGGTGTCCGGTCGGGTGCTGCACCACGAGCGGGTGCGGGACGCGCTGCTGCGCCACCTCGAGAAGGACCTCGGCCCCATGGCTCTGCCGTTGATCCCCGCCTCGCCGCAGCCGTTCACGGTCGCCGAGTACTTCCCCACACCCGGTGTCACCCCGTACCACGACCCCCGCCAGCACGCGGTGTCCCTGGCGTACGTGGTGCCGGTCACCGGGGACTGCGAACCGCAGCAGCACGCCCTGGACCTCGCGTGGATGACACCCGAGGAGGCGTGCAGCGAGCAGGTGCAGGTCGAGATGATCGGCGGTCACGGGTACCTGCTGCGGCAGGCCATGGCCCACGTCGGACGGCTGGGCTGACGACAGGGCTGACAGCAGGGCTGACAGCAGTGGCGGTGCCCGTGCCTCAGCCGAGGTCCAGGTTCGGCCAGTCCGCCAGGTCCGCACGCAGGGCGCGGTCGTGGGTGGCGACGACCACCGCGGCGCTCGTCGCCCGCAGCGCCTCGGTCAGGTCGTCGACCAGGGCGACCGAGAGGTGGTTGGTGGGCTCGTCGAGCACCAGCACGTGCGGTGCGGCGAGCAGGGCGCACGCCAGGTCGAACCGGCGGCGCTGACCCACCGACAGCTCACGCAACGGCCGCTCCAGGTCGTCCTCGCTCAACAGCCCCAGGCCCGCCACGGGCACCAGGTGCTGGGGGTCCAGCTCGTCGGCCTCCAGCAGGCGCAAGGCGTGCGCGGCGTACGCCTCGAACCCGGTCCGGGTCGTGTCGTGCGCCACCTCGTCGTCCTGACCGAGCAGACCGACCCGCACCCCCGGCCCTGTGCTGCGCACGCCACGCTCGGACGGCACCCGTCCCGCCAGCACACCCAGCAAGGTCGACTTGCCCGACCCGTTGGGCCCTGTGACCAGCAGCCGCCCGCAGGGTGGGACCTGCACCCGCACCCCCGGGAGGTCCAGGCGGCCCGGTACGTGCACCCCCCGGGCCTCGAGCAACGGCGGGGAGTCCGCCGCGGTGGCCGCCGGGGACGCCGGCAGGTCGGGGAACACCAGTCGCACCGGTGGCGGTGGGACCTCGACGGCGTTCGCGTCGAGCTGCTCCAGCAACCGGTCCGCGGCCTTGACGTGGATGCGCGCCCGGGTGCCCCTGCGGTGCTTCTGCGAGCCCTTCGGTGGGCGCCACTCGTCCGACAGACCTTCGTAGGAGGTGTCCAGGCGTTCGGCCAGCCGTTCCCGGCGTGCCCGTTCGGCGGTGTACCGCTGCTGCCACCGACGCCACGCCTGGTCACGGGCGTACCGGTAGGTGGCGTAGTCCGTGGCCCCGTACACCGTGGGGGTCCCGTCCACCGACGGGTCCAGGTCCACGATCGCCGTCATCACGTCGTCCAGGAGTCGCCGGTCGTGGGTCACCACCACCACTGCGCCCTGCCACCGGCGCACCTGCTCGGTCAGGTAGTCGATGCCCCCGACGTCCAGGTGGTTCGTCGGCTCGTCCAGCAGCAGGACGTCCGCGCGACCCGCGACCTGGCACGCCAACCGGGCACGGTACCTCTCCCCCACCGACAGGGACGCCAACGGCCTGGTCGTGTCCCGCGGGGCGCCGAACCGGGTCAGGGCCTCGTCCACCCGACGGTCGGCGTCCCACACGCCCAGGCGCTCGGCACGTGCCAGGGCGACCGCCAGGCGCTCGGCGTCACCTTGGTCCTGGTGCGCGTCGACCGCTGCGGTCGCCTCGTCCAGCTCACGGGCGGCGGCGCGCACCGGCCCCAAGGCCTCCTCCACCAGGTCCCCGACCGTCATGCCCGCCACCAGGGGAAGGTCCTGCTCCACCAGTGCCAGTGTGCCCACCAGGCGCACCTGGCCGGCCGTGGGTTCCAGCCGCCCCGCCACGGCGTGCAGCAACGTGGTCTTGCCCGTCCCGTTCTCGCCCACCAGCCCGACCCGGTCGCCCGCCGCGGCCGTGAACGTCACACCCCGCAGCACCGGACGGCCCGGGTGCCCGACGGCCAGGTCACGGACAGCCAGGTGCACCGCACCCGACGGTGGGGCCGTCCCGTCGCCCCACGGGTCCCGACCCGTCACCCTCACCGACCCAGGACGTCCGCGACGTGCGGGGCGAGTGCGCGGAACGCCTGCCCGCGGTGGGAGATCGCGTTCTTCTCAGCCGCGGACAGCTCTGCGCAGGTCACCGGGGACGTCGCCCAGGACGGCTGCGCGTCGGGGACCAGCACCGGGTCGTAACCGAAACCGCCCTCGCCGCGGGGCGCCGTGGCCAGACGCCCGCGCAGCACACCGACCTCCACGTGCTCCACACCGTCCGGGGTCACGAGCGCCGCGGCGCACGTGAAGCCCGCACCCCGGTGCTCGGCCGGGACGTCCGCGAGCTGGGCGAGCAGCAGCGCGGTGTTCGCGGCGTCGTCCCCGTGCGTGCCGCACCACCGTGCGGAGAACACCCCGGGAGCGCCACCCAGCACGTCGACGCACAGTCCCGAGTCGTCAGCGACCGCCGGCAGACCCGTCGCCCGCACCACCGCACGCGCCTTGATCAACGCGTTCGCGGCGAACGTCACCCCGTCCTCGACCGGTTCGGGCGCACCCACGTCACCGGCACCGACGACGTCACCCTCACCCAGCCCCGGCACGTGCGGGGCCAGGATCGCGCGCAGCTCGGTGATCTTGTGACGGTTGTGGGTCGCGAGGACCAGCCGCCCGCCGCTCACCGACCGTCCTCGGCCAGTGCCGCCGCCTGGATGCGGGCGAGCTCGGCGGTGCCACCCAGCGCCAGGTCCAGCAAGGCGTCCAGCTCGGACCGGTCGAACGACTTCTGCTCCGCGGTGCCCTGCACCTCCACGAACTGGCCCGAGCCCGTCACCACCACGTTCATGTCCGTCTGGGCCCGCACGTCCTCCACGTACGGCAGGTCCAGCACCGGCACACCGTCCACGATGCCCACGCTCACCGCCGACACCGAGTCGGTCAGGACCTCGGCCCGGGTCGAGACCTTCTTGTTCCGCCGGCCCCACGCCACCGCGTCGGCCAGGGCGACGTACGCCCCCGTGATCGCCGCGGTGCGGGTCCCCCCATCGGCCTGGAGGACGTCGCAGTCCAGCACGATCGTGTTCTCGCCCAGCGCCCGCACGTCCACCACCGCGCGCAACGAGCGGCCGATCAACCGGGAGATCTCATGGGTGCGGCCCCCCACCCGGCCCTTGACCGACTCCCGGTCGCTGCGGGTGTTCGTGGCCCGCGGGAGCATCGCGTACTCCGCCGTCACCCAGCCCTCGCCCGAACCCTTGCGCCACCGGGGCACCGAGTCCGTGAACGACGCCGCGCACAGCACCCGCGTGCCCCCGAACTCCACCAGCACCGAGCCCTCGGCCGCGTCCAACCAACCGCGGGTGATCCGCACCGGGCGCAGCTCGTCGGGGCGACGCCCGTCGGCGCGCGCAGCAGAGGTCGAGGACGACGGAGAGTGGGAAGTCATCCCCCGAGCCTAGGGGAGCCTCACAGGCGGACCACCAGACCGGGCCGCGCCACCTCGATCGGCCCGTCGAACACCGCCGAGGCCTCCTTGTGGGCCGCCCCGGGCGGGTTCCACGCCGGGATGTGCGTCAGGACCAACCGCCCCACCCCACCCTCGGCAGCGACCTCCCCCGCACGCCGACCCGTCAGGTGGATGTCCCTGACGGGGTCACGACCCTCCACGAACGACGCCTCCGCGAGCAGCACGTCCACACCCGCGGCCAGCTGCGACAGGCCCGGGCACGTGTCCGTGTCACCGGTGTACGCCAACGTCACCTCACGCGAGGGGTCGTCCTCGCTGGGGCCCTGCACCCGGATCCCGTACGCCGGGACCGGGTGGTTCACCGCCACCGGCGTCAACGACATGGGGCCCACCCGCACCGGCCGCCCCGGCTGCCACGCGTGCACGGCCAGCTGGTCCGCCATCGACTCCCCCGGCTCCAACCCGTACGCCTGCCCCAACCGGGACGCCGTGCCGAACGGGCCGTGCACCGGCAGGGGACGGCGCCGCCCCGGACCGGTGCCGATCGGCCGGTACTTCAGGTACACGTACAACCCGCTCACGTCCGCCACGTGGTCGGGGTGCAGGTGCGACAGCCCCAGGGCGTCGACCTCCGTGGGCGGGCAGAACCGCTGCAACGCCCCCAACGCCCCGCTGCCCAGGTCCAGCAGCACGTTCCAGGTGCGCCCCGCCTCGTCCTCGGCCTGCACCAGGTACGACGACGCCGCCGACTCCGGCCCCGGGAACGACCCCGCGCACCCCACCACCGTGACCCTCACCGCGGCGCCCCCAGCACCCGGGCCACAGCCCGCAGCTCGTCCGCCGGCTCCACCGACGCGACCTCCGGCCCCAGGAACCGTCGGGCCAACGCCTGGAACGACGCCGCATCACCGGTCGCCAAGAACCTGTGACCAGGGGGCCCCGCCGCCGGGTCACGCTCCAGGCCGTGGGCGACCAAGGTGCGGTACACGTCCTTCGCGGTCTCCTCCGCACTGGACACCAGCGTCACGCCCTCACCCATCACGTACGAGATCACCCCCGTCAGCAGCGGGTAGTGGGTGCACCCCAGCACCAACGTGTCCACACCGGCCCCGACCACAGGCTCCAACGACTCCCGCGCCACCTCCAGGGCCTGCGGGCCCGACGTCGTGCCGGCCTCGACCAGCTCCACGAACCCCGGGCACGCCTGCGACGTCAACGTGATCCCGGACGCCACCGCCAAGGCGTCGTCGTAGGCGCGCGAGGCGACCGTCGCCCGGGTACCGATCACCCCCACACGGCCCGTGCGCGTCGCAGCAGCCGCGCGCCGCGCCGCAGGCAGGATCACCTCGACCACCGGCAGGCCCCGGCGCTGGGTGTACCGCTCGCGCGCGTCCCGCAGCACCGCGGCGGACGCGCTGTTGCACGCGATCACCAGCATCTTCACCCCGGCGTCGACCAGGTCGTCCATGACCTGCAGCGCGTGGGCCCGCACCGCGGCCAACGGCTTGGGCCCGTACGGGCCGTTCGCGGTGTCACCGATGTACAGGACGGACTCGTGCGGCAGCTGGTCCAGCACGGCCCGCGCCACCGTCAGCCCCCCGACACCGGAGTCGAAGATGCCGATCGGTGCGTCGTTCACGGCCACGAGCCTAGCCCCGCCCACGACCTCACGACGCAGGCGTACCCAGGTCCGTCAGCATCAGGTCCACCAACGACTCCTGGAGCATCCCCAGGACCAGGTACACCGTCGCCAGGAACCGACGCCGCATCTCCTCCGGGTGGTGGTCACCCAGAGGGTCCGACCCCACCAACCGGTACAGGCGATCGGCGTCGGAGTCGTTGCGCACCCCCAACCGCTCCGAGGTGACCAGACGCACGTCCGTCAGCGCCGCCGCGACCCGGCCCGCCTCGCTCGGCAGCACCACCACGTCGGGCTGCGCACCCTGCAGCACCGCCCGCAGCCGCAGCAGGCTGTCGGTCTTCGAGGCACGCAGGTCGTCCTCGGTCAGGCGCCGGAACTCGGCGTTCACGTCCGGGTCGACCGAGGCGTCGGGCAGGAGCCTGCGCAGCGCCGGGTCCTGCGGGGTGGGCTTGTCCTCCACCGCCATGCGCAGCGCCTGCAGCGGGTCCTCCGCGTGCGCCAGCGGCTCCGGCGCCCCCGCATGCGCCGACAGCAGGGCCACCACGTCGTCCACCAGCTCGATCAGGACCGCGCGCTCCGTGGAGTCCACCCGCGCCACGTACGCCCCACCGTCCTTGCGGAAAGCCCTCACCACACCCCCGTCACAACGCCGGCTGGGCCGTGGCCCACAGGCCGAAACCGTGCATGGCCTGCACGTCGATCTCCATCTGCTCACGGCTGCCGGACGCGACCGTGGCCTGCCCCTCCTCGTGGACCTGACGCATCAACGCCTCGGCCTTCTCCTGGGAGTAGCCGAAGTAGCTGCGGAACACGTACGTCACGTAGCTCATCAGGTTGACCGGGTCGTTCCACACGACCGTCGTCCACCCCTCCACCAGGGCAGCCTCGTCCCGACGGAGGTCCGCCAGCGGCATCGAGGTCACGGTCACGTCCACAGGACCAACTCTAGGCACCCCGGGACTTCCACGCCGCACGGCAGGGCCCACCACGCCCCCGTACCGTGGGCCCATGAGCGCAGAGCCGCCCTCCCCACACCGCTCCCCGGCGGCGAGCCACACCGGGACAGAGCGCCGGTCCACGGCCCTGCACACCGACCGGTACGAGCTCACCATGCTGCAGGCGGCGCTCGCCGACGGGACCGCCCAGCGGCACTGCGTGTTCGAGGTCTTCACCCGACGGCTGCCCCCGGGGCGCCGGTACGGGGTGGTCGCCGGCACAGGTCGCCTCCTGGAGGCGTTGTCCACGTTCCGGTTCGGCGACGCCGAGCTCGCCTACCTCTCCCGTGAAGGTGTCGTGGACCGGGCGACCCTGGAGTACCTGGCCGACTACCGGTTCCACGGCACGATCAGCGGCTACGCCGAGGGCGAGTGCTTCTTCCCCGGGTCCCCCGTCCTCAGCGTCGAGGGGACCTTCGCCGAGGCCGTGCTCCTGGAGACCCTCGTGCTGTCGATCCTCAACCACGACTCGGCCGTCGCCTCCGCCGCGTCCCGCATGACCGGCGCCGCGATCGGCCGCCCCTGCCTGGAGATGGGCAGCCGCCGCACCCACGAGGAGTCCGCCGTGGCCGCGGCACGCGCCACCGCCGTCGCAGGGTTCGCCGGCACCTCCAACCTGGAGGCCGGCAGGCGCTACGGCCTGCGCACCATCGGCACCGCCGCCCACGCCTTCACCCTGCTGCACGACGACGAGCGGTCGGCGTTCGCCGCACAGGTCCGTGCCCTGGGACCCGGCACCACCCTGCTGGTCGACACCTACGACGTCGCCCAGGGCGTGCGCAACGCCGTCGAGGCGGCCGGCACCGACCTGGGAGCGGTGCGCCTGGACTCCGGGGACCTGCCCTTCCTCGCCCAGGAGGTGCGCCACCAGCTGGACGCGCTCGGGGCGACCGGCACCCGGATCGTGGTCTCGTCCGACCTCGACGAGCACGCCATCGCCGCGCTCGCCGCGGCACCGGTCGACTCCTACGGCGTGGGCACCTCTGTGGTCACCGGTTCCGGCGCACCCACCTGCGGCATGGTCTACAAGCTGGTGGCCCGGGAGGGGCCGGACGGCACCCTGCAGCCGGTGGCCAAGGCGTCGGCGACCAAGAAGAGCCTCGGCGGCCGCAAGCAGGCCGCACGCCGCCTCGACGAGTCCGGTCGCGCGATCGAAGAGGTCGTCGTCGGGGGCCCGGACCACGCCGTCACGGGATGGACGCCCGACACCGCCGACCTGCGCCCCCTGCACGTGCCGCTGGTGAACGACGGGGCCGTGGACACCCGGTGGACCGGTGCCCCCGGGGTGGCGCTCGCCGCGCAGACCCACGAGCGGTCCCGCGCCGAGCTGCCACCCGGCGCCACGAGGCTCTCGGCCGGCGATCCCGCCGTCCCGACCGTGCAGACCACCCTCACCGACTGAGAGGCCCCGGCGCCCACCGCACCGGAACCTCACCGCCCCAGGAAGACCCCGGACACACAGGTGCCCGGGAGCCGACCGGCTCCCGGGCACCTGTGTGCAGGGTGGGGGTTAGACCCTGGTGCTGCGACCACGCCCCACGAGGCCGAGGATGAGGCTCACGACGAGAACGATGATCCCGAGCCAGATCAGGAACTGTGCCGCCTCGACCGCGATGCCGAAGACGAGGAGGACGACGCCGACGATCAGGATGAGCAACCAGCTAGGCATGATGCGAGCCCTTTCTTCCGGGGTGACCGCTCGGGGATCCCTTGCGGTCGGCTTCGGTAGAAGCGTGGCAGGAGTTGTTCAGATGCGCATCCTGAACGGGCAAGTCGGGCAGAAGTTGTTCAACTTCGGTGCGAATCTGCTGGTCAGGGGCGCGACGTGCGAACCACTTGAGAAGCGAAAGGTCACCGACGCCCGACGAACCAGTCACGCACCATCGCGATCCGGGCCTCGACCTGGGGTGCGGAGGCCAACGGCACCTCAGGCCCACCGCACCGCCGTCGCAGCTCGTTGTGGACCGAGCCGTGCGGCGTGCCCGTGCGCCTGGCCCACGCCGAGACGAGCGAGTTGAGCTCCTTGCGCAGCTCTGCCAACCTGCGGTGGTCCACCACCGGCTCGGCCGAGCGTCCCGACGCCTTCGTCTGGCGGGACTGGCGCTGCCGCAGCAAGGTGCTGACCTGGTCGGCGTCCAGAAGGCCCGGAAGACCGAGGAAGTCCTGCTCCTCGTCCGACCCCACCTCGGCGCCGGTCCCGAACTCCCCGCCGTCGAACAGCACCCGGTCGAAGCTCGCCTGGGCCTCGAGCGCCTGGAAGGCGCCCACGACCCCGTCCTCACCGACGACGTCCGCCGACCGCTCGGTACGGTTCGCAGCCTCCAGCAGCCCGTCCTCCAGCCCGGGGTCCTCAGCCATCGGCCGGTCCAGGGCGTGGTCGCGCTCGACCTCCAGGGACGCCGCGAGCGCCAGGAGCTGGGGGACGCTCGGCAGGAACACCGAGGCGGTCTCCCCGCGGCGGCGCACCCGCACGAACCGGCCCACGGCCTGGGCGAAGAACAGCGGGGTCGCGGTGGACGTCGCGTAGACGCCCACGGCCAGTCGAGGGACGTCCACGCCCTCGGAGACCATGCGGACCGCGACCATCCACCGGCTGGTCCCGGCCGAGAACTCGTCGATGCGGTCCGAGGCGCCGTCGTCGTCGGACAGGACCACGGTGGGTGCCTCGCCCGTCACGGCCCGCAGGTGCGCGGCGTAGGCGCGGGCGTCGGCCTGGTCGGTGGCGATGACCAGGCCGCCGGCGTCGGGGACGGTGCGGCGCACCTCTGACAGCCGCCGGTCGGCCGCTGCGAGCACCGAGGGGATCCACTCGCCCTCGGGGTCCAGGGCGGTGCGCCAGGCCTGGGCCGTCATGTCCTTGGTGAGGTCTTCGCCCAGGCGTGCGCTGACCTCGTCCCCGGCGCGGGTGCGCCACCGCATCTGGCCGCTGTAGGACAGGAACAGGACGGGGCGGACGACGCCGTCGCGCAGTCCGTCGCCGTAGCCGTACACGTAGTCCGCGACGGACCTCCGGATCCCGTCGGGGTCGGGGGCGTAGCTGACGAAGGGGATCGCGGCGGTGTCGGAGCGGAACGGGGTGCCGGTGAGGGCGAGACGCCGGGTGGCGCCCTCGAAGGCCTCCCGGACGGCGTCCCCCCAGGACAGCGCGTCACCGGCGTGGTGGACCTCGTCGAGGATCACCAGGGTGGGTGCGGCTTTGGTGCGTGCGGCGTGCAGGGCGGGCTTGGACGCGACCTGGGCGTAGGTGACCGCCACCCCGTCGAACGCGGCGCCGTGGCGACCCTGGCTGTTGCGGAAGGTCGGGTCCAGGCGGACGCCCACGCGGGCCGCGGCGTCGGCCCACTGCCGCTTGAGGTGCTCGGTGGGTGCCACGACCGTGACCCGGCGCACCACCCCGGCCTCCAGCAGGTTGGTGGCGACCCGCAGGGCGAACGTGGTCTTACCGGCCCCCGGGGTCGCGACCGCCAGGAAGTCGCGGGGCCCGCGGGACTCGTAGGCCTCGAGCGCGGCCGCCTGCCAGGCGCGCAGCTTGCTCGCGGTCCCCCACGGGGCCCGAGCGGGAAAGGCCGGTGACAGGTGCGAGGCGGCGGCCGCAGAGGGGCTGGACACGCCCGCGTGCCCGCCACCGGGCGCGCTGCCCGGTGCGGTGGTGCGAGCGCCGTCGAACCGCGCGCTCACCGTCCGCCGGAGGAGTCGGAGCCGCCGTCCTGCGGTTCGCGCAGACCGTCGTAGATCTCCTTGCACACCGGGCACACGGGGAACTTCTTCGGGTCGCGGCCGGGGACCCACACCTTGCCGCAGAGCGCCACCACCGGGGCGCCGGACAGCGCCGAGTCGAGGATCTTCTCCTTGCGCACGTAGTGGGCGAACCGCTCGCGGTCGCCGGGCTCGAGCTCCTCGCGCAGCTCGGTGCGCTCCAGGACCCCCGTCGACGTGCCCGAACCGGGGCCCGGCTGAGCGGGGTCGTCGGGACCGGTCGCGGGGGGCATCGGCTCGCTCATGCGCAGGAGTCTACGGGAGACCGGTCACACCAGACGGGCTGCGAGCCTGGGCGCGCGGCGGTCCAGGACACGCCCACCGAGGACCACCCCGACCGCGAGCAGGGCCCCACCCCCCAGCACCCCCAGGCCGAGGGCGACCCAGGCCATGACCGGGTCCCACCACAGCGCCGCGGCGTAGACCAGCAGCACCGGGGAGGCCAGCACGAGGGTCACCAGGGAGGTGACCAGCTGGGCGACGAGGCCTGC
The DNA here is from genome assembly GCF_000767165.1 of Cellulomonas bogoriensis 69B4 = DSM 16987. GTDB lineage: Bacteria > Actinomycetota > Actinomycetes > Actinomycetales > Cellulomonadaceae > Actinotalea > Actinotalea bogoriensis. The sequence goes on from NZ_AXCZ01000019.1 coordinate 28,236, forward strand.
GCCGAGGGAACCTGCCGGCGCGGCGAACGGGTTGCCGCCGGCCTGCGGGACGGGGTAGACCAACGAGGCGCTGCTCACCGCCGAGACGGCCAACCCGGTCAGCAGGACGCCGACCCCGGCACCCACCGCTGCGACCCCGAGGTCGGGCCGGCCCGAGGTGACACCTGCCAGGACGCCGACGAGCACCACCAGCGGGACCGCCCAGGCGAGGACGGCGGCGGCCCGACCGGCGCGGTCCGTCCACCCGGCGGGCCGGGCGACGACGTGCATCCAGAACGCGGAGCCGTCGTAGGCGACGTCGTTGTGGCGCCCCCAGCCGATGGTGCCCCCCATGAGGGGCGCGATGCTCAGCACCACCGCCGCGGGGGCCTCCACGACCGCACCGAGGAGCAGGACGATCACGAGCGGTAGCGCGACGGAGGCGAGCATCGCGCTCAGGTACCGGGGGTCGGCCGCCCAGTAGCGCAGGCAGCGCCGGGTGACGGCCCCGACCTGGAGGGCGGACGGGTGCGCGCCTGCGGTGGTGCGCGGGCCGCGGCCCCGCCCCACGAGCAGGT
>NZ_AXCZ01000285.1 GCF_000767165.1 Cellulomonas bogoriensis 69B4 = DSM 16987
CCCGCCGACGCCGTGCTCGTCCTGGCCCAGGCCAAGGCCCGGGCCGTGGCGGCCACCGACCCCGACGCCGACCTCGTCCTGGGGTGCGACTCGCTGCTGGAGCTCGACGGTCAGGTGCACGGCAAGCCCCGCGACGCCGAGGAGGCCGTCGCCCGGTGGCGCCGGATGCGCGGCCGGTCCGGCCAGCTGCACACCGGTCACTGGCTGATCGACCTGCGCGACCCCGACCAGGGCGGCACCGGGGCGACCCTGGGCGCCACGTCCACCACGGTCGTGCACTTCGCCGACGTCAGTGACGTCGAGATCGACGCCTACGTCGCGACCGGTGAGCCCCTCGCCGTCGCGGGCGCCTTCACCGTCGACGGGCGGGGCGGGGCCTTCGTCACCGGGATCGAGGGTGACCACCACGGCGTGGTGGGGCTCAGCCTGCCGTTGCTGCGGTCCCTGCTCGCCGACGTCGACCTGCACGTGCACGACCTGTGGGGAACCGCACAAACCGGTGACGCGACCGGTTGACGATTCGCACAGATCTGCACATCGCGGGCCGCCGGGTGCGGCCCACCGCCCTCGACTGACGTTACGGTGAGCCGTGCCCGAGATCCGCAAGGTCCTGATCGCCAACCGCGGCGAGATCGCCGTCCGTGTCGCCCGCGCCTGCACCGACGCCCAGATCGCGAGCGTCGCGGTGTACGCCGACCCGGACCGTGAGTCCCTGCACGTCCGCCTCGCCGACGAGGCGTACGCCCTCGGCGGAGCCCGCGCGGCCGACACCTACCTGGACGTCGACAAGCTCCTGGACGTCGCCCGCCGCAGCGGCGCCGACGCCGTCCACCCCGGGTACGGGTTCCTCTCCGAGAACGCCACCTTCGCCCAGGCGGTCATCGACGCCGGGCTCACGTGGATCGGCCCACCGCCGGCAGCCATCGACGCCCTCGGCGACAAGGTCAGCGCCCGGCACATCGCCCAGCGGGCCGGCGCCCCCCTGGTCCCCGGCACCCCCGACCCGGTCGCCGACGTCGGCGAGGTGCAGGCCTTCGCGGCCCGGCACGGGCTGCCCCTCGCCATCAAGGCCGCGTTCGGGGGCGGCGGGCGCGGCCTGAAGGTCGTGCGCACCGAGGACGAGATCGTCGAGCTCTACGAGTCCGCCGTCCGTGAGGCCGTCGCCGCGTTCGGCCGCGGGGAGTGCTTCGTGGAGCGCTACCTCGACTCGCCCCGTCACGTCGAGACCCAGTGCCTGGCCGACACCCACGGCACCGTCGTGGTCGTCTCGACCCGCGACTGCTCCCTGCAGCGCCGGCACCAGAAGCTCGTCGAGGAGGCCCCCGCGCCGTTCCTCAGCGCCGAGCAGGAGCAGCAGCTGCACGAGGCGTCCGTCGCGATCCTGCGCGAGGCCCGCTACGTGGGCGCCGGGACCTGCGAGTTCCTGGTGGGCGCCGACGGCACCGTGTCGTTCCTCGAGGTCAACACCCGCCTGCAGGTCGAGCACCCCGTCAGCGAAGAGGTCACCGGCATCGACCTCGTGCGGGAGCAGCTGCGGATCGCCGCCGGGGAACCCCTCGGGTACACCAGCACCCAGGTGCGCGGCCACTCGATCGAGTTCCGCATCAACGGTGAGGACCCCGCCGCCGGGTTCCTGCCGACCCCCGGACGCATCACGACCTTCCGGGCGCCGTCCGGCCCCGGTGTGCGCGTGGACTCCGGTGTGGTCGAGGGCGACACCGTCTCCGGGGCCTTCGACTCGATGGTCGCCAAGCTCATCGTGACCGGTGCCGACCGCCCCCAGGCGCTCGCCCGGGCGCGACGGGCCCTGGCCGAGCTCGACATCCAGGGCATCCCGACGGTCGTCCCGTTCCACCGGGCCGTCGTCCAGGACCCCGCCTTCGCCCCCGGCGACCCCACCGAACCGTTCACCGTCCACACCAGGTGGATCGAGACCGCGTTCGCCCAGACCCTCGCGACCCTGGGCGGGGAGCCCGCGGCCCAGCCGCCCGCCGAGGACGCTTCCACCCCCACCGAGCGGGTGGTGGTCGAGGTCGGCGGCAAACGCATCGAGGTCGTCCTGCCCGCCGGTCTCGGCGGGCTCGGCGCGAGCCGGGCCCGCAGCG
>NZ_AXCZ01000211.1 GCF_000767165.1 Cellulomonas bogoriensis 69B4 = DSM 16987
TGGGGTCAGGGGGGCGGGGTGGGGCCCAGGAGGACGGCGCGGTCCTCGGCGGTGAGCTCGACGGGCGTCCCCCCGGTGACCAGCGCGGAGAAGCCCCCGTCGTTCGCCATCACGGTGATCGTGTAGAGCCGGTCGGTCGCCGAGGTGTTGAAGATGCGGTGCTCCGACCCGGGCTGCAGCACTAGGACGTCCCCCGGCCCCAGCTCGACGGTCTCGTCGTCCGAGTGGGCCTGGGCCTGACCGGACAGGACGATGAACACCTCGGCGGACTCCTCGTGGGAGTTGACCGGTTGCGCCCCGCCGGGCTCCCAGATCTCCAGGAACACCGACGCGTTCGTGCCGTGCGCCGGTCCGGCGAGCTCGGCGAGCCTGACGGTGTCCTCCGGTGAGATCAGGTAGGCGGGCAGGTCGCTGAGACGACGGACGACGGGTGGTGCTCCACTCATGGCTTCTCCTCGTGCTGGAACTCGACGAACGGTGCGGGGCCCGGCGCAGGCGGTTCGTCACCCGCCCGCGCCGGGCCCCGCAGGTCAGGGCAGGCCGATGGACTCGTCGATGAACTCGTTGGTCACGATGTCCTCGGCGGTGAGGTCCTGGGGGACGTCCAGACCGTTGGCGACCAGGATCGGCGTGACGGCCGCGATCAGGTCGTCCACCCGGTCCAGCTCGTGGTTGCCCAGGGTGGAGTCGTGACCGTTGTCGACGATCCCCAGGTCACGCTGCGCCTGGACCGAGTAGTCGGCCAGGCCCTCGGAGTACTGCCACCCCAGGTCGTAGGCCTCGACGGCCTCGACGATGAGGGCGTTGGCCCGCGCCGGGTCGTCCAGGAAGTCGACCTGCGCCTGCTGGACGATCGGCACGAGCCGGTCGAAGCAGTCGGCGAACTCCTCGACCCGGTCCGCCCGGGCCGACAGGGACTGCACGTAGATGCGGTACCCGGTGTTGGCGACCAGGTCGAACTCCAGCGCCCGGCCCCACTGCGGGATCTCCTGGTCGTACATGTACGGCTCGGCCGTGGCGTAACCCTGCTGGGCGGCCGTGCCGCCGTCGGCGACGAACGCACCCGGTGACCCGTCGTAGCTGGAGTCGACCTGGTCCTCGCTGAGGATCCCCTCGGCGAGCAGGTACTCCATGTACGTCAGGCCGTTGGTGTAGCGGACGGTGATGCCCGCCTCACCGACGTCCGCGATCGTCTCCAGGTCCGGGTACGTCTGCGGGTCCCACATGATGGCGGTGGGGCTGGTCTCCTTGGCGGCCAGCACCGACACGACCGGTTGGCCCTGGGCCGCGGCGGCGACCGCGTCGTCGGTGCTGATGTAGGTGAGCATCAAGGACTCGTCCGAGTACAGCTGGTTCGCGCCGGAGTCGAAGCCGATCGCCGGGCCACCGGCACGGATCTCCAGCCGCACACCGGTGTCCGCCCCGTCGGTGTCCACCAGGGTGCCGGCGATGCGCTTGAGGTCGGTGTCGATCTCTGCGTCGTCACCGAGCAGCTGGTACAGCTCCCCGTGCTCGGACTGCGGCATCCAGTCGGTCAGGGTCGTGACCGTAGACGGGCACACGTCGCCCAGGTAGGTGGGCGAGTCGGTGTCGACGTCGGTCGCGACGGTCGCCCCTTCACCATCGGGACCAGCGGCGGTGGGCTCCTCGCTCGTACAGGCAGCCAGGGTCAGGGCCAGCGAACCGGCCAGGACCGCACCGGTGGTGCGGCGGGTGTGAGCAGGCATGGGTCTCCTCCGGTAGGTGCGTTGCGTGGGGCTTGGGGGGTCGAGGGGTGTCGCTCGCCCGTCAGACGAGGGAGCGTCCGGTCGCGTGCCAGGAGCCGACGATGCGGCGCCCGAGCCAGGTGAAGATCATGAAGACGACGACGCCGAGGACCGACGAGGCGATGATGGCCGCGAACAGCTGCTCGGACTGCAGCCGCGAGCGGTACAGGTCGATGAGCACCCCGATGCCGGGGGCGCCCTGACGGAAGTACGTGTCACCGACGATCGCGCCGATCACCGACGCCCCGGCCGAGATGCGGAAGCCGGTGAACACGCTCGGGATCGCCGCGGGGATGAGGAGCTTGGCGAAGATCGTCGACCGCGGCGCACCGTGCAGGCGGAACAGGTCAAGCTGGCCACGGTCGACGGACTGGAGGCCGAACAGGGTGTTGGCCACGATCGGGAACAGCGAGCAGATGACGCACACGATCACCCGGGCGGTCATCCCGTACCCGAACCAGAACCCCATCAGGGGCACCAGCGCCAGGATCGGGATGGCCTGGATGACGACCGCGTAGGGGAACAGCGAGCGTTCGATCCAGCGGGCCGAGGCCATGAGGATCGCGAACGTGAACCCGACCACCACGGAGATCGCCAGCCCGAGCATCGCGATCACCGTGGTGCGCCCCAGCCCTTGCATGATCTGCTGCAGGTTGGCCGGGTCGCCGAACCCCACGCGGACGACGTCGTGCGGGGGTGGCAGCAGGAACCGCCGCTCCGGTGCGAGGACCACGTAGCTGATCAGGTACCAGAGCGCCACCAGCCCCACGAACACCAGCACCGGCAGGACGACGTCCAGCACGTCCTTGCGACGTTGGGAGCGGCTGCGGGTGGGGCGCGCGCCCCGCTCGGGCACGAGCACCGGTGTGACCGGTGGGACGGTGGTGGCGGAGGCGGCCGGCACCTGGCCGGCGTCCAGGGTCGAGTGCGTCATCAGCTGGCTCCTCGCAGCATGTCCGACAGCTCGGCGCAGATCTCCGCGAACCGGGGGGTGTACCGGATCTCGGGGTCGCGCGGATAGGGGAACGGGACGTCGACCCGGCCGACGATGCGGCCCGGGCGCCCGGACATGACGGCCACCTGCGTGGACAGGAACACCGCCTCGTTGATCGAGTGGGTGATGAACAGGGCCGCGAACTCCTGCGTGGTGAACAGGGTCAGCAGCTCGCTGTTGAGGCGTTCGCGGCTGATCTCGTCCAGCGCCCCGAACGGCTCGTCGAACAGGAACAGGCTGGGCGCCAGGGTCAGGGACCGGGCCAGCGACGTGCGCATCCGCATCCCGCCGGACAGCTGGTGCGGCATGTGCTTCTCGAACCCGGACAACCCCACCAGCTCGATGGCCTCGGCGGCCCGTCGTCGGGTCTCACCCTTGCCGAGGTGGTGCAGCTCGCCGAGCAGCCGGACGTTCTGCTCGACGGTGCGCCAGGGGAGCAGGGTCGCGTCCTGGAACACGTAGGCCAGCGACCCGCGGTCGACCTCCATGACCCCGCCGGTGGGCTCCTCCAGACCGGAAGCGAGCCGCAGCAGCGTGCTCTTGCCACAGCCCGAGGGCCCGACGACGGACACGAAGTCCCCCTGGCGGATCTCCAGGTCCACACCGGTGAGCGCGACGGTGCCGTCGGCGTAGGTCTTGTCGGTACCCGCGAACCGGAGGTTGGTGGCGGGTCTGCTCCGCACAGCCGTTGCGGTCATGGGGGTGGGCCTCTCGTTCGGACCGGAGGTGATCGCTCACCGCGGACCCTGAATGTATACATCCGAGATTGGGGCGGGACAGGCCCCTGGCCTGGATGGAAACGGGGAATTTACGCGCTCGTCACACAGTCACCCGCTGTGCGAGATCACCCTTGCCAGGCAGCACGAGCGAATGTATACATTCATCGTCGACGTGCGGATCCCTGCTTGAGAGGAGGTGCCCGGTGGCCAGAACCGGACGAGGCGGCGCCTCAGAGGCCGTGGCGGAGCACGTGCCCGGCGGCGGCGTCCAGCACCCCGCGCAGCCGGCCCCCACCGGTGGGCCCACCGTCGACGCCCGGAGCGAGCTCGACCGACAGGTGCCCGGACGCCAGACCGCAGTCGACCACCTGCGACAGGCCCGACCCGCCCTCGGCCAACCGGTCCAGGAGCATCCCGACCACGCCACGCACGTCACTCACCACGGCCGCCGTGTGCTCGCCGAGGCCGGACAGGAACCCGATGGTCCGCACACCCGACCCGGCCCCGCGCGCCACCTGGCAGGCCCGCTCACCCGCCGCGTCGGCGGTGTGGGCCACCACCGCGCACCCGGCGTCCGCGAGACGCGCACCGGCCACCGCGCCCCCGTCCACGTCGT
>NZ_AXCZ01000341.1 GCF_000767165.1 Cellulomonas bogoriensis 69B4 = DSM 16987
GCCCTGGTCGCCGCCCTGCCGCTGCCCGCCACCGGCCACGACCCGCAGGTGCCCGCGACCGGTGCGCCGCCCCTGCCCGAGGCGGTCACCACGTGAGCACCCGCACCCTGGCTGGGACCTCGTCCCCGTCCGTCGACCCGCACCTGGCCCGGCGCCTGGTCCAGGAGTGGGACGAGCAGCAGCAGCGGTACGCCCTGCACCGGGACACCCGCTTCGAGGTCGTCCTCGACGTCCTCGCCGGTCACCCAGGCCCGGCGAACCCGACCGTCGTGGACCTCGGGTGCGGGCCGGGCTCCCTCACCGCCAGGGTCGCCCGGCGCCTGCCGTCAGCCCACGTGATCGGCCTGGACGCCGACCCGCTGCTCCTCGCCCTCGGCCGCGCCGCGTGCCCCGAGGTCGGCCGGTTCACCCAGGTGCTCATCGGTGCACCCGGATGGCCCCGCACCGCCGGTCTCACCCGACCCGTCGACGCGGTCGTCTCCTCCACAGCCCTGCACTACCTCGACCCGGAGGCCCTCGCCCGTCTCTACCGGGACCTCGCCGCCCTGGTGCGCCCCGGTGGGCTGCTCGTCAACGCCGACCACCTCCCCAGCGGCGACCCCGCCCTGGACGCGGTGCACGCACGGCTCCTCCCACCCGCCGGTGACCTCCCTCAGCGGGACTGGGCCCAGTGGTGGCAGGACGTCGAGTCCCACCCCGACATGGCCGACCTCCTCGCCCTGCGCCGCCAGGGACCCACCGTCAGCGGCGACCACGCCGTCCCGCTCGCGGTGCACACCGCCCTGCTCCGCAGAGCCGGCTTCACCAGCGTCGGCACCGCCTGGCAGCACGGGACCAGCGTCGTGCTGGTCGCCGTGCGCTGAGCACACCCCACCTGATCCACCCCAACCCGAACCCATCGAGAAGAGGAACCCCCATGACCACCCCCACCCGACGCCCGCGCGCCCGGACCCTCGCGGCCGGCCTCGCGGTCGCCGTCGCCGCGCTCGCGGCGTGCACCCCAGCCACCGAGGACCCCGAGGTCGCTGCCGAGAGGATCACCGACGAGCGCGTCGTCGTCGACCACTGGGACCGTGAGGTCACGCTCCCCGGCACCGTCGAGCGCGCCGTGGTCATGGAGTGGGAGGGCCTGGTCGCGAAGTCGATGCAGATCTTCGGCATCGCCGACCGCATCGTGGGT
>NZ_AXCZ01000245.1 GCF_000767165.1 Cellulomonas bogoriensis 69B4 = DSM 16987
GAGCTTCCGCAGCACCGTGATCGCGCCGCTGGCCGACGCCGTCGACGTGGGCTCGGCGTGGAGCGGGGTCAACTACGAGCAGCTCGCGGCCCTGCAGCCGGACGTGGTGTTCCTCGAGGCGTGGGTCGCCAGCGAGGAGAACCGGCAGATGCACGCCCACGAGGTCGACACCATCGAGGCGCTCGGCATCCCGGTGATCGTGTTCGTGTCGCCCTCCAACTTCGAGGAGCCCGACATCGTCACCGCGTGGGAGCACATCGAGGTCGTCGGGCAGGTGTTCGACAAGGAGCCCGAGGCCCAGGCCCTGGTCGCCAACCTCGAGGAGCACCTGGACGTCGTCCGCGACCGCACCCGCGACATCCCGGAGTCCGAGCGCGCCGACGTCGTGATGTTCGCGACCGTGGACAACGTCATGGGCGAGCGCAGCATCCAGTCGTACTTCCTCACCGAGATCCTCAACGCGAACAACATCGCCGGCCCGGGCACGTTCATCACCGTCTCGGAGGAGCAGCTGCTGTCCATGGACCCCGACGTCCTGGTGGTCCTCGGCCACGACGGCTACCTCGACCCCGAGCTCGTGTACGCCGGGCAACGTGCCGGTCTCAACTGGGCCAACCTGCAGTCCATGCGCGCCATCGAGGAGCGCCGCGTGGTGAGCGTGGGCTACGACGAGTGGCGTGCGACCGTCGAGACCCCCGTCGGCCTGCTGAAGATGGCGTCGGTGATCTACCCCGACCGGTTCGACGACATCGACGTCGACGCCGTCGAGCAGGAGTTCTACCGCGAGGTCTACGGCCTGGACGACGACGCCGCGGCCACCGCGATCGACGCCCAGCGCTACCTCGGGGAGCTGGACGACTGATGGCCACCGCCTCGACCGGGGCCGTCCCCGGTCCCTCCCTCGCCCCGCGCGCGACGCCCCGGGCGCCGTCGCGCGCGGGGCGCAGGCCCCGGGGCAAGGCCCTGGTGGTGCTCGGTGCCGCCGTGGCCCTGGTGATCGCGGCCCTGGTGTCGATCACGATCGGCGCCTACCCCGTGCCGTTGGGCGAGGTGATGTCGGTGATCGCCGGCCGCCTCGGCCTGGTCGAGCAGACGGGGTCCGTGCACGAGACGGTCGTGTGGGACATCCGCCTGACCCGCACGCTCGTGGCCATCGCGGTCGGCGCGTCGTTGGCGATCAGCGGCGCCGTGTACCAGGGCGTGTTCCGCAACCCCCTGGTCGAGCCGTACGTGCTCGGGGTGTCCTCGGGTGCGGCGTTCGGCGCCGGGCTCGCGGTCCTCACCTCGTTCGTGCTGTCGATGCAGGTGCTGGCCTTCACGTTCGGGATGGTGGCGGTGTTCGCCACCTACACCCTGTCCCGGGTGCGGGGCCAGACCCCGACCGTGACGCTGATCCTCGCCGGGGTGGTCATCGGGTCGCTGTTCTCGGCGATGTTCTCCCTGTTCCAGTACGTGGGCACAGAGGAGCAGCTGCGCCGCCTGGTCTTCTGGATCATGGGCGGGCTCTACCGGTCCACGTGGTCGGACGTGGCGGTGGTGCTCCCGCTCGCGGTCGTCGGCTGCGGGATCATCTGGGCCTACGGCTGGAAGCTCAACGTCCTCACCCTGGGGGAGGAGGAAGCCGCCGCCCTGGGCATCCGGTCCGAGCTGACCAAGCGCGTCCTGATCGTGGTGGCCACGGCCATCACCGCGATCGCGGTGTCGGTCTCGGGGATCATCGCCTGGGTGGGTCTGATGATCCCGCACGCCGCCCGCCTCATGATCGGGCCCGACAACCGGTACGTCCTGCCGCTCTCGGCGGCGCTCGGCGGCATGTTCGTGATCCTGTGCGACGTGATCGCCCGCACGGTGACGACCGGCGAGGTGCCCATCGGGATCATCACCTCGATCCTCGGCGCCCCCTACCTGATCTACCTGCTGCGCACCCGGCTCGACTACTTCTCCGGGAGGTCCTGATGCTGCGTGTCGAGGACGTGTCCTTCGCCTACGGCGACCACCAGGTCCTGGACCGGGTCGGGTTCGAGCTGGGCACCCACGAGCTGTGCGCCCTGTTCGGCCCCAACGGGACCGGCAAGTCCACGCTGTTCCGGTGCATCCTGGGGCACCTGTCCCGCACGGGCAGGGTGCACGTGGACGGCAACGACACCAGCCGGATGACGGCCGGGCGCCTGGCCCGCCTGGTGGCGTACGTCCCGCAGGAGCACCGGCCCCCGTTCCCCTACCGGGTGCGGGACATGGTCCTCATGGGCCGCACCCCCCACCTGGGCGGGGTGTTCGGGCCCGGTCGGCGGGACCAGGAGGTCGCCGACGCCGCGATGGAACGCATCGGGGTGGCGCACCTGGCCGACCGCTCGTACACCACGTTGTCCGGGGGGCAGCGGCAGCTGGTGCTGCTGGCCCGGGCCCTGGCGCAGGAGACCCCGGTGCTGCTGCTCGACGAGCCCACCGCGGCGCTGGACTTCGGCAACCAGCTGCTGCTGTGGCAGACGGTCCGGAGCCTGACCGCCGAGGGGCGCACGGCACTGATCTGCACGCACGACCCCAACCACGTCCTGTGGTTCTGCCACCGGGCGCTGGTGCTGGGCCGTGACGGCCGGCTGGTCGCCGACGGGCGCGTCGCGGACGTCGTCGACGACGAGCTCGTGACAGATCTGTACGGCCCGGTCAGCGAGGTCGCGGCGCACGGTCAGGACCGCGTCGTCCTGCCTCTGGACAGGAGTTCTCTGGCGAATCGGGACAACCCGGGCGCGAATCGGGAATCGGTCCTCAACTCTGCGCGAAGGTAGCCGATGAGCCGAGTGTGACAGCACGTCCTGACTGCGTCCCGGCTCCCGGTCGGGGCCGCGCCCTGGCGCTCCTGGCGCGCGGCGGCGTGCGCCGCACCGCGGTGGTCCTGGGG
>NZ_AXCZ01000349.1 GCF_000767165.1 Cellulomonas bogoriensis 69B4 = DSM 16987
CGGCCCGTCGCGCCGAGTCGGCGTCGCTGCCCACCGCCCGCAGGCCCCGGCCCCACCGGGTGCGCCGCAGGACCACGTCCGCAGCCAGCACCAGCAGCAGGAGCAGGACGAAGGTGGCCGGCACACCACGGTCCAGGCCCAGGTACCAGACCGTCACCGCCAGGACCGCCGCCAGCCCGAGCGCCCGCACCACCACCGCCGTGACCGTCGCCGCCGCCAGCTCTGCAGCGACACGCCGCGCACGCTCCACCAGCCCGCTGACCACCATCACCGCCGTGACCACCGCCACGAGGGCGAAGGCCAGCACCTGGGGCACGAACGTCTGCTGCGCCAGCTGGACGAGCCAGGAGTCGTAGGGCAGGTTCACCGTGCCCGTCGTCCCCAGCACCTGGATCTGCAGCCCGAGCGCCACCAGGAGCCCCGCCAGCGTCACCACGAAGCTCGGCAGGCCCAGGCGGACCGTCAACGCACCCTGGACGAGCCCCACCACGCACCCCACACCGACCGCGCCCACCACCGCGAGCCACAAGGGCCAGCCCTGCTGCACGAACGTCACCGCCAGCACCGCCGACGCCAGCCCGCTGACGGCCCCCACCGACAGGTCGATCTCACCGGCGACCAGGACCAGCACCACGCCCAACGTGGTCACACCCAGGGCGACCACCTGCATCGACAGGTTCACCAGGTTGTCCGGCGCGAGGAACGTCGGGTTCACCGCCTGGAACACCAGCCACAGCACCAGCAGCCCGCCGATCACCGGCCGGGACCCCAGCTCACCGCGCCGCCACGAGCCGAGCGGGGGCCCGCCGTGGCGCCACGACGCCGTCGGTGCCTGCACGGCCGTCACCGGCCCCTGCCCCTCGAGGGCAGCGCGCCACCGTGCGCACCGGTGATCGCCTCGATGATGGCCTCGTAGCTGACCCGGTCGGCGTCGAACGTCCCCGCCAGGCGGCCCCGACGCAGCACCACCACCCTGTCGGCCACCGCCTGGACGTCCGCCATGTTGTGGCTCACGAGCACCACGCCGTGACCCCGGTCCCGGACCCTCTCGATCAACGACAGGACCTCTGCGGTCTGGGT
>NZ_AXCZ01000246.1 GCF_000767165.1 Cellulomonas bogoriensis 69B4 = DSM 16987
CGTCCAGGACCAGGACCCGCGGGTCGTCGAGAAGCCCGCGGGCGATCGCCACCGCCTGCCGCTGGCCACCGGACAGCTGCGACAGCGGCATCCGCACCGAGGGCACCCGGGCGGCGAGCAGCGCCAGCAACCGCTGGGCCTCGGCCTCCATCGTGACCTCGTCCAGCAAGGAACCGCGCGCACGCTCACGCCCGAGGAAGATGTTCTCGACCACGTCCAGGTCGTGGCACAGCGCGAGGTCCTGGTAGACGGTCGCGATCCCCAGGTGACGGGCGACCTGCGGGGAGCGCAGCGCCACCTCCGCGCCGTCGACCACCACCTCACCCGCATCCGGGACCAGGTCCCCGGCCATCACCCGCACCAGGGTCGTCTTGCCCGCACCGTTCTCCCCCACCACCGCGACCACCTCGCGGGGACGGACGTCCAGGTCGACGTCCACCAGGGCCCGCACCGCGCCGAACGCGTGCGTCACGCCCCGCAACGACAGCACCGGGTCACCCACGCGGGACCTCCAGCCCGAGCTCCTCGCAGGCCGCCCGGTACGACGCCGTGCACACGTCGTGCACCCGGTGCACCCCCCGCGCCAGGAGATCGGCCACGTCCTGCTGGACGACCGGCTCCGGGTCCAGCAGCAGGGACGGCACACCGTCGACGTCCACCTCGCCGGGCACCGCCTCACCGCGCGCCAGCCGCACCGCGATCACCGCCGCCTGCTCGGCCTGCCGGTCGATGTGCTTGTGGACCGTCATGAGCTGGTCACCGCTGACCAGGCGCTGGACCGCCGCGAGCTCGGCGTCGTGGCCCGTGACCGGCGGGACCGGCACACGCCCGGCCGCCCGCAGCGCCGAGATCGTCGCCCCCGCCGTCCCGTCGTTGGCCGCGTACACCCCCACCACCCGGCCACCCAGCTCGGTCAGCTTGGCCTCCACCCACTCCTGGGCCTTGTCCGGCGCCCAGTCAGGGGTGTCGAACTCGGCCAGCACCGGCAGTCCCGCCGCACGCACGACCTCCCACACCCCCTCCTTGATCGCCGCGGCGTTCGGGTCCGCCCCGGCCCCGTGGACCATCAGCACACCGGAACCGTCCGGGACCTCGCCCAGCACCCTGACCAGGGCCTCCCCCTGCAGGCGACCGACCTGAACGCCGTCGTAGGCCACGTAGTGGTCCAGCGGAGCGTCCTGGACGAACCTGTCGTACGCGAGGACCTTGACCCCCCGCTCCGCGGCTTCGACCACGATCGCCCGCGCGGCGGCACCATCCACGGCGTCCAGGACCAGCACGTCCACGCCCTGCACCAGCGCGGCCTCCGCCTGCGCCTGCTGACGTGCGGCGTCCCCCCCGGCGTTGGCGTACACCACGTGGCACTCGGGGCACTCGCGGGCGACCGCGGCGGTGAACACCGGTCGGTCCACCGCCTCGTAGCGGCTGGTCTTGGACTCGGGCAGCAGGAACGCGACCGACGGCCCCTCACCGGCGCCGGTGAACCCCTCGACCGTTCCCGCGCAGCCCGCGAGCGCCAGCGCCGCGACCGTCACGGCACCCGCAGCGCGGGCACCGACCCACCTCACCGAGTGACCTCGAGCCCCGCTCCCAGACCGGCCGGGCTCCCCACGCGGTAGGCGTCCAGGGCCAGGGCGACGGCACCCTTGACCTCGGCCTGGCTTCCGAGCGCCGGGGGTCGCACCTGGACCGGCCCGCCCGCGGTGGGCAGGGTGTGCTCGACCAGCGCCGCTCGCAACGGCTCCAGGTACACCTCACCGGCCGTAGCCAGCTCGCCCCCGACGATGATCACGTCCGGGGCGGTGACGGCCACGACCGACGCCAGCCCGCCGGCGAGCGCCTCGGCGGCCTCGGCGACCGCGTTGCTGCACGCCACGTCGCCCTCTCCGGCCCGTGCCAGGACGTCGCGGACGGCCAGGTGACCGTGGGTGCGGTGGAGGCGGTCCAGCACGGCGCCGGCCCCGGCGACCGTCTCGAGGCAACCCCGGTTGCCGCAGCGGCACAGCGGCCCGCCGGCAGTCACCCGGATGTGCCCGACCTCGCCGGCGGCACCGGCGCGTCCCCTGACGACCGCCCCGTCCACCACCAGACCGAGGCCGATGCCGCGGTCGACGCGCACGAACGCCACGTGCCGGGCACCTTCACCGGCACCGAGGCGCGCCTCGGCCAGGGCACCGAGGTTGGCGTCGTTGTCGACCAGGACCTGGACACCCAGGCGCTCGGCCAGGACCGCGGGCACGTCCACGCCGTCCCACCCGCGCAGCAGCCCCAGGCCGGACACCGAGCCCGACTGCTGGTCCACGGGGGCGGGTAGGCCGACACCGACACCCAGGAGCTCGCTGCGCGAGGTGTCCAGCGCGTCGAGCATCTCCTCCACGAGCAGGGCGGTGCGGTCCAGGCCGACGTCGGGGCGATGATCGGGGGCCAGGGGGAGTCGCTGGTCGGCGACCACGCGCTGGGTGACGTCCGCCAGGACCACCCTCAGGGTGCGGTCGGCGAAGTGGACGCCGGCTACCAGGCCCAGGTTGCGGGCGAGGCTGACCTCTTGCGCCCGGCGGCCGCTGCGCGACGTCGGTGACGTGGTCAGGACGCCCGCTGCGACGAGCTCCTTGACGATGTTGGACACCGCCGCCGCGGACAGCCCGGTCACACCGGCGAGCTCGACCTGGGTGAGGGAGCCGCGCTGCTGCACCACGCGGACGATGCGCTCACGGTTCGCCTCGCGCAGGGACGTCTGCGACCCCGACGGCGCCCGCTTGCTGGCCATCGAACGATGGTACCTGCTGACCTGCCCGAACGGCAGGGCCCGAAGGTCAGGTCACCCGCTCGCGCGCCCCGACCCACCCCGCCGCCCGCGCGGGGTCGGGTCGGCCCCGGCGGACCCGACCCCG
>NZ_AXCZ01000212.1 GCF_000767165.1 Cellulomonas bogoriensis 69B4 = DSM 16987
CCGGGCACTGGAGCAGGTCGCGGAGCACGACGCCGCACTCGGGGCCCTCGCCACCAGGCTCGCGGAGCTGGCATACCTGCTGGGCGACGTCGGCGTCGAGCTCGCCCGCTACGCCGACGGGGTCCAGTCCGACCCCGCCCGTCTCGAGGGCGTCCACCAGCGCCGGGCCGAGCTCGCGACCCTCGCCCGCACCCACGGCGGCACCGTCGCCGAGGTTCTCGACTGGGCCGAGGACGCCGGGCGCCGGCTGCTCGAGCTCGACCGGGGTGAGGACCGCGCCCACGAGGTCCGCGAGGCCCTCCAGGAGGTCGACACCGAGCTGACCGACCTGGCGGCCACCGTCAGCCGCACCCGGGCGGACGCCGCGACCCGGCTGTCCGAGGCCGTCACCGCAGAGCTGTCCGGGCTCGCCATGGCCTCCGCACGGCTCGAGGTGGGGCTCGACGCCTCCCCGGAACCGGGACCCTGGGGTGCGGAGGACGTCACGATGACCCTCGCCGCGCACGGTGGGGGCGCGGCCCGCCCGCTGGGGCAGGGCGCCTCCGGAGGTGAGCTGTCCAGGGTGATGCTCGCGATCGAGGTGGCACTGGCCACCGCCCCCGCCTCGGGGGCGGCGCGCCCACCCACCTTCGTGTTCGACGAGGTCGACGCGGGCGTCGGTGGCCGGGCCGCCGTCGAGGTCGGGCGCCGCCTGGCCGAGCTCGCCCAGCAGGCCCAGGTCGTCGTCGTCACGCACCTGGCCCAGGTCGCCGCCTACGCCGACCACCACGTCGTGGTCACCAAGTCCCAGGGTGACGGCGGGGACGTGGTCACCGAGTCCGACGTCACCGTCGTCCAGGGGCAGGACCGTGTGGCCGAGCTCGCGCGCATGCTGTCAGGCAGCGAGGACTCGGCATCGGCACTCGAGCACGCGGCTGAGCTTC
The DNA here is from genome assembly GCF_000767165.1 of Cellulomonas bogoriensis 69B4 = DSM 16987. Taxonomy (GTDB): domain Bacteria; phylum Actinomycetota; class Actinomycetes; order Actinomycetales; family Cellulomonadaceae; genus Actinotalea; species Actinotalea bogoriensis. The sequence continues at coordinate 924 of NZ_AXCZ01000212.1, forward strand.
TGCAGCGCTCCGTCGTGGGACCATGAGAACCGATGAGACTGAGCCTGCGCCCCCAGCGCCCCGTTCCCGACCTGCCCGGCCTGCACGGGCCGGTGCGGGTGGACCCTCGCACCAAGAACCTCACCAAGCGCCTGCGCCCCGGTGACGTCGCCGTCATCGACCACCTGGACATCGACCGGGTGTCGGCCGAGGCCCTGGTCGCCTGCCGACCCGCGGCGGTCCTGAACGCGGCGCGGTCCACCTCCGGGCGCTACCCGAACCTCGGGCCCGAGATCCTCGTCTCCGCCGGGATCCCGCTGGTCGACGACCTGGGCCCCGACGTCCTGACCCTCGTCGAGGGACGTCAGGTCCGTGTGGACGGCGGTGACGTGTACGACGGGGAGACCCTCGTCGCCCAGGGCACCGTGCAGGACGAGCAGTCCGTGGCCACAGCCATGGAAGGCGCACGGGCCGGGCTGGCGGTGCAGCTGGAGTCGTTCGCGGCGAACACCATGGACTACCTGCGACGTGAGCGCGAGCTCCTGCTCGACGGCGTGGGCGTCCCGGACATCACCACCAGGCTGGACGGCCGGCAGGTCCTCATCGTGGTGCGCGGGTACCACTACAAGGAGGACCTGGTGGTCCTGCGCCCCTACGTCAAGGAGTACCGTCCTGTCCTCATCGGCGTCGACGGGGGAGCAGACGCGATCCTCGAGGCCGGGTGGCGCCCGGACATGATCGTCGGGGACATGGACTCGGTCTCCGACAAGGCGTTGACCTGCGGGGCAGAGGTCGTCGTGCACGCCTACCGCGACGGCTCAGCACCGGGGGTGGAGCGGGTCGAGAAGCTCGGCGTCCCGCACGTGGTCTTCCCGGCGACCGGGACCAGCGAGGACGTCGCCATGCTCCTGGCCGACGACAAGGGCGCCGAGCTGATCGTCGCCGTCGGCACCCACGCGACGCTGGTGGAGTTCCTGGACAAGGGCCGCTCCGGGATGGCGTCCACCTTCCTCACCCGGCTGCGGGTCGGGTCCAAGCTCATCGACGCCAAGGGCGTCTCACGCCTGTACCGCCAGCGCATCTCCACCTGGCAGCTGCTGATGCTCGTGGTGGCGGGGTTGCTGGCCGTCGGTGTGGCACTGGCCTCCACCGCCGCGGGGCAGACCCTGTTCGGCCTGTTCGGTGCGTGGACCGATGACCTCTGGTCCTCGGTGCGCGTCTTCTTCGGCGGGGCGGCATGACGCCCCTCGCCTCGACCCCTCGAAAGACCTCATAGTGATCGACTTCCGGTACCACATCGTCTCGCTGATCTCGGTGTTCCTGGCTCTGGCCGTGGGCATCGCCCTCGGCGCCGGTCCACTCAAGGAAAGCATCGGCGACACGCTCACGGGGCAGGTCGAGCAGCTCCGTCAGGAGAAGGACGACATGCGGGTGGCTCTCGACGTCACCTCTGCCGACCTCGCCCGCACGGAGACCGTGCTCGACGAGCTCGCCCCGACGGTCCTGGCCGGTGCGCTGGGGGAGCGTCGCGTCGCGGTGATCGAGGTCGGTGACGTGGACCCCGAGGTCCTGGACGAGGTCGGCCGCAGGGTCGGGCAGGCAGGGGGAACGGTCACGGCGAACGTCGCCGTCGCGCCCGCCTGGACCGAGCCCGGCCGGGGCTCGTTCCGTCAGCAGATCGCCGGCACACTCCTGGAGTACCTGGACCCGGTGCCCCCGGAGGACGCAGGGACGGACGCCGAGCTCGCCGAGGCCCTGGTCCAGGCGCTCACCCGCGCGGAGCCCACCGACCCGGACGCCACCGCCGACGAGACCGACCTCATCATGGAGGTCCTCCGTGAGGCCGAGCTCGTCGTCACCGACGAGCAGGTCACCGTCCCCGCCGATGCGGTGATCCTGGTGACCGGGCCCACCGTGGCGCTCCCCGAGGCGCAGGAGGCCGCGATCGAGGCGACCGCCGACGCCGAGGACCCGCAGGAGCAGGCGGACCAGGTCGAGGCGCTCGTGCAGGTCGCGGCCGCGCTGGCGTCCTCCGCCCAGGACCGCAGCGAGGGCGTCGTCGTCGCCGGTGGTGCCGTGATCGAGACGAACGTGGTCCAGCGCATCCGTCAGGACGACGACGCGGCCAGGCGGCTGGCCACCGTCGACGGCGTCCACACCGTGACCGGGCAGGTCTCCGTCCCGCTGGCGCTGGCAGCCCGGATCGCGGGCACGGTCGGGCACTACGGCCCCGGGACCGGGGCGACCGGGGTGGTACCGGCCCCTGTGGTGCTCGAACCGATCGTGCGCGTCGCCGACGTCCCGGAGGACGAGGACGGCGAGGACGGTGACGAGCCGGACCCGGACGGCGACGAGGAATGAGGCTCCCGACCGCCGGGCGCACGGTCGTGTCGTTCCTGGGAGCGGCCACCGCGACCGTCGCCGCACGCAGACTGCTGGACCTGACGACCGCCCCCGTCGCCCGTTCGGTGACCCGCACCAACCACCGCGGTGAGGACGTGAGCCTCCTCGAGGGCCCGGCGGTCACCGTCGGCGCGATCACCGGGTTGGCGCTGTCCGGGGCAGGGGCGCTCCCGGTGGTGGTCGCCACCACCGGTGGGGCGCTGTTCGGGCTCCTGGACGACCTCACCGAGGACGTGACCACACGCCGCAAGGGCCTGCGAGGTCACCTGGGTGCCCTCGCCCGGGGTGAGCTGACCACCGGTGGGGCGAAGGTCCTGGGGATCGGTGCGACGTCGCTGGTTGCGGCCGCACTGATCCACCGCGGCGACGGGCGGGGACGAGCCGGGCGCACGCTGGACGTCGCGGTCACCGGGGCCCTGGTCGCGGGCTCGGCGAACCTGCTGAACCTGCTGGACCTCAGGCCGGGCCGGGCACTCAAGGCGCTCGGAGTCGCGGCTTCCCCGTGGCTGCGGTGCGGGCAGCGCGGCGGTCCGGCCACCGCCGCGCTGCTGGGGGCGGCC
>NZ_AXCZ01000214.1 GCF_000767165.1 Cellulomonas bogoriensis 69B4 = DSM 16987
CCGTCGCCCACCGCGTCACCGACGCCGACGTCGACCCCGTCGCCGTCACCCACCAGGACGGCGACCCCCGCACCGACGCCCACGCCCACCCCGACCCCGACGCCCACGCCGACCCCGACGCGGACCGCGACACCCGCACCGACCCCGGCTCCCGACCGGTACGGGCTGGGCACCGGGTCCCAGCGGGGCACCGCGGCCCAGGGGCAGGCGGCGGTGGAGTGGGCGCTGACGCAGGTCGGCAAGCCCTACGTGTGGGGTGGCACGGGGCCGGGCGGCTACGACTGCTCCGGTCTGACGATGCGCGCCTGGCAGAACGCCGGGGTGTCGATCAACCGCACCTCACGGGACCAGTACAAGCAGGTCCGCAAGATCTCCTACGACTCGATGCGTCCCGGCGACCTGATCTTCTACGGGTCCAACCCCGCCAACCCCGACTCGATCACCCACGTCGCGATGATCATCGGGGGCGGTCAGATGGTCGAGGCCTCGCGCCCCGGGGTGCCGCTGCGCGTCACCCCGATCCGCTGGTCGGGCACCATGCCGTTCGCCGGACGTCCCTGACCCGGACGGCGTGACCCGGACGGCGTGACCCGGACGACGTGACCCGGACGTCCTGACCGGCTCGCCGCGCCGGGGCCGTGCGGGCCCCGACGCGGCGAGGGTCCTCAGATCGAGTGGTGCCCGGCCTCGCGGGCCCGCTGGTAGGAGCGCTCGATCTCGGCCTCGGCCTCCTCGCGGCCGACCCAGTGCGCTCCCTCGACGGACTTGCCCGGCTCGAGGTCCTTGTAGACCTCGAAGAAGTGCTGGATCTCCAGGCGGTGGAACTCGCTGACGTCGTCGATGTCCTGCCGCCACGAGGCGCGCTGGTCGCCCATGGGGACGCACAGGACCTTGTCGTCGCCGCCGGACTCGTCACGCATGCGGAACATGCCCAGGGCCCGGCACCGGATCAGGCACCCGGGGAACGTCGGCTCCTCGAGCAGCACGAGCGCGTCCAGCGGGTCGCCGTCCTCACCGAGGCTGCCCTCGATGAACCCGTAGTCGTCGGGGTAGCGCGTGGAGGTGAAGAGCATCCGGTCCAGCCGGATCCGGCCGGTCTCGTGGTCCACCTCGTACTTGTTGCGCTGCCCCTTGGGGATCTCGATGGTGACGTCGAACTCCACAGGGTGCTCCTTCGCGGGCGTGCTCTCCGCCCGGGTCGGGGCGGCGGGTCGGACAGACGGTGGTGCTGGCGGGCGGTCGGCGTCGACCCGTGGCCCGTGGGCCCCGGGGCGAACGCTACGCCAGGCGGGACCATCGTCCCGCACTTGTGGGGGACGCGTGGGCTGCGGCGCGCCGCGGTCTAGTCTGTGGCCACCCCCCGCGCGCGCCGGCCGTGGGACGACCACACCGGAGGACGTATGGCGGCACGGACCTCGCGCCGGTCCGGGCCGGTCGCCGCGGCAGCCGCGGTGGCCCTGGTCCTGGGGGCGGGCGGGTACCTGGTGGCCGATGCCCACGACGTGGTCCCGGGCTTCCTCACCCTGGAACCTGTCCCGCCGCCGCCCTCGCCGTTCCCCGTCGCACCGGCGGCCCAGGAGCCGCCGCCCCTGGAGATCGTCCTGCCGCCCGTCGACGTCGACGTCCCGGTGCCCGACGCGCAGGAGCTCACCGCCCTCGCACGCGCCGCGGCCGACCACGAGTGGATGGGCGACTCGGTGGGCATCGTGGTCGCGGACCAGCTCACGGGCGAGGTGCTCGTGGACGTGGACGGCGACCGTCCCCGCACCCCGGCGTCCACCGCGAAGATGGCCACCGGTTTCGCGGCCGTGCGCGCCCTGGGCCCGGACGCACGCCTGGCCACCACCGTGGTGCAGGCGGGTTCGGGGCGCCTGGTCCTGGTCGGTGGGGGGGACGTGATGCTCGCCCAGGGGGCGGGCGACCCGACCGCGGTCAACGGTCACGCCGGTCTGGCCGACCTCGCCGACCAGGTGGTGCTGCGGCTGGAGCTCGCCGGTGTCGACGAGGTCGCCCTGGACGTCGACGACACCTTCTTCACGGGCCCGCGGCTGGCTCCCGGCTGGGCGGACACCGACCTGAGCGGGGGCTTCGTCGCGCCGGTCACCGCGCTCATGGTGAACATCGCCAAGACCCGTGAGGAGCCCTACCCGCCGCGCCACCGCGACCCGTCGCTGCACGCGGCGCAGGTGCTGGCCGCGGCGCTCGAGGAGCGGGGTGTCACCGTCACCGGCGCACCCACCCGCACCGAGGCGCCCGAGGGCGCGACCGTGCTGGGCATGGTGGAGTCGGCCACTCTGCGGGACGTGGTCGCCTACTCCCTGCAGACCTCCGACAACACCGTCAGCGAGGCACTGGGGCGGGTCACGGCCCACGCCCGCGGGCTCCCGACCTCCTTCCAGGGGGCGACCCGTGCGGTGATCGCCGAGATGACCGACGCGGGCCTGGACACCACCGGCGCCGTGCTGGCCGACTGCAGCGGGCTGGCCGACGGCTCGTGGTTGCCGGCCCGTCTGCTGGTGGACCTGGTGGTCCTGAGCGCCGACCCGACCGACACCGCGACGCTGCCCGTGGCGGTGGACATGCCGGTGGCCGGCTGGCAGGGCACCCTGGCCGAACGGCTGACCAGCACCCCGGCCCGGGGCCTGGTGCGGGCCAAGACGGGGTCCCTGCGTGGCGTGACGTCGCTGTCGGGGACGGTCGTGACCGTTGAGGGGCGGCCGCTGGTGTTCGCGGTGCTGGCCGACCAGACCCCGCCCGGTGGTCAGCTCGGGCCACGGCGGGTGATCGACACGTTCGTCCAGCAGCTGGCCGGGTGCGGGTGCGGGCTACCGTGAGGGGATGACCCCAGAGGACGCCGGTGACCGCCCACGGGCCACGGGCCTGGACGTCGACTGGCAGGCCGCGGGCCGCTGGGCCGGCCGCTTGGCCTCACCGGGCCCGACGCCCTCGCGCGCCGAGCTGCAGGTGCTGGTGCAGGACCTGCACGCCACGGCCTCGCGCGCCCGCCCCCTGGCGGTGCGTGCCTCGCGCCTGGGTCAGGCCCTGGACGGTGCCGGCAACACGGACCTCGAGCCCGAGCTGTTGGTGCTCGACCGCGCCGGGTGGGCCCGTGGTGCCGCACAGGCCATCGAGGCGATGACGACCCCGCCCGGGCCCGCTCCGGAGGCCCGGCGGGTGACCCAGGCGCCCGCCACCGCTCAGGCTGCGGGCCTCCTGGGTCTGCTGGCGGGGCGGGTCATCGGCCAGTTCGACCCGTTCGGCGGCCCGGGCGCGGGTGGGCGGCTCATGCTCGTGGCGCCCAACGTCCTGCGCACCGAGCGTGCCCTGGCGGCCGACCCGGCGGACTTCCGCCTGTGGGTGTGCGTGCACGAGCAGACCCACGCCCTGCAGATGGCGGCGGCACCGTGGCTGGCCGAGCACCTGCGCACGGCGGTCACGGCCCTGCTCCAGGACCTGGCGGGCACGTCCACGGCCCAGGACCTGGTCTCGGCCGTCGGACGTGGCCTGCGGGCGCTGCGCGCCGGCCGGGAGGACGTCGAGGCGTTGTCGCTGCTGGACCTCGCCCTGGACGAGCGGCACCGGGAGCAGGTGGAGGCCGTGACCGCGGTCATGGCCCTGCTCGAGGGCCACGCAGACGTGACGATGGACGCGATCGGTGTGCGCGCGGTTCCCAGCGTCCGGCGGCTGCGCGCACGCATGGAGGCCCGCCGCCGCAACGCGGGCGGGACGGACCGGTGGTTGCGGCGTCTGCTGGGCCTGGACGGCAAGTACGCCCAGTACCGCGAGGGTGCGGCGTTCGTGCGTGCGGTGCGGCGCGCGGGCGGCCGGGACGCCCTGGAGGCGGTCTG
>NZ_AXCZ01000445.1 GCF_000767165.1 Cellulomonas bogoriensis 69B4 = DSM 16987
AGCCCGGGCGGTCCACGTCAACCCGCCTGCGGCTCGGGCCGGCACCTCACGCGCCCGGTGCGGGTGCGACCCGCACCGGGCGCACCGCACCCAGACCCGCGACCTCACGCACCGCCAGCTGTTCGAGGACCACCGTCGGGTCCGGGCGCAGGTGGGCGGCCGTGGCCTCGTCGAGCAGGACCTCACCGGGGCTGGCCTCGGCGGTGAGGCGGGCCGCCAGGTTCACCGGCGGGCCGAACACGTCGCCGAACCGCGACAGGACCCTGCCCCACACCACGCCCACCCGGACCGGTGAGGCGGTGTCGTGGAACGTCTGCGCCAGGCCCAGCGCGACGGCCACGCCGGTGCGCACGTCGTCACCGACGAACAGGACCGCGTCCCCGATGGTCTTCACCACCCGCCCACCGGCACCGGTCACGACGTCGCGTGCGCGCGTCTCGAACCGTTGGACGAAGTCCGCCAGCTCGTGGGAGCCGAGCTCGGCGGTGCGCCGGGTGAACGCCTCGATGTCGGCGAAGCCCACCGCCCGGGCCAGGGGCAGCTCGTCA
>NZ_AXCZ01000233.1 GCF_000767165.1 Cellulomonas bogoriensis 69B4 = DSM 16987
CGCGCCGAACTCCGCGGCGAACCGACCCGCGATCGCGGCGACCTGACGGCGCCAGGCGTGGACGAGCTGGTCCTCCAGCACCGGTGCGATCACCCCCAGGCGGTCCAGCAGGGCCAGGCGGGCGCTGACGTCGTCCAGGTCGTACTTCTCGGAGAGGTGCTCCACGAGGGCCTCCACCTGCCACAGCACCAGCCGGTCGGTGGTGTGGCCGATGGCCCTCACCATCGACACGGCCGTGCGGGTCGAGACCTCGTAGCGGGCGGCCACCTCCAGCAGCGCCCGCAGGACGTCGGCGTCGACCTCGGTGTAGGCGACGGCGTCCGCCTGGGAGGTGGGCAGCCCCAGGGTGTGCCAGAACAGGCGTGCACGCTCGACGCTGGTGCCGGCCCGCTCGGCGAGCTGGGCCAGGGTCAACGTCCGCGGCCCGCCCAGGAGCTGGTCCTCGAGCCGGCCGAGCGTCGAGGGCGCTGGGTCGTCGCTGGCGTGGCTCACGCCGTCAGGCTAGTTCACCTGGTCGGGACGGACGTGATGCACGTCACCCGCCAGGACGTGGTGCTCCCGGCCGTCGTCATCCACCACGACCAGCTGCCCGTCGGGCCCCAGGGCCGTCGCGGTCCCCACCAGCCCGCCCCCACCGGGACGTTCCACACGCACCCGGCCACCCAGCGTCGAGCACGCGGCCGTGCACTCCTCGTGCAGCGCGTCGTCCGCACCGGAGGCGCCCCGCCACCGACGGTCGAGCTCGACCAGACGCGACACCAGTGCCGCCGCGACGGCCGTGCGGTCCAGGTCCGGCCCCACGGCACCCGCGGCCCCCGCGACCAGGTGCAGGGACGTGGCCCCGGGCACCGGAAGCTCCTGCCTGGTCTGCGTCAGGTTCACACCCACACCGACCACCACGGCGTGCGGACCGCCGCCGGTACCAGGGCCGGGCACGACCTCGGCGAGGACGCCCGCGACCTTGCGCCGGTCCCCCCAGCCCGGGAGCGCGTCCCGCGAGCCGGGATCGGTCACCAGCACGTCGTTGGGCCACTTGAGCGTCGCCGGGACGCCGGCCACGTCGCGCACGGCCCGGGTCACCGCCAGCCCGGTGAGCAACGGCACCCACCCCAGCCGGTCGGCCGGCACGTCCGGGCGCAGGAGCACCGAGATCGTCAGCGCCGCCCCGGCCGGCGTCTGCCAGGACCGTCCCGCCCGGCCCCGGCCCGACGACTGGTGGTGGGCGAGCACGACCGACAGGTCCGGCCAGGCACCCGGGTCGGCGGTGGCGGCCCGGACCAGGGCGGTGGACGTGGAGGGCACCTCGTCGAGGACCTCCACCCGGCCCGCTCCCGCACGGGTCAGCGCGGCACGGGCACCCTCGGGCTCGTACGGTGCACGGGAAGAGGTCATGACCTGCACGGTACGCGCCGGTTGTCGGGTCCGGCACAAACCCGTCACCCGACACGGTCGATCACCGCACTGAGGGTGTCGGTACCCGACAACTACGCTCGGGGATGTGACACACCCATCGACGAGTCCCGAGGACGCGACCGGCACCACCGGCACGAGCGGCACCGGCGGCACAGCTGCCAAGATCGCCGACCTGGCCCGCCGTACCGCCGAGGCGGTCGACCTGGCCGAGGAGCGCGCAGCGGCCAAGCAGCACCCGCGTGGGCGCAAGACCGCCCGCGAGCGCATCGCCGCGCTGCTGGACGAGGGCAGCTTCGTGGAGCTGGACGCGTTCGTGAAGCACCGCTCGACGAACTTCGGGCTGGAGGCCAGGCGCGTGCCCGGTGACGGGGTTGTCACCGGCCACGGGACCATCGACGGACGTCAGGTGGCGGTGTACAGCCAGGACTTCACCGTGTTCGGCGGGTCGCTGGGCGAGGTCCACGGCCAGAAGATCACCAAGGTCATGGACCTGGCGCTGCGCACCGGTGTGCCGCTGATCGGGATCCTGGACGGGGGCGGGGCCCGCATCCAGGAGGGTGTGGCGGCCCTGACGCAGTTCGCCGAGATCTTCCGTCGCAACGTCGCGGCCTCGGGGGTCATCCCCCAGATCTCGCTGATCCTGGGACCCAGCGCCGGGGGGGCGGTGTACTCCCCCGCCCTGACGGACTTCGTGGTGATGGCCGACGGCACGTCCAACATGTTCATCACCGGGCCGGACGTCATCCGTGCGGTGACCGGTGAGGACGTGGGCTTCGAGGAGCTGGGCGGCGGTCAGACGCACAACACCCGCTCGGGGGTCGCGCACTACCTGGGCGCCGACGAGGACGACGCGATCGACTACGTCCGGGCACTGATCGGCTACCTGCCGTCCAACAACCTCAGCGAGCCGCCGGTGTGGGAGGACGAACCGACCGACCTGGACCTCACCGACGCCGACCTGGAGCTCGACGCCCTGGTCCCGGACTCCGACTCCCAGCCGTACGACATGCGCACGGTCGTCGAGCACGTCCTGGACCACGGCGAGCTGCTGGAGGTCCACCCCCTGTTCGCGCGCAACGTCCTGGTCGGGTTCGGGCACGTGGAGGGCCACCCGGTGGGGGTGGTGGCCAACCAGCCGCTGCACATGGCCGGGACGCTCGACATCGACGCGGCCGAGAAGGCCGCCCGGTTCGTGCGCACCTGCGACGCGTTCAACATCCCGGTGCTGACGTTCGTGGACGTGCCCGGGTTCCTGCCGGGCACCGACCAGGAGTGGAACGGGATCATCCGCCGCGGCGCCAAGCTCATCTACGCCTACGCCGAGGCGACCGTCCCCCTGGTGACCGTGATCACCCGCAAGGCCTACGGCGGGGCGTACATCGTCATGGGGTCCAAGCAGCTCGGGGCGGACGTGAACCTGGCCTGGCCCACCGCCCAGATCGCGGTCATGGGTGCCGGCGGGGCCGTGAACATCCTGCACCGGGGCACGTTGAAGAAGGTCGACGAGGCCGGCGGTGACGTCGAGGCCGAGCGCGCCCGGCTGACCGCCGAGTACGAGGACGCGATCGTCAACCCCTACGACGCCGCCGAGCGCGGGTTCGTCGACGCCGTGATCGCCCCGTCCCGGACGCGGGTGCAGGTGGTCCGGGCGCTGCGGGCCCTGCGCACCAAGCGGGCGTCGGCGCCCGCCAAGAAGCACGGGAACATCCCGCTGTGACCCCCCAGGTGCGCGTCGTGCGCGGGGCCCCCGACGACCTGGAGCTCGCGGCCCTGGTCGCCGGCCTGGCCGCCGGGGCG
>NZ_AXCZ01000020.1 GCF_000767165.1 Cellulomonas bogoriensis 69B4 = DSM 16987
CGCCCCCGTCGGGTGCGGCGGTCTGCTCGACCTCCGGCTGCGGCGCGGGCTCAACCTCCGGTTCCGGCTCCGGTTCCGGCTCCGGCTCGGGCTCCGGCTCGGGCTCCGGTTCCGGCTCCGGCTCCGGCTCGGGCTCCGGCTCGGGCTCCGGCTCGGGCTCCGGCTCCGGTTCCTGCGCCGGTTCCGGCTCGGGCTGAGTCACGGCATCCGACTCGTCCGCGCCCGGCTCGACCTCAGGTCGGGCCTCCGCCCCGGAGGAGAGCTCCTCCTCCGGCTGGGCGTCGGCGAGCTCGTCCGGCGCGCCTGTCGCTCCCTGCACGGGGGTCGGCACGGGGGTGGACGCAGGAACGTGCTCGGACGTCGGCTCCGCCTCGGTCGCTGGTCCGGGTGTCGCGTCGCCCTCGTCCTGGACACCTGAGGTCTCATCCGTCGCGGGCTCGGCGACCTCACGGTCTGGCTCGTGGTCGGCCCCGGGCTCACGTGCGACCTCGCCGGCGGTCCCGGGCTCCACGCCCACGCCCACGCCCTCAGGCTCGGACTCGGACTCGGACTCGAGGACCGGTGCAGGGGCGGTGTCATCCGCGCGTCCCGCCCCTGCCTCAGCCGTGGGCTCGGCCTCAGCCGTGGGCTCGGCCTCAGCCGCGGGCTCGTGCTCCCGGGCAGGTTCAGGCTCGGGGTCCGGCTCGCCGGCGGGTTCCGCCTGGACGTCGGGGGCGGGGTCAGCGTCTACGTCGGCGACGACCTCGGCGTCAGGCTCGGCGTCAGGCTCGGCGTCAGCGTCGTCCTCCACCTCCACCTCGGGCTGGGGCTCCGCCTCAGGCCGGGGCTCCGCCACGACCTCGGCCTCAGGCTCTCCCTCGACCTCAGGCACGGCCCCAGCCGCGCCCTCGGGCTCACCCGTCGGCTCGTCGTCGGTGCTGAGGGTCGGCTGGGCAGGGTCTGCAGCCTCGTCCCCGTGATCCGGCTCCGGCCGGTCCGGGGCGGGATCGCCCTCCCCGTCCGGAGCCGGGTGGCCCGCCTCCTCGCCCTGCTGCCCCTGCTGAGGTTCGACGGCGTCGTCGGACTGTCGTCCGTGCGTCATGCGGATGCTCTCCCTGGCTACGGCACGGGCGCTCGCCCGTAAGGAAAAATCCTACGCGCCGGTACGCCCCGCGTCCGTCATCCCAGGGGTGGACACCCCGGCACCCGCCTCCGCGGCCCCCCGTGTCCCTGGTTCCACCGGACGGTCGGAGAACCACCGCGACGGCGCGAGGGCCGCCAAGAACACCACTCCGGCGCCCGCGTACCAGACCATCCCGACGGGCTGCAGCGCGATCAGGACGTCATCAGCGGGACCAGGTCCGGCCAGCACACTCACCGACGAGAACGTCCCGACGGCCAGAAGGAGCATTCCCAGCCAGCCCGCCCACGCGCGTGCGAGCAGCGCCGCGGACAGCACCAGCGCCAGGGCGAGCACCAGGCCCCACGGGGAGTACCCGCGGTGCACCGCTGTTCCCAGCACCCCGACGACGACGCCCACGCCCGCCATCGCGACGGCGCGCACGATCATTCGACCCGTGAACATCTCCACCGCGTCAGGCTACCCGCGCCCGGACGCCCGCCGGCCACACCGGAGCCCGGCCCCAGCCCGGGGCGAACCGGTAGCACTCCGCCCCCAGGATCGGCTGGACCACGCCGTTGCTCAGGGCGAACGAGCCGAGCACGGCAGACCCGCCGGCCGAGGCTCCCCGCACCTCGCTCACGCCCTGCACCTGCGTCCGGTGCGCTCGTAGCGCCGCCACCACCCGGCCGAGCACCGGTGCCACATCCACCTCGAGCTCCACAGGATGCTCCGCGGCCGACGGCAACCCTGCACCCGGAGGTGGGAGCTCCAGCCCGTCCGGCACACCGCGGGTACGGAGCCAGTCCAGGCCCGCGCCCAGCGCGGCGGCGTCCACAACGGACCACAGCACCGACTCGGGGCGCCACGGTCCCGCGTCCCGCCCTTCCACCGGCTCGAGGACCTGGGGCTCGGCCGCCACCTCCAGGGCCCGCATCAGCACCTCGTGCGCGCGCACGTGGTCAGGGTGTCCGTAGCCACCACCCGGCTCGTAGCCGACGACCACCTGGGGTCGGCGGTCCCTGAGCACCCGTGCCAGTGCACCTGCGGCGAGGTCCAGGTCGTGCGCCACGAACGCGTCGCACGGCAGGGCAGACGTGCGACCGGCCCGCCCGTGGGTCACCCAGGCCATCCCGGAGTCCTCGAACCTCCCGGTCGTGACCTCGTCCAGGAACAGCTGGTCGCCCACCCCGAGCGCCGCCATCGCCTCGCCGAGCTCGACCACCCGGTGGGCCGCCAGCGCAGGGCCGTCACCCTCCAGGGCGGCGACGTCCGACGGGATCACCTCGCCGCGCTCGCCCCGGGTGCAGGTCACCACCGTGACGGGCAGCCCTGCGGCAGCCCACGTCCCCAGGAGTGCACCCGTGCTGATGGTCTCGTCATCAGGGTGCGCGTGGAAAGCGAGCAGCCCGGTCACGACCGCCGACGCCAGCGTCGCCCACGGGGAGCGCGATCCGGGGTGCCCTCCTCAAGCATGGTGGTGACCTGAGCGGTGACGCTGGCGCTGACGTGCTCGGTGAGTCGGGCCCGGAGCTCCCGACGCTGGGCCCGGAGGAACATCTGGTGCTCGCGGTGCAACGCCCGGGCCGTGGCCGCCGCCATCGCGACCATGACCAGCGAGAACGGCAGCGCGATCAGGATCGCCGCCGTCTGCAGGGCCAGCAGCCCGCCAGCGAGGAGCAGCGCGATCGCCAGGACACCCTCGAGGAGCGCCCAGGTCACACGGACCCCGGTGGGCGGGACCGGGTTGCCACCCGAGGACAGCATCGCCACCACCAACGAACCGGAGTCCGAGGAGGTGATGAAGAACAGGCTCACCAGGACGATCACGACGACCGACAGCACCGGTGCCCACGGAAGGCTCGCCAAGAGGTCGAACAGCGCGAACTCCGCGCGGATCGCCCCGTCGGCGGGGATCACACCGTCCGTCCCGAACAGCTCCCGGTACAGCGCCGTCCCACCGAGCACCGAGAACCACAGGAACGAGACCAACGTCGGGACCAGGAGCACCCCGCCCACGAACTGGCGGACGGTCCGTCCACGCGAGATCCGCGCGATGAAGATCCCCACGAACGGTGCCCACGAGATCCACCAGCCCCAGTAGAACGTCGTCCACGCCGCTTGCCAGGCCTCGCCCTCGGCGCCCGCGAACGCGCTGACGTTGAAGGTCATCGGCACGACCGTCGACAGGTACACACCGATCGACTGCACGAACTCGCGGAGCAGGAACAACGTCGGCCCCAGCACCAGCAGGACGACCAGCAGCACGCCCGCCAGGCCCACGTTGATGTTCGAGAGCCACTTGAGCCCCCGGTCCAGACCCGACACGACCGAGGCGGTCGCGATGACCGTGATCACCACGATGATCGCGACCTGCACACCCGCACCGGACTCGATGACCCCGATGTGCTCCAGGCCCGCGGCGATCTGCAGGACCCCCAGGCCCAGCGACGTGGCGACGCCGAAGACCGTGCCCACGACTGCCGTCACGTCCACGGCGTCGCCCCAACGCCCCTCGACCCGCCGACCGAGCAGAGGTTCCAGGGCCCACCGGATCGAGACCGGACGTCCCCGGCGGTGGATGGCGTACGCCATCGCCAGACCCACCACGACGTAGATGGCCCACGCGTGCACTCCCCAGTGCAGGTACGTCTGGGCCATCGCCGTCTCGGCCAGGCGCTCGGGGGAGCCCACCACGCCCGGCTTCGGGCTGGCGTAGTGCATCAGCGGCTCGGCGACCCCGTAGAACACCAGCCCGATGCCCATGCCGGCGGCGAACAGCATGGCGAACCAGGTCCCGAGCCCGAACCGCGGCTCGTCGTCGTCGTTGCCGAGGGTCACGTCCCCCCACCGGCCGAGCCCCACCCACAGCGCGAACACCACGAATCCCGCCACCAGCAGGACGTAATACCACCCGAACGCCCCGATCACGTCGTCCTGGATCGCGCCGATCGTCCTCTCGGCGTGCGCCGGGGCGATGATCGCGTAGGCGGACACGAGGACCACCACGGCGAGCGAGGGCCAGAACACCCGTCGGGCGACGCCTCGCCCGGAGAACCGTGGGCGGTCAGGTGTGGTCGTCACGTCGACGGTCATCAGAACTCCTGCCTGTCAGGCGCGCTTGGCGCGCGCCGCTGCTCGCGCACGGTCGGTCTGGTCCAGGACGACTTTACGGATGCGCACGATCTCCGGGGTGACCTCCACGCACTCGTCCTCGCGCGCGAACTCCAGGGACTCCTCCAGGGTGAGCCTGCGCGGCGGCACCAGGTTCTCGAAGCTGTCCGCGGTCGAGGACCGCATGTTCGTCAGCTTCTTCTCCTTGGTGATGTTGACGTCCATGTCCTCGTTGCGTGAGTTCTCCCCGACGACCTGCCCCTCGTACACCTCTGCGGTGGGCTCGACGAAGAAGGAGCCACGCTCCTGGAGGTTGATCATCGCGAAGGGCGTCACCTTGCCGGCACGGTCAGCGACCAGTGAGCCGGTGTTACGGGTCTCGATGGGGCCCGACCACGGCTCGTAGCCGTGGGCCAGGGACGAGGCGATTCCCGTACCGCGCGTCTCGGTGAGGAACTGGGTACGGAAGCCGATCAGGCCGCGCGCCGGGACGACGAACTCCATGCGGACCCACCCGGTCCCGTGGTTCGACATCGTCTCCATGCGCCCCTTGCGCTGGGCGAGGAGCTGGGTCACCGAACCCAGGTACTCCTCGGGGACGTCGATGGTCATGTGCTCCATGGGCTCATGGACCTTGCCGTCCACCAGCCGGGTCACCACCTGGGGCTTGCCGACGGTCAGCTCGAAGCCCTCGCGGCGCATCTGCTCGACGAGGATCGCCAGGGCCAGCTCGCCACGACCCTGGACCTCCCAGGCGTCAGGGCGCTCGGTGGGCAGCACCCGCAACGACACGTTGCCGATGAGCTCGGAGTCGAGCCGGTCCTTGACCTGCCGCGCCGTGACCTTGTGCCCCTTGCCGCCCTTGCCCGCGAGGGGGGAGGTGTTGATCCCGATCGTCATCGAGATCGCGGGGTCGTCGACGGTGATGAGGGGAAGCGGACGTGGGTCGTCGATGTCGGTGAGGGTCTCGCCGATCGTGATCTCGGCGATGCCGGCGACAGCCACGATGTCACCGGGTCCCGCGGACTGGGTGGGGACGCGCTCCAGGGCCTTCGTCTCGAGCAGCTCGGTGATCTTCACCGGCTGGATCGAGCCGTCCGATCGCGCCCACGCGACCTGCTGACCCTTGTTGATCGTGCCGTTGAAGACGCGCAGCAGGGCCAGCCGACCGAGGAACGGCGAGGCGTCCAGGTTCGTGACGTGAGCCTGCAGGGGTGCGCCCTCCTCGTAGGTGGGGGCGGGGATCTTCTCGAGGATGGTCGCGAACAGCGGTTCCAGGTCGCCCTGCTCCGGAAGGGTGCCGTCGGCGGGCTGCTCGAGCGAGGCACGTCCTGCCTTCGCGGCGGCGTAGACGACAGGCACGTCCAGGATCGCGTCCAGGTCGAGGTCGGGGACCTCCTCCTGCAGGTCGCTGGCCAGGCCCAGGAGCAGGTCCGTCGCCTCGTGGACGACCTCGGAGATCCGCGAGTCGGGGCGATCCACCTTGTTGACCACCAGGATCACCGGCAGCTTCGCGGCGAGCGCCTTGCGCAGCACGAAACGCGTCTGGGGCAGCGGCCCCTCGCTCGCGTCCACCAGGAGCACGACCCCGTCGACCATCGACAGTCCGCGCTCGACCTCACCACCGAAGTCCGCGTGACCAGGGGTGTCGATCACGTTGATGGTGATCCCGTCCTGCTCGCCCGCCGCCTGGGCGGCCGGGCCCCGGTACCGGATCGCGGTGTTCTTGGCGAGGATGGTGATGCCCTTCTCCCGCTCGAGGTCACCGGAGTCCATCGCCCGTTCGTCGACGTGGGCGTGGGAGCCGAACGACCCGGCCTGCCACAGCATGGCGTCCACCAAGGTGGTCTTGCCGTGGTCGACGTGGGCGACGATCGCGACGTTCCGCAGGTCGGAGCGCACAGGCATGAAGAACTCATCTCAGGTGGTGGGGAGTCGCGCCGCATCCTTGGGCGCCGGGCGATTTTACACGTACCGCGCCCGGGCCCCTCGCCGGTCCCGGCCGGGCACCGCCGTCACGAGCAGCGGGGACGGTCAGGCGCCGGCCTTGTGGACACCGGTCCGGACGAGCTCCTCCTCCAGCAGACGGTCCCGCTCCTCGCGCCTGATCTTCTGCTCCGCCGGATCGGGCACCGGCACCGCCGCGAGCAGACGCCTGGTGTACGGGTGGGTCGGGGCTCGCAGGATCTGGTCACGGTGCCCCTGCTCGACCAGCTTGCCCTTGTGCATGACCGCGATGCGGCTGGACAACAGCTCGACCACGGCCAGGTCGTGACTGATGAACAGGCACGCGAACCCGTGCTCACGCTGCAGCTCCTGGAACAGGTCCAGGACCTTGGCCTGGACCGACACGTCCAGGGCGGACGTCGGCTCGTCGGCCACCAGCACCTTGGGGCTGAGCGCCAGGGCGCGCGCGATACCCACACGCTGGCGCTGCCCGCCGGAGAGCTCGTGCGGGTAACGGTTGCGCATGGTGCGCGACAGGTGCACCTGGTCCAGGAGCGCCTCGACGCGACGGTCCAGATCGGCCCCCTTGGCGACCTTGTGGAGCTTGAGGGGCTCACCGATCGACTCACCGATCGGCAACCGCGGGTTCAGGGACGAGCCCGGGTCCTGGAACACGATCGAGACGTGGTTGCGCAGCTCCCGCAGGTCCTTGGAGCTGATCCCGGTCATGTCCTGACCGTTGATCCGCAGCGCCCCCCCGGCGACGGGGAGAAGGCCGACCACCGCGCGACCCACGGTCGTCTTGCCCGACCCCGACTCCCCGACCAGGCCGACGACCTCGCCGCGGCCGATCGTCAGGTCGACCTCGTCCACGGCGCGGAACGCGGGCACACGGCCGCGTGCCGGGTACTCGATGACGAGCTTCTCAGCCACCAGGGCCGGCTCGTCGGTCACGTCCGGCACCACAGCCGCCCGCGGCTCGGCGGTCGCCGCGGGACGATCCGCTGCGACCTCCCCGGCCGGGTTCGGCACCTCGACGGCCTTGCCCAGGTGCGGCACGGCGTCGAGCAGCTGGCGGGTGTACTCGTGCTGGGGGTCGTTGAAGATCCCCTCGACCGTGCCGGCCTCCACGATGCGGCCGTTCTTCATGACGATGACGCGGTCGGCCAGGTCGGCCACCACACCCATGTCATGGGTGATCAGGACGATGCCGGCGTCGATGCGGGTCCGCAGGTCCCGCATCAGCTTGAGGATCTCGGCCTGGACGGTGACGTCCAGGGCCGTCGTCGGCTCGTCGGCGATCAGGAGCTTGGGGTCGCACGCGAGGGCCTGGGCGATCATCGCCCGCTGCCGCTGCCCACCGGACAGCTGGTGGGGGTACTTGTCGACCGACTTCGCCGGGTCGGGGATGTCGACCATGCGCAGCAGCTCGACGGCACGGGCCTTCGCCGCCTTCGGGCCGATGTCCAGGTGGGTGCGCAGGGTCTCCACGATCTGGAAGCCCACGGTGTAGACCGGGTTCAGGGCCGTCATCGGCTCCTGGAAGATGACCGCCACCTCGTTGCCCCGCACCCGGGACAACTGCTTGTGGGTGAGGCCGATCAGCTCGCGGTCCCCGAGGCGGGCGCTGCCCGACGCCCGGCCGTTACGGGGAAGCAGACCGATGAGCGACATGGACGACTGCGTCTTGCCCGAGCCGGACTCGCCGACGATCGCGAGCACCTCCCCCGGGCACACCTGGTAGCTGACGTCCACCGCGGCGGGGAACCACTCGCCGTCGACGAAGAACTCCACGCCCAGGTCCTGGACGGTGAGGATCGGGGTGGTCGGTGCGGTGTCTTCGGGTGCCACGGGGTCACCGTGTCCTTTCGAGACGGCCCACGACGCGGGTCGCGGCGGGCGGGGCGGTCAGGGGTGCGCACCCCACGAACGGCAGGTCTGGGACGATGGGTGGGTGATGCAGACGGTGGAGTTCAAGGCCCGCAGCGGACGCGTCCTGACCGTCGCGGTGGCGGTGCTGTGCGGGATCGGGCTCGCCACGGCCGCGCTCGACGACCCGGCCGCAGCCCTGCGGTACGCCCCGGCACTGGTGCTGCCCGCTGCGCTGGTGTGGCTGCTGCTGGGACGGCCCGCGGTGGTCGTGAGCGACGGCGGCGTGGACCTGCGCAACGTGGTGCGCACCGTCCACCTGCCGTGGACCGCGATCGAGCGGGTGGACACCAAGTACGCGCTCACCCTGGAGACCGCGTACGGAACGTACGCGGCGTGGGCCGCGCCGGCACCGGGGCGCGCCAGCACCCTCGGCGCCGGACCCCAGGACCTGGCGCACCTGCCGGAGTCGACGTACATCGGTGGCGGCGCCCGACCCGGAGACCTGATCACCTCGGCCTCCGGGCAGGCCGCCGCGCACGTGCGTCGCCGCTGGGAGGAGCTGCACGAGGCCGGCCACCTGGACGACCCGCGCCTGGAGCGCGGTCGCCCCCAGGTGACCTGGCACCTGCTGCCCGCTGCCACCGTGCTGGGCCTGGCGGCCCTTGCGGTGATCGCCCCGCGGCTGTGAGTGCGCCGGGTGCTGCTGCGCGCCCACAGGGTCAGCCCTTCTTCGACATCGAGCGGCGGCTGGGGATGCGCCGCTGACGTGGGTCGAACGCGTCCCGCAGGCCGTCACCGATGAAGTTCACGCACAGGGCGATCGCCACGATGAACAGGCCCGGCCACCAGAACAGCCACGGCCGGGTCGAGAACGCGGTCTGGTACTGGTTGATCAGGTTGCCGAGGGACACGTCGGGGAAGTTGATCCCGAAGCCCAGGTAGCTCAGGGCGGTCTCGAGCAGGATCGCCGAGGCCATGAGCAGCGTGGCGTTGACGATGATCACACCCACGGCGTTGGGCAGCATGTGCTTGAACATGATGCGCCCGTGACTGGCGCCCGCCACGCGCGCGGCGTCGACGAACTCCCGCTCACGCAGCGACAGAAACTCCCCGCGCACCAGGCGCGCCATGGACGTCCAGGTCACGAAGCTCAGGGCGACCGCCAGGCCGACCGGGCTCGCCCCACCGACCATCGCACCGAGGATCGCCCCGACCATGATGATCGGGATGGTGATGACCATGTCGGTGAACCGCATGAGGAGGTTGTCCAGGCGGCCGCGGAAGTAGCCGGCGAGGGAGCCCATCACGATGCCGATGGTGCTCGCGAGGAGCCCGATGATGAACATCACCAGCAACGACTGCTGGGTACCGCGCATCACGAGCGCGAAGACGTCCTTGCCGACGTTGTCCTGCCCGAAGGGGTGCTCACCGAACGACAGGCCGCCCTCGAAGCTGATGGTCGGCGCACCGCCGGGGTTCACCACGGGGTTGAGCGAGGTGAAGGAGTGCTTCCACCAGCCGGGGATGGGTCCCCAGCCGATCGAGGTGGTGGCCAGGAGCACGATCGAGACGAGCGCGAACGCGGCGACCATCGCACCACGGTGGCGGACGAACCTGCGCAGGACGATGCGGCCCTGCGACAGGCCCTCGACCTCCTTGAGCTCGATGGCGTTCTCGACGTTCTCCACCGGGTCGTGGTGGGTCGAGGTGTCCGGGGTCTGGGGCGTGGGGGCGCTCATGCGTTCACCCGGATCCTGGGGTCGAGGGCGGCGTAGACGAGGTCGACGATGATGTTCGCGACGACGAGCATCATCCCGACGACGACGAAGTAGCCCATGATCGGGTTCGCGTCGTCACGGTCGAGGCCGGTGATGAACATGGTGCCCATGCCGCTCCAGGCGAAGATCCGTTCGGTGATGATCGCGCCACCGAACAGGTTCGCGATGTCGAGCGGGACGATGGTCGCCAGGGGGATCAGGGCGTTGCGGAACGCGTGCCGCACGGTGACGACCCGCTCCGGCAGGCCCTTGGCGCGCGCGGTGCGGATGTAGTCCTGGTTCATGACCTCCAGCAGGCTCGCCCGCGAGTAGCGGGTGTAGGAGGCGAAGGAGATGAGGATCAACGCGATGGTCGGGAGCACCAGGTGGGTGAAGGTGTCCATCGTCTCGATCCAGTAGTCACCGCTCAGCCCCGGCGTCTGGGACCCGATGGTGGCGATCGGCCGACCACCGACACGGCTGGAGCTCGAGTACAGCTGCCAGACCTGCATGAGCCGGTCGACAGCGATGAGGGCACCGACGAGCACCGCCGTGATCGCGGCACCACGCATCGACTGCCCGCGGTCCGGACCGCCGAACAACCAGCCGACCAGCAGGCCTGAACCAGCGGCGACGACGGCCAGCCCGACCATCAGCAGCCCGCTGGCGTAAGCGGGCTGGAACGCGAACTGCAACGGGTAGTACAGGGCGAGGCCCAGCGCGACCACGGTCAGCGCCGAGTGCAACGCCCGGCGGTTGCGCAGTCCCGCGGACAACGCCGTCACCCCGAAGGCGATGGCGACGCCCACCACACCGATGGCCACAGGCCCGAGACTCGGGTCCAGCAGCCAGCCGGTGGCCGAGATGAACGTGAGCATCGCAGCCGTGGCACCGGCGGCGACGAGGAACGTCACCGCGCGTCGGCGCGCTGCTCCCCCGACGATCGCCTGCCACACGAGGCCGCCGATGAGCGATATGCCGGCCACGGCCTGGGGCGAGATCACCGGGTCGGCCAGGAAGTCGTTGAAGCCGATGGCTCCCCACAGCTTCAGCAGCACCGCGACCCAGAACGACGGCAGCGAGTACAGGACGAACGACATGAACGTCACGCCGTAGTCGAAGCCCGTGTACTGGCGCAGGGCGCTCGCGATGCCGACGGTGACGCCCAGCGCGATCGCCACGACGATCGCGACGCTCACGAGGGTCGCGGTCGCGGGGAAGGCCGAGCCGAGCATCGCGGTGACCGACTGCCCGGTCACCCAGCTCGTCCCCAGGTCGCACTGGCCGATCAGGCAGCCGGCCGCACCCTGGAGCCACATGAGATAGCGGATGGCCGCGGGCGTGTCCAGGTTGAGCTGGTCGATGCGCGACTCGATGAGCTGCTCACGGTTCGGTGCGCTGCTCGCGTACAGCTCTTCCAGAGGGTCGAGCGCGATCGACAGGAGCATGTAGACGATGAACGTCGCCCCCAGCAGGACGACTGCGGACGACAGCAGCCGCCGTCCGAGGAAAGCGAGCATCGGGCCGCTGCTGCGCAGCCGAGCCCGCGGGCCGGTGGCGCTGACCGGGGTTGCCGGTGCTGCGCCCTCCGGGCTCGACGTCGAGGTTGCCATGGCGTACGGGACCTCACTGGTCGGTGGTCATGGTCGGCGAGAGTCTACGCGGGCCGTCGAGGTGGGACGCGACCGCGCGGACTGCTGCCGTCGGACGGACGGTGGGGCACCGCGAGCGGTCCGCGGTGCCCCACCGGTCGTGCCGTGGCGGCCCGGCGCGTGCCGGGCCGCCGGTGGCTCACTCCTCCTCGGTGTCCGCCTCGTCGAGCGGCTCCTCGGTGATCTCGATGCTGTCCTCGGGGTCGATGTCCCACTCCCAGAAGTTCCAGAAGATGGTCGGCGACAGCGGGATGGTCGAGGCGCCGGCGAACTCGTCACGCCAGGCCATGACGCCGGGGTGCTGGAAGATCGGGATCGAGAACCCGTCCTCGAACAACTGGCGCTCGATCTGGATCAGCAGTTCGGTCTCGACCTCGGGGTCGGTGTTGACCGCGAGCTCGTCCCACCAGGCGTCCATCTGCTCGTCGGAGTACCCACCGAAGTTGTTCACACCACCGGTGACGTAGTTCGCCTGGGAGTTGAGCGCGAAGGTGTTCGTGGACTGCCACCCGAACAGCGACGCGTCGTAGGTGGTGGTCTGCGCGAGGCGGGCGCCCCACATCACGTCACCCTCGTCGATCAGGTTGAACCCGACCTGGGAGGCGGACACCGAGATCAGCTCGAACTGGTTCTCACGACGCACGTTGCCCTGGCCGTAGAGGAAGCGCACGTCGACCGGGGTGTCGACCCCTGCCTCCTCGAGCAGCTCGATGGCGCGCTGACGGTTCTCCTCGTCGTCCTCGCTGAACATGTCCGACCCGTTGTTCTCGGTGAGCTCGTCATAGTTCGGGGCACCGGGGACGGCGTTGTGCGAGTTGCGCACGACGGCGTCCTCCTGGATCGGCCGCACGAGCTTCTCCATGATCTCCGCGCGCGGGACGCTGAGCAGGAACGCCTGACGCACGAGGCGCGCGGTCTCCTCGTCACCGTCGTAGGACGCGGCGTCGAACGGGCCGTTGTTGTCGAAGATGACGTCGACGTGCTCGTAGGTGCCTTCGGCGGTGCCCTGGAACTGGATCCCGTCGATGCCCTCGAGCGTCGCGACCAGGTCGACCGAGGCCTGCGGCGAGATCATGTCGACCTCACCGTTCTGCAGGGCCGTGGCAGCCGCGAGCGGGTCCTCGCTGTAACGGACCGTCACGGACTCGATGCGGGCCTCGGGGCCCCAGTCGTAGTCGTCACGGGCGTTGACGGTGAGGTACTGGCCCTCCTCGAAGGCCGTCATCACGTACGCGCCGGAGGACAGGTACAGACGCTCGTCCTCGGGGAGCGAGCTGAAGTTGAAGTCGTCGTTCCAGGCCCGGGAGATCGGGCCCAGGTCCTCGGAGACGTTGTTCGCGAACGCGTCGTACAGACGCTGCTTCGCGACGGCCGGGTCGTCCTCGCCCAGGGCGACGTCGACCAGCGCGTGCGCGGCCACGGGCGACGGCTGGAGCACGACCTCCCAGTCCGATCGCGGCTGGTCGTAGACGAACGTGACCGTCTGGCCGTCATCGCTGATCTCGGGGATCTGGCTGATGGCGTTGGCACCCGGGGAGCTGGAGTCGAAGAAGACGCCGGCCTCGACCTCTTCCTCGTTGATGAGGTTGCCCTCGTCGTCGTACTCCGGCGCGACGTTGTCCCACTGGTCGTTCTGCGCCGCCCAGTAGAGGAACACGTCGTAGGCGTCCAGCGGAGCTCCGTCGGACCAGGTCGGCCCCTCGTTGATCGTGTACTGGACCGTGAACGGGTCCTCCTCGATGACCTCGTACGTCCCGAGGTCCTCGTTCCTGACGACGTTCAGCCCCTCGTCGTAGTAGAAGAGCTGGGTGTTGGTCAGGTACAGGATGTTCGCGTTCGCCGCTGCGTTACCGGTCGACGTGAGGTTGTTCTGGGAGTAGAACGCCTGGTTCCACCCGATGGCCACTGAGGTGTCCTCGACGAGCTCGCTGCCCCCAGGGGCTTCGCATGCACTCAGCACGAGCGCGCTCGACGCGACGACGGCACCGAGAGCACCGATTCGCCTGATCTTCAATGTTCCTCCTGACAAGGACGCGGCGGGGGGTCGGGTCGATGGTCGGACCAAGCGGTCGCGAACTCGGGGGGGCCGACCATCCACCTGGGATGTCGGTGACCATACAGGCGCCGATCCCGGCAACCCGGACGTGTCACAAAGCCGAAAGACGATCGTTACGCATTCGATACTGGCCAGTACGTCTCACATCGTGAGACATTCGCGGGCCCTCCCGGGTGCGCCTCTCGTCGCCAACCCCCTTCCCCCTGCCGCCATCGGTCGCCGTTGACCACAGACGTGACGGAAACCGTCGTCGACGGCCCGCACCACTGGTCCTACCACATCGACGCACCAGATGCCGACAGGTGAGACCCCGATCGGGTGACAGGCTTCATATGGGCCCAGCAGCAGCCGATCGTCGACAATGGTGCACAACACCCGGCCGACGCCCACGACGGTCCGCTATCGTCCTGTTTGCCGGGTTCCCGGCTCGCCCACACCAAGTCACGCCAGCCGTGACCACGACCAGGAGGTAGCAGGTGCGACGACGCGCCCCTCTGACCGCACTCGCGCTCGCCGGTGCCCTCGCCCTCACCGCGTGCTCCGACCCCGGCCCGGACTACCCGTCGCTGCCCGACGCCGCGCCCCTCGAGGGGGCCCCCATCAGCGTCGGGCCGGTGACGCTGGTCCAGCCCGAGGGCTTCGAGGCGTACTCCGCGTCGGAGGAGGGGGACCAGAACCTCGTCGGCCCGCCCATCGAGGGCTCCGAGGGCCCCGACGGCGAGGAGGGGACGTCGTCGAACATCCAGGTCCGCCACCTTGCCGGCGAAGGTACGGAGTGGGACGGAGAGCTGGAGGAGCGCGAGGGCCAGCAGCTGTTCGTCGCCGACGTGGACGGCGCCGACGTCGCCTCGGTGCGCTTCAGCGAGCGCACCGAGGGCGAGTACGTCGAGATCAACGACCAGGAGTACTGGTCCGGGCCCGTGGGCAAGGGCGAGATCCGGGTCAAGGTCGGTGACGACATCGTCGCGATCCACGTGATCACCAGCCCGGGCGACTCCGGCCTGGAGTTCGTCTCCTCCGTGGCGGAGTCCCTCACCGTCCGCGACTGACTACACCCCAGGACCCCACGTGCAGACGCCCCGCGGCCACCAGGCCCGGGGCGTCTGCACGTGACGTGGCCGTCGAGGACCTCACGCCACAGCTGCCTCCGCGGTGTCAGACCTCGGTGGTGCCGACGAGAGCCTCGCGGCGCACGGAGAGCTGCGGGGCGGATGCGAGCGTCTGCGCGACGACGCAGTACCGCTCGGCGAGCTGGACGAGCTTGTCCTGGGTCGCCTGGTCCGCGTCCGTGTCGAGCCGGAAGGTGATCGTGACATCGGTGAGGCCGACGGGGACCGTCCGGTCCACTGCGAGCGTGCCCCGGGCGTCCCAGTGGCCCTCGACGTCAACCGTGGCGGCGCGGAGCTCGACACCCATCGCGATCGCCACGCTGCGCAGGGTCACCCCCGCGCACGCCGCGACCGCGTCGAGCAGCAGGTCTGCCGAGCACGCGAGGGACCCGTCCCCACCGGCTGCCGGATGCAGCCCTGCGGTCGTGGTGCCGGCCCAGCCGTCGACGTCGGCGCTGATCCCGTCGGTGCTCACCCGGGCCACGGCGCGCGCCGGGATGCGCGCGGCGGCAGGGTCCTCGCGGTAGCGGTCCTTCAGGGGGCGCTGCAGGTCGCGCAGCTCGGACGAGGTCGGCATCGGCATGGCCCGATCCTAGTCCGAGCCACGCCTCCCACCGCCTGAGGGCTCCACCGCATCAGGCGCAGGTCAGACGTGAAGCGGAACTCCACCACGTCCCGTAGCCGGTCAACCTCTGGCACCCGTCTCCGGCTCATGCGACCTCGAGCGGCGTGATCGCCTCGATCTGACCCACCACGCGATCCTCAACCAGGTCCAGGTCGTCGTGCGTCTGCAGGTTCAACCAGAACTGCGCGGAGGTCCCGAAGTACTTCGCCAGCCGCAGCGCGGTGTCGGCTGTGATCGCGCGCTTACGGTGCACGATCTCGTTGATGCGCCTGGGCGGCACGCCGATCGACACCGCCAGCTTGTTCTGCGTGATGCCAAAGCCCTGGATGAAGTCCTCCATGAGTACTTCGCCAGGGTGGATCGGCGCGAGCTTGTCAGTGGTAGTCAACGATCTCCACCTCCTCCGGTCCGACGTCGGTCCACCTGAAGCAGATCCGCCACTGGTCGTTGATCCTGATGCTGTGCTGCCCGACCCGGTCGCCCTTGAGCGCCTCGAGGCGGTTGCCCGGAGGGACACGGAGGTCGTCGAGCCTCTCCGCGGATCCCACCTGGCGCAGCTTGCCGAACGATCTGATCACCCGACCGACGTCACGCGGTGCGTCAATAACGCTAGACGTTAAAGCGGAACTCCACGACGTCGCCGTCGGCCATGACGTAGTCCTTGCCCTCGACACGGGCCTTGCCGGCCGAGCGCGCAGCGGCGATCGACCCGGCCTCGACGAGGTCGTCGAAGGAGACGACCTCGGCCTTGATGAAGCCCCGCTCGAAGTCGGTGTGGATGACACCGGCAGCCTGAGGTGCGGTCCACCCTGCGCGGATGGTCCAGGCGCGCGCCTCCTTGGGGCCGGCCGTCAGGTAGGTCTGCAGCCCCAGGGTCTGGAAGCCCACACGCGCCAGCTGGTCCAGGCCTGCCTCGTCCTGCCCGGTGGAGGCCAGCATCTCGGCGGCGTCCTCAGGGTCGAGGTCCACCAGCTCCGACTCGAGCTTGGCGTCCAGGAAGATCGCCTCGGCCGGCGCGACCAGCTCACGCATCCTGGCGCGCAGGCCCTCGTCGGCCAGCCCGGCCTCGTCGGTGTTCACCACGTAGATGAACGGCTTGGACGTCATCAGCTGCAGCTCACGCAGCGCCTGCGGGTCCACACCGTCCTTGACCAGCCGGTCCTGCGCCGCGAACAGGGTGGTGCCCTCGGCCAGGACCTCGTACGCCTTCTGGGCGGCCGTCAGGACCGCGGGGTCGGTCTTCTTGCCCCGCACCTCCTTCTCCAGGCGCGGGATCGCGCGCTCGACGGTCTGCAGGTCCGCCAGGACCAGCTCGGTGTTGATGGTCTCCAGGTCGTCGGCGGGGTCCACCCTGCCCGCGACGTGGTGCACGTCCTCGTCGACGAAGGCGCGCACCACCTGGCAGATCGCATCGGCCTCACGGATGTTCGCGAGGAACTGGTTGCCCATGCCCTCGCCCTCGCTCGCGCCACGGACGATGCCCGCGATGTCCACGAACGACACCGTCGCCGGGACGACCCGCTCGCTGCCGAAGATCTCCGCGAGGGTCTGCAGGCGCGGGTCCGGCAAGGACACCACCCCGATGTTCGGCTCGATCGTGGCGAACGGGTAGTTCGCCGCGAGCACCCCCGCACGCGTCAGGGCGTTGAAGAGGGTGGACTTGCCGACGTTGGGAAGACCGACGATACCGATGGTGAGAGCCACGGGCGGCAAGTCTACGGCCGCGGCGGCCGGTTCAGCGCATCGCGACCAGTGTCTGGAGCAGCTCCGGGGCCCGCGCGTCCATGACGCGACCTCCCCACCGCACGCCCCCGACCAGGACCCCGGCACCCACGACCACCGCCACGACCGCCGCACCCACGGCCATGGCCGTCGACCCCGTCACCACCGCACCCACCGTGAGCCCCACGAACGGCAGCGTCAGGCCGCCCACGACCAGCGATCCCGCGCCCTGCGACACGAACGCCGCCATCCCCCCGCCCGGCTTGCTCGAGAAGGGGTTCTCCCCCGGCGCCGCCACGGGGTACACCACGCGCGCAGACACCACGCTCGCCACGCCGGCCGCGACCGCGAGGACGCCGAACGACACCGCCAGCAGCAGCGCCAGCAGGTCCCACCGGTCAGTCAGCAACGCAGACAGCACGGTCAGCGCGACCACCAGCGGGACCGCCAGCACCGACACCGCCACCACCCTGCCCCACCGGTCGTCCAGGCCCCGTACCGGGGCCGCGACGTGCGCCCAGAACGCGGTGCTGTCGTACGCGACGTCCGCCGAGATGGTCCAACCCAGCAGGTAGCCCGTCACCGGGCCGAGCACCAGCATGAGGCTGTTCGCCTGACCACCGGCCACGAACCACAGCAGCACCGGGGTCAACGGCACCAGCACCACCGAGATCGCGTACCTGGGGTCACGCAGCCAGTACGTCGCGCACCGCGCAGCCACCGCGCCCACCGGCGAGGCCGGGAACCGGTCGAACAGGCCCAGCCCGCGCCGACGAGGACCGGCGGGGGCCGTCTGACCGGGACGGTCCACCACGGCGTCCAGCGACCGGCCCCACCACGCCGCGAGCGCCGCCACCGCCGTGAGGACGACCAGGAGGCGCAGGACCGCGATCGCCCACCGGCCCGCGGCCACGTCACCGGCGAGCGCCCAGGGTGCGCCGGCCGGGGTCCACGCCAGGACCCCGGCGACGGTCGGGAGGACGTCGACGAGGCTTGTGATGCCCGCGCCGAGCACCTGCAGGATCGGGCCGAGGAGGAAGACCGGGACGATGCCCAGGGCGATCGCCACCTCACGGAAGCGTCGGCGTCCCACCACGGTCGCCATGGCGGTGGACAGGGCCCGCGACCCGAGCACGCACACCAGGACCCCGAGGAGCGCCCCGAGCAGGGCCACCGGCACGGCCGCTGGAGCGGACCACCAGGCCACGCCGCTGCCGAGAGCCACCAGGACGGTGAACACCCCGGGGACCCCCACGAGGGCGGCGAGGGTGAGACCCAGGACCATGTCGCGTCGGGGCACGGCGAAGGTCACGAACCGGACCGGGTCCAGGGTGGCGTCGGCACCGAAGGCCACCAGGGGCACCAGCCACCACCCGAGGACCAGGACCGACCCGCCCACCACCAGGACGTCGTGGCGGAGCGCGACGTCGGCGAAGCCCAGGCCGACGAGGCCGAGCAGCACCGCCGCGACCGCACCGAGGGCGTAGAGGCCGACGACGACCAGGCCGATGGCCTGCCAGACGCTGCGGCGCAGCCCGTTCGCCAGGAGGGTGAGCTTCAGTCGGACGAGGTGCGCAACCATGCGAGCTCCTCCCCCGTGGCGCGACCGCCCACGAGCGCCACGAAGCGGTCCTCCAGGCTCTGGCCGGCGCGGACCTCCTCGACGGTGCCGGCGGCGAGGACGCGGCCCGCGGCGATCACGGCCACGTGGTCGCACATGCGTTCCACGAGGTCCATGACGTGCGAGGACACCACGACGGTCCCCCCGGAGGCCACGTACCCGGCGAGGATCTGCCGGATGTTCGCCGCGGAGACCGGGTCGACGGACTCGAACGGCTCGTCCAGGACGACCAGGCGGGGCGCATGCACCAGGGCGCAGGCGAGGGCGGCCTTCTTGGTCATGCCGGCGGAGTAGTCGACCACCAGGGTGGCGGCGTCCTCGACGAGGCCGAGGGCGCCGAGCAGGTCCTCGACCCGCTGGGCCACCACCGACCGGTCCAGGCCCTGCAGGAGGCCCGCATAGGTGATCAGCTGGCGTCCGGTGAGGCGGTCGAACAGGCGCACCCCGTCGGGGAGCACCCCGAGGGTCGCCTTGACGGCCAGGGGCTCGGCCCACAGGTCGCGTCCGTGGACCAGGACCTGCCCGTGGTCGGGGCGCAGCAGACCCGTGGCCATGGACAGCGTCGTGGTCTTGCCCGCACCGTTGGGGCCCACCAGGCCGTAGAAGGAGCCCGCGGGGACGGTCAGGTCGACGCCACCGACAGCGACCTTGGGGCCGAAGGCCTTGACCAGCCCGCGGACCTGCAGGGCGGGGTGTCCGTCATCGCTCACCCGCCGAGGATACGGGTGCCCGCCGGTGTCGGACGTGCCTGGCATGGTGCGGGGCATGGAGATCGTTCTGCTCGTGACAGGGGTGCTCGTCGGTGCGGCGCTGGGGTGGTCGCTGGCCACGCAACGTGCGGCTGCACGGGTGCGCACGGCCGACGTGCGCGTGGCCGAGGCGCGTGCCGGGCTGGATGCCGAGCGACGGCTGGGAGCCGAGCGGGTCGCGGCGCTGCAGGCCGACCACCGTCGGTACTCCGACCAGTTCCGGTCGTTGGCGGCAGAGGCACTGGCCGCGAACAACGAGCAGTTCCTGGGCCTGGCCGAGCAGCGGCTTCGGGCCACCTCCCAGCAGCACGAGTCCACGCTCGCGCAGCGCGAGCAGGCGGTGCGGTCCGTGGTGGAGCCGCTGTCACGGGTGCTGGACCAGGTCCGTGCCGAGGTGACGTCCGCCGAGCAGGCACGCGCCTCGAGCAACGCGGCGCTCGGCGCCCAGCTGCGGGCCATGCACGAGGTGTCGGAGCTGCTGCGGCAGGAGACCGGCCAGCTGGTCACCGCGCTGCGGTCCTCCCAGGTGCGGGGACGGTGGGGGGAGCTGCAGCTGCGCCGGGTCGTGGAGGCCGCCGGGATGGTGGACCAGGTGGACTTCGTCGAGCAGGCCTCGGCCCGCACCGACGACGGGGTGCAGCGGCCCGACATGGTGGTGCGCCTGGCCGGGGGCAAGCAGGTGGTGCTCGACGCGAAGGTCGCGTTCCTGGGCTACCTGGAGGCCGTGCAGGCCACCGAGGAGCAGGTGCGCCGCGAGCGCATGGCCGCGCACGCCCGTCACCTGCGCCGGCACGTGGACGACCTGGCGTCCAAGCGGTACTGGGAGCAGTTCGACCCTGCCCCCGAGTTCGTGGTGATGTTCGTGCCCGCCGAGGCGTTCCTGCACGCGGCGCTCGAGGTCGACCCCGGCCTGCAGGAGTACGCGATGGAGCGCCACGTGGTGCTGGCCACCCCGATGACACTGGTGGCGCTGCTGCGGACGGTGGGGTACGCGTGGCGCCAGGAGGCACTGGCCGCCAACGCCCAGCAGGTCCTGAGCCTGGGGCGGGAGCTGCACGCCCGGCTCTCGACCCTGGGCGGTCACGTGGGCAAGGTCGGCAGACAGCTGGACGGGGCGGTTCGGGCCTACAACGAGGCGGTGAGCTCCCTGGAGTCGCGGGTGCTGGTCAGCGCCCGGCGGTTGACCGAGCTGCGGGTCACCGACGAGGAGCTGCCCGCCCCCGCGCAGATCGACCGCGCGGCCCGGCGCCCGCAGGCGCCGGAGCTGGAGGTGGTGGCGGACCTGTAGGCGCCGGCGCCCGGGCGGTCCTCAGACGGGCTCGACGGTCAGCGAGCGGCGACCACCCCGGGCGGGGGCGGCGCCGGCGGCCTTGAGGTCCGCGCGCAGCTCACGGGGCAACGAGAACATCAAGTCCTCGGTGGCGGTGCGCACCTCCTCCACCGTGTCGAACCCGTGCGCGGCGAGGGTGTCGAGGACGTCCCGGACGAGGATCTCCGGGACCGAGGCGCCGGACGTCACCCCGACGGTCCGCACACCGTCCAGCCACGCCGGGTCCATCTCGGCGGCGCGGTCGATCCGGTACGAGGCGGTGGCGCCCGCATCGAGGGCGACCTCGACCAGGCGCACCGAGTTCGAGGAGTTCGCCGAGCCGACGACCACGACCAGGTCGCAGGAGGGTGCGAGCTTCTTGACCGCGACCTGCCGGTTCTGGGTCGCATAGCAGATGTCGTCGCTGGGTGGGTCCTGCAGCGAGGGGAACTTCTCGCGCAGGCGCCGTACGGTCTCCATCGTCTCGTCCACCGACAACGTGGTCTGCGACAACCAGACGACCTTCTCGGGGTCGCGGACGACCACGCGGTCGACTTCGGCCGGGGAGTTCACGACCTGGATGTGGTCCGGCGCCTCACCGGCCGTTCCCTCGACCTCCTCGTGCCCGTCGTGCCCGATGAGCAGGATGTCGAAGTCGTCCGAGGCGAACCGCACGGCCTCCTTGTGGACCTTCGTCACCAGGGGGCACGTCGCGTCGATCGTCTGCAGGGACCGCTCGACGGCCGACGCCCGCACCGCCGGGGAGACCCCGTGGGCGGAGAACACCACTCGGGCGCCCTCGGGGACCTCGTCGGTCTCTTCCACGAACACCGCACCGCGGGCCGCCAGGGTCTCGACGACGTGCTTGTTGTGGACGATCTCCTTGCGCACGTACACCGGTGCGCCGTAGTGGTCCAGGGCCTTCTCGACCGCGACGACGGCCCGGTCCACACCGGCGCAGTAGCCGCGCGGGGCCGCGAGGAGCACACGCTTGGGGGCGGGGGCGGCAGAGGGGTTCACCACGTCAGTCTACGGACCCGCCCGGCGGCGACCACCCGGTGGGCGACGTCGCTGTGGGCGGTGGGTGGCAGGCTGGCCCCGTGACCACCCCGCCGAGCACCCTGCCGGCCCGCGCGCTCGACACGACCGCGGGCCGCCCCTGGCCCGTGCGGCACCTGTCGGCCAAGATCGCCGAGTACGTCCAGCGCATGCCGAGCGTGTGGGTCGAGGGGCAGGTCGTGCAGTTGAACCGTCGTCCCGGTGCGGCGATCGCGTTCCTCACCCTCCGCGACACCGACACCGACGTGTCCGTCCCGGTCTCGGTGCACACCAGGGTCCTGGGGCAGGCGAGCACCGACATCACCGAGGGCGCGCACGTGGTGGTGCACGTCACCCCCACGTACTGGTCCAAGCGCGGGACCCTGCAGATGCAGGCGCAGGAGATCCGTGCGGTCGGGCTGGGAGAGCTGCTGGCGCGCATCGAGCACCTGCGCCGGGTGCTCGCGGCCGAGGGGCTGTTCGACGCCGACCGGAAGGTCCCCCTGCCGTTCCTGCCCGCCGTGGTGGGTCTGGTGTGCGGCCGGGAGTCCAAGGCCGAGCACGACGTGGTGGTCAACGCCCGCGCGCGCTGGCCCCAGGTCGAGTTCGAGATCCGTGAGGTGGCCGTCCAGGGCGCGCAGGCCGTCACCCAGGTCAGCGCCGCGATCGCGGAGCTGGACGCCGACCCGCGGGTCGAGGTCGTGGTCGTCGCGCGTGGTGGGGGCTCGGTCGAGGACCTGCTGCCGTTCAGCAACGAGGCGCTCGTGCGTGCCGCCGCCGCCTGCCGCACCCCGTTGGTCAGCGCGATCGGGCACGAGACCGACTGCCCGTTGCTGGACCTGGTGGCCGACCACCGGGCGTCGACCCCGACGGACGCGGCCAAGCGGATCGTCCCCGACGTCGCCCAGGAGCGCGCCCAGCTCACCCAGGCCCGCACGCGGATGGTCGCGGCCCTCACCCGCCGCCTCACGCGTGAGGGCGAACGGTTGGAGGCCCTGCGCAGCCGTCCCGTCCTCGCCCGTCCGACGACCATGATCGACCGGCGCCAGGAGGAGGTCCACCACCTGCACGGGCGACGGGACCGGGCACTGGAGCGGCGGGTGCACGCGGGTCAGGTCGAGGTCGGTGCCCTGGCCGCGCAGGTCCGGGCCCTGAGCCCGGCCGCCACCCTCGAGCGCGGGTACTCGGTCGTGCAACGACCCGACGGTACGGTCGTCCACGACGCCGACGACGTGCCCGGCGGGGAGCGGCTGAGGATCCGTGTCGCGCGCGGTGAGATCGCCGCCGAGGCACTTCCCGCGACCACGACCTGACGTCCTACCGCACCGGCGCCGCCCCGACGCCCCGCACGTCACGAGGAGACCAGTGGACACACCCGCAGGCCGCACCACCACCGCCGACGGCGCGCCCGTGCAGTCCCTCAGCTACGAGCAGGCCCGCGACGAGCTCGTCGCGGTCGTCGGGCGGCTCGAGGCCGGAGGTGAGACCCTCGAGGCCTCTCTCGCGCTGTGGGAACGGGGCGAGCAGCTGGCCGCGCGGTGCCAGGAGTGCCTCGACGGTGCACGCGAACGACTCGACCGTCGCGTCGTCGAGGAGCAGGGCCCCGCACAGACCGCCGGGGCGACCGAGGACCGGACCGAGGACGAGGACGGGTGATGGCACGACCGGAGGACCGCACCACCGAGCCCGAGGAGCCGTTCGAGGCACCCGACGGGCCGCCCACGCCGGGGCACCTGGACCCGCCGTCGGGCACCACCGGGACGGCCGTGGCGGAGGGCCACCTGGACCCGGCTACCGAGCCGCGGACCGAGGCGGTCATCGACCAGTCCGAGCGGGGCGCCCTCGTGGTCGGCGAGGCCCTGGTCGACGTCGTCCGGGCACCGGACGGGACCGTCGCCGAGCACCCGGGCGGCAGCCCCGCGAACGTCGCTCTGGGGCTGGCGCGGCTGGGACGCCGCGTCGCCCTGCTGACCTGGCTGGGCCGGGACGAGCACGGGACGCGGGTCACGGCGCACCTGACGGGCAACGGCGTGGACGTCGTCCGGGGCAGCGAGAGCGCACCGCGCACCTCGACGGCCACAGCGACGCTCGACGACGCCGGGATCGCCCGGTACGAGTTCGACGTCACCTGGGAGGTCGCCGAGCGGTGGGCCTCACCCGCCGCGCCCCCGCTGGTGGTGCACACCGGATCGATCGCGGCCGTCCTGGAGCCGGGCGGGCGCGACGTGGCACACATCCTCGCCGCGCACCGTGAGTCCGCGACCCTGACCTACGACCCCAACCTGCGCCCGTCGCTGATGCCGGAGGCCGAGGTGACCCGACCGGTGGTCGAGGAGCTCGTCGGCGCCGTGGACGTGGTCAAGGTCAGCGACGAGGACCTCGCCTGGCTCCAGCCCGGTGCCGACCCGCTGGAGATCGCCCGGCGGTGGGCCGCCTCAGGTCCCGCGGTCGTGATCGTCACCCGAGGCGGGGAGGGCGCCACAGCGGTCACCTCGGCGGGCCACGTGGTGGACGTGGCGGCCGAACCCGTCGAGATCGCCGACACCGTCGGCGCCGGCGACTCGTTCATGAGCGGCCTGGTCGACGGCCTGTGGTCCGCCGGGCTGCTGGGCGCAGCTCAACGCACCGCCCTGCACGCCGTGGACGCAGAGGTGCTGCGCGGGGTGCTGCGACGGTGCGCCGAGATCGCCGCGGTCACGGTGTCGCGCCCCGGCGCGAACCCACCCACGCGGGACGAGCTCGGCACCGACTGAGGAGCGGCCCCCGCAAGGTCCACGCAACACCAGGGCCTGTACCGCTAAAGATCAGGGCCCCGGCGCTGCCGTTCATGATTCCTCCCGCTGCCACCCACCGCGCGCAGATGTGATGATCGTGACCATGCCGCACGTCACGACACCCGCACAGGCCTGGGCCGAGCTCCTCGCAGGCAACGAGCGCTTCGTCTCCGGCACCATGGAGCACCCCTCCCAGAACGCCGACCGCCGCGCGGAGACCAGGGGCGCCCAGCACCCCTTCGCCGTGGTGTTCGGGTGCTCGGACTCGCGCGTGGCGGCCGAGATCATCTTCGACCGAGGACTGGGCGACCTGTTCGTCGTCCGGACCGCCGGGCACGTCGTGGACACGACGGTCGTCGGATCCATCGAGTACGGGGTCGCCGTGCTGGGCGCGCCCCTGGTGATCGTGCTCGGCCACGACTCGTGCGGCGCGGTCGCCGCCGCCGCGAACGCACTCACCACCGGTGAGATGCCCCCCGGGTTCGTCAGGGCCGTCGTCGACCGGGTGATCCCCTCGGTGGTGCACCTCCCTGATGCCGGTACCGACGAGGGACCGGCGGCCGGATCCCGACGACGCCCGATGCCCCCGGACCCCGAGACCCTCAAGCGCGACCACGTCCGGCACACCGTGCGCATGCTCCGTGGGTACTCAGCCGTCCTGGAGTCCGCGATCACCGAGGGGCGCTGCGCGATCGTCGGCCTCGAGTACGCGCTGGCCGAGGGACGGGTGCGGCTCGTGGAGCACGAGGGCGACCTGGGTCAGTAGCCCGCCCACCGGTGCGAGGATGGTCCCATGACTGAGCAGAGCAGCCCCGTCGCGGCCGACGCCGCCCACGACGAGTACCGCATCGAGCACGACACGATGGGTGAGGTCAGGGTCCCGGCCCATGCCCTGTACCGGGCGCAGACCCAGCGCGCCGTGCAGAACTTCCCCATCTCGGGCACACCGCTGGAGCGGGGGCACATCCAGGCGCTGGCCCGGGTCAAGAAGGCCGCCGCGCTCGCCAACGCCGAGCTCGGGGTGCTGCCCCGCGACGTCGCCGACGCGATCGCCTGGGCGGCTGACGAGGTCGCCTCAGGCACCCACGACGCGCACTTCCCGGTGGACGTGTTCCAGACCGGGTCCGGGACCTCCTCGAACATGAACACCAACGAGGTGCTCGCCACCCTGGCCACCCGGAGGCTCGGGCGCGAGGTGCACCCGAACGACCACGTCAACGCCTCGCAGTCCTCCAACGACGTGTTCCCCACCTCCGTGCACGTGGCTGCCACCGCCGGGGTCGTCACCGACCTCGTCCCGGCGCTCGAGCACCTCGCCGGCGCCCTGGAGGCCAAGGCGACCGAGCTCGCGGACGTCGTGAAGTCCGGCCGGACCCACCTGATGGATGCCACCCCCGTCACCCTGGGGCAGGAGTTCGGTGGCTACGCCGCAGCGATCCGGTACGGGATCGAACGACTCCAGGCCGCACTCCCCCGTGCCGCCGAGGTGCCCCTCGGCGGCACGGCGGTGGGCACCGGGATCAACACCCCGGCCGGGTTCTCGGCCCGCGTGATCGAGCTCCTGCGCGAGGAGACCGGCCTGCCGATCACCGAGGCCAGGGACCACTTCGAGGCGCAGAGCGCGCGCGACGGGCTCGTGGAGCTCTCCGGTGCGCTGCGGACGATCGCGGTGAGCCTCACCAAGATCTGCAACGACCTGCGGTGGATGGGCTCCGGCCCCAACACCGGTCTGGCCGAGATCGCCCTGCCGGACCTTCAGCCCGGGTCCTCGATCATGCCGGGCAAGGTCAACCCGGTGATCCCCGAGGCCGTGCTCATGGTGGCCGCACGGGTGGTCGGCAACGACGCCACGGTCGCGTGGGCCGGGGCGAGCGGCACGTTCGAGCTCAACGTGCAGATCCCCGTCATCGCCCAGGGCGTCCTGGAGTCGGTGCGCCTGCTGGGCAACGCCTCCCGCGTGCTCGCCGACCGGACCGTGACGGGCATCGTCGCGAACACCGAGCGGGCCCGCGCCTACGCCGAGTCCTCGCCGTCGATCGTGACCCCGCTGAACAAGGTGATCGGCTACGAGTCAGCGGCGAAGGTCGCCAAGCACGCCGTCGCCCACCAGGTCACCGTGCGTCAGGCGGTGCACGACCTCGGGTTCGTCGAGCGCGGCGAGGTCACCGAGAGCCAGCTCGACGAGCTGCTCGACGTGCAGGCGATGACCCGGCCACCGCAGGCCTGAGCCCACGGAGGTGGTCGTCCCGACCGGTCACTCCGGGACCGGGACGACCACCGCGTCGGCCTCCCGCCGGTGGTCGACGGCGACCTCCACGGTGCCCTCGGCCCAGTCCACCGCCACCGCCTGGACCGACCCGAACACGTACAGGTTCGCCGGGACCGGGCCGCTGACCGCCCACCCACGCGCCCCCAGCTCGCTGCTCACGCCACCGCCCGGGAGCTCCTCGAACTGGATCTCCCCGTCCAGGCCGGAGAACCGGGGCGCGCTCACGGCCTCCTGGAGGTCCTGGCCGTGCAGCAGCCACCGCACCAGCACGTCCCCCAGCACCGCAGGGATGCGGATGCCACCGGGCGAGCCGATCCCCAGCACCGGGCGGCCCACGTCGTCGAGCACCACCGTCGGCATCCCCCAGCTGACCGACCTGCGCCCCGGCTCCGGGGTGTTGCTACCACCGGCGCCCACCGAGAACCGCACCATCTGGTTGTTGAGGAAGTACCCGTCGACCATGCGGCCCGAGCCCCAGAAGTTCGTGAGCGTGTTCGTCATCGAGACGACCAGGCCCTCACCGTCGACGATCGTCACGTGCGTGGTCTCGCCGACCTCGGGCAACGCCCCCGACGACGTCTGCGCCGCGCCGCTCGCGAGCGCCTCGGCCAGGGCACGGTTGGCCTCGGCGTCGACGATCGTCTCGACGGGCACGTCCACGAAGTCCGGGTCCCCGAGCTGGGTCTCCACCGTCACGGCCGCCTGGTCCCACGCGGCCGCGAGCTGGTGGACGTAGTCGGCGGACCCCGGCTCGACGGCGCCGACCCCGAGCGCCTCGGCGATCTGGAGCATCTGGATCAGCGCCACACCCGGCAGCGCAGGCGCGGCGCTCACCACCTGGTGGCCGCCCACCTGACCGGACGGGGCGCGGGACACCTGCAGGTCGTAGGACGCCAGGGAGTCGCGGTCCAGCCCGGGCGCGCCCGCGGTCAGGGACTCGGCGAGGGCGCCGTCGTAGAAGGCCTCGGGGCCCTGGCGTGCCACCACCTCTAACGCCCTGGCCAGTGCCGGCTGGACCAGCGGGTCGCCGGCGGCCAGGGGCGCACCACCCGGCCGGAACACCTCGTCGCCCGTGGTCGCCTGCTCGCCCAGGGGTGCGCGCAGCAGCTCGGCGAGCATCGCCGAGGTCGGGTGGCCGTCCCTGGCGAGCGCGACCGCCGGCTCGACCAGGCGCTCCCAGGGAAGGGCACCGTGGTCCTCGTGCAACCGGCCCAGCCCGGCGAGCATCCCGGGGACACCGTAGTCGTCGGACGGGATGCCCCCGGCAGGGACGACCTCCCGGTAGTCGTACCAGCGCGGGTCCTCCCCCGGCGGGACGACGATCGCCGACCCGCCACCACCGATCCCGGAGGCGAAGGGCTCGACGACGCTGACCGCGAGCGCGACGGCGACCGCGGCGTCCACGGCCGTGCCGCCGTCGGCGAGGACGTCCGCCCCGACCTCGACCGCGGCGGGGT
>NZ_AXCZ01000216.1 GCF_000767165.1 Cellulomonas bogoriensis 69B4 = DSM 16987
CGCGGGAGCCGTCGCCCCCACGGCCGCGGCCGTCCCCGGACCGGCCCTTCTGCGGGGCCGCCTTGCGCCCGGTCTCGCCCAGGTCCTCGAGGGTCTCGGCGTCCAGCCCTGCCCGGGTCCGGGCCGAGCGGGGCAGGCGGCCCCGGGTCCCCTCGGGGATGTCGAGCTCGGTGTAGAGGTGCGGGGAGCTGGAGTAGGTCTCTGCGGGGTCGGGGAACCCCAGGTCCAGGGCCTTGTCGATGAGCGACCACCGGGGCACGTCGTCCCAGTCCACGAACGTGACCGCGGTCCCGGTCCGGCCTGCGCGGCCGGTGCGGCCGGTGCGGTGCAGGTAGGTCTTCTCGTCCTCGGGGCACTGGTAGTTGATGACGTGGGTGACGTCGTCCACGTCGATGCCGCGAGCGGCGACGTCGGTCGCGACCAGCACGTCGATCTTGCCCGACCGGAACGCCCGCAGGGCCTGCTCGCGTGCGCCCTGACCCAGGTCGCCGTGGATCGCGCCGGCGGCGAAACCGCGCTCGGTGAGGTCGTCCGAGACCTTCGCCGCCGTCCGCTTGGTGCGGGCGAACACGATCGTGAGCCCCCGCCCCTGCGCCTGCAGGATCCGCGCGAGCATCTCGATCTTGTCCAGGGCGTGGGCCCGGTACACGACCTGCTTGATGGCCTTGAGGGTGGCGCCTGCGTCGTCCGGGTCGCTGGCGCGGATGTGGGTGGGCTGGCTCATGTAGCGGCGGGCCATCGCCACGACGGGTCCGGGCATCGTCGCCGAGAACAGCATCGTGTGGCGGGTGGCCGGGGCCTTGGCGAGGAGCTTCTCGACGTCGGGGAGGAACCCGAGGTCCAGCATCTCGTCGGCCTCGTCGAGCACCACCGTCCGCGCACGCGAGAGGTCCAGGTGGCCCTGGTTCATCAGGTCGATCATCCGCCCAGGGGTCCCGACGACCACGTCCACGCCCTTGCTGAGGGCCTCGATCTGAGGCTCGTAGGCGCGACCGCCGTAGATCTGCAGGACCCGGACGCTGCGCCGCGCGGACGCCGTGGCCAGGTCGCCGGCGACCTGGACGGCGAGCTCACGCGTCGGCACGATCACCAGCCCCTGCGGCTTGCCGGGTGCGGGCAGGGCGTCGTAGCCGTCCTCGCCGGGGCCCGCGACCCGCTGCAGCAGGGGGATGCCGAACCCGAGGGTCTTGCCGGTCCCCGTCTTCGCCTGACCGATGATGTCGTGGCCGGAGAGCGCGACCGGCAGGGTCATGGCCTGGATCGGGAAGGGACGGGTGATCCCGGCGTCGGCGAGGGCCTGGACGATCTCGGGGTTGATGTCGAAGTCCGCGAACGTCGCGTCGGTGGCCTGCACCGTGGAGTGGCGGCCCTCCTCAGGGGCGGGTGCCGCGGACTGGTCGGTGGTGGTCATGGCTGTACCTCGTGTGTCAGCCGCGGGGCCACACGCATCGGGACGACGTGAGGTCGTACCCGGGACGGGCCGCGCCGCGGGCGGGCCGGCAGCCGATCGTGGGTGTCTCGCCCTGCTGGGGCGCCGCCGGGGCGGTGCGCCCGTGACGGGCGTGGGGTAATCGGGACGACCGGTCAACCGATGAACACCGGTCATGGTAGCGGACGGGGCGTCAGAACCCCCTCGCGGTGCACGTCGGCGCGTCGGGGCCGGCGTCGAGACCGGCGTCGAGCCCCGGGGGACGCAATAGCCTGGCCCGATGACCGACCCCCACGCCCAGGGCAACGCCCTCGCCGTCCTCGGGCTGCTCGCCCACACCGAGCTTGCCTCGTTCTCCCGTCTGGCCGCCGACGCCGTCGCGGCGCCGGCACTGGACCAGCGGCTGGAGCTGAGCCGCATGGCTGCCATGGCGATGGGTCGCCTGGAGCTCGTCGACTCCCGGGTGACGGACCTGGGGAGTGGGCTGCAGGCCGCGATGGGGCCGTTCGCCGGTGCCCTGGTCGACCTGGACGCCCGGACCGCGCCCTCGACGTGGACCGAGCGGCTGCTGAACGCCTACGTCGGGTACGGCGTGGTCGACGACTTCTGCCGAGTGGTCGCCGGGCCGCTGGACCCGACGACCCGGGACCTGGTGGACGAGGTGCTGGCCGACGACGGGCACGCGGGCCTGGTCGTCGAGACGCTGGCCGGTGCCGGGACCCGGGACGGGACGCTCGCCTCGCGGCTGGCGCTGTGGGGCAGGCGGTTGGTGGGGGAGTCGCTCGGTGCGGTCCAGCGGCTGCTCGCCGACCACCCCGCGCTGCGTGACCTGCTGGTCCAGGCCCAAGGGAGCGGCGGGGTGCCCGGGGACGCGCAGCAGCGGCTGTTCTCGACCCTCACGGCCGAGCACAGCCGCCGCATGGAACGCCTGGGGCTGACCCCCTGAGGGGCTGCAGGGTCAGATCGAGTGGATCCCGACCTTGCGCGCCTCGTCGCCGCCGAGCTCGACGTACCCGAGCGTCGCCGCCGGGACGATCACCCGACGGCCCTTGCTGTCGGTGAGGTCCAGCGGACCGCCCGACTCCAGGGTCTTGAGGACCTCCGCGGCGACCTGCTCCGCGGGGCGGTCGGTCTCGACCACCAGCTCTCGTGCCACGTTCTGCACGCCGATCGTGATCTCCACGTCGTCACGCCTCCCAGTTCTCGGTGCCTGAGGCGTCATCCTAGGTCGCACGGGGCGTCCGGGGTGCACCGACCCGCACCAGACCGGCGCCGGCTTGTGCCCGTCCGCGTCGGCCTGCGTCGGTCTGGTGCTCACCGTTCGCGGACCAGCCCTGCCACGCCCCGCCAGGCGAGCTGGGTGA
Source organism: Cellulomonas bogoriensis 69B4 = DSM 16987 (assembly GCF_000767165.1). Taxonomy (GTDB): domain Bacteria; phylum Actinomycetota; class Actinomycetes; order Actinomycetales; family Cellulomonadaceae; genus Actinotalea; species Actinotalea bogoriensis. The sequence goes on from NZ_AXCZ01000216.1 coordinate 2,794, forward strand.
CCGACTCCACGGCCGCGTCGGTGCTGACGCTCCGGGTGCGATAGCGGTGGGTCGCTGCCGTGCGCGCCATGCCGACCAGCGCGGTGCTCAGCAGCTCGGCGTGCTCGACGGGTAGCCCGGCGAGCTCGCGCAGGCCCCGGCACACCGCCCGGGCAGCGGCGTCCGAGGCCTGTTCGACCCGCTCGCGGACGGCGGCGTCCCGCGTCACGTCGGACTCGAACAGCAGGGAGAACGACTCGCCGGCGTCCTCGACGAAGTCCACGTAGGCGCGGACCACGGCCCGGACGACGTCCCTGCCGCTGGGTGGCTCGCGCGCTGCGACCTCCAGTGCGGCGTCGATCGTGCTGACCAGCGACTGGCCGCGGTTCTCCACGATCTCCAGGTACAGGTCCAGCTTGGACGGGAAGTGCCGGTACAGGACGGGCTTGGAGACCTCGACGGCCTCGGCGATGTCATCCATGGACACGTGGTGGAAGCCCTCACGGGCGAACAGGTCCTGCGCGGTGGCCAGCACCTGGGCCCTGCGCGCGTCCTTGGCCATGCGGGACGTGCGCCGACGCGGGGACGAATCGGGAGCCACCAGCCGATGCTAGTCACCGCGGCGGACCGGGGGTGGGGACGACCGAGGATTGTGGAGGCCCGGGTGCCACCATGGTCGGATGGCCCGCACGACCCGTCCCAGGAGCGACACCGACGTCGGTGACGACGACCGTCGGCGGACCCGTAGGCGTGGGCTGGACGTCGGCAACGACCTGCGTCCGGGACGGTACCGGGACCTGTCGCCGGGCAGGCACGTCGCCGTCCTGCGCCGCGGACGTCGTGGTCGGCTCCTGCGCCCGCTGGCCCTGCTGCTCGCGCTGGTCGTGGCCGCGGGGGCGGGGCACGGGCTCGGCACCGGCAGGCTCGTGGTTCCCGACGAGGTGGCGGCCGTCGCATCGGCGGTGGTCGAGCGCGCCGGGGTGTGG
>NZ_AXCZ01000323.1 GCF_000767165.1 Cellulomonas bogoriensis 69B4 = DSM 16987
GAAGTGCGGCAGGTAGGAGATCGTCTGGACGATCCGCTTGAACTTGCGCGACCGCAGCTCGTTGAGCAGGAGCGCCAGGATGATCGGCATCGGGAACGCGATCGCCAGGCTGAGCGCACCAAGGATCAGGGTGTTCTGGAACGCGTTCCAGAACGCCGGGTCGTTGATGAACATCTCGAAGTAGCGCACCCCGACGAACTCGTCGCCGAAGATGCTGCCCCCCGGCCTGAACCGCCGGAACGCGATGGCGTTGCCCGCCATCGGCAGGTACCTGAAGATCAGGAACCAGATCATGGGCAGTGCCACGAAGGTGTACAGGCGCCAGTCCCGCCGCAGGGCCTCGCGCCAGGTCTTCTTCGCCGGGCGGGACCTGCGCTTGCCGGGGTCGGTGGCGACCGCGGCCTCGGGTACGGCCGGGGAGGGGCCTTGCGGCGATCCTCCGCCGGGCGTGGCGACGGGCTCGACGACCCCGCTCATGCACTCACCTCCGCGTGGGGGCGGCTGTGCCGGGGCACGGCGGCCATGAAGTCCGGCCGGCGCGCACGAGGGTGCACGCACCTGCCGGGTCGGAACACTCGCTCCGGGTCCGCGCAGACCGCGGACCCGCCACCGCCTCGGGAGCTCCAGGGGGATGCACCCGAGGGTGTGCGCCACGAGCGGGCTGCTGCCCTTGCCGGCGCCCTGACCACCGCACTCACCTCCGTCTCACGTCGTCGTGAGGCTCGAAAGTATCGACTCCAACGTCGATATCTGTTGTGCTCGCACAGTAGGGCGGCGTTTTCGGAGGCGTCAACCCGGGCAGCGCAGCCGTGACCTGATGGTGACATTCCACGCGCGGCTCGTCCGATCGGGCGACGCCGAGGCCCAGGTGACGGGTGCCCAGAGGTGCTACCGTGCCGACTAAACTTTCGGTCTGCGCGAGGAGGCGTGGTCGCATGGGGATGTCGGACCCGGCACCGACGACGATCGCCACCATCGCTGCCGAGGTCGGCGTCTCGGTGCCCACGGTCTCGAAGGTCCTGAACGGGCGTCCCGACGTGGCGCCCGAGACCCGCGCGCGCATCGAGGCGGCCCTGGAGAAGCACCAGTACCGGCGGCGACGCGGCCGCGGTGCGCGTGGTGCCGAGCTCGTCGACCTCGTGATCCACGACCTCGGCACGGCCTGGGCGGTCGAGATCATCAAGGGTGTGGAGGTCGTGGCCGCGTCCGAACGTGTCGGGGTCGTGCTCTCGGACCTCGGTGGTGAGCACCGTCCACGCCAGGAGTGGCTCGACGACGTCCTGACCCGCCGCCCCCTGGGTGTGATCTTCGTGCAGTCCTCGCTGGACGCACCCCAGCACCGCCAGCTCGCGACCCGGTCGATCCCGTGCGTCGTCGTCGACACCGCGGGCGAGCCGCCCCTCGGTGTCCCG
>NZ_AXCZ01000274.1 GCF_000767165.1 Cellulomonas bogoriensis 69B4 = DSM 16987
GACGGTCGGCTCGGCCAACTGGAACGGCGGGCTGGTGGCGACGCGCCACCTGCTGGGCCTGGGTCACCGGCGCATCGCGGTGATCACCGGGCCGAACGACGTGATGTGCAGCCGGGCTCGCGTGGACGGGTTCCGGGCGGCGATGGACGAGGGCGGTGTCCGCCTGGACCCGAGCCTGGTGCGCAACGGCGACTTCTTCGTGGGCGGCGGCTACGGGCACGGGATGGACCTGCTCTCCCGCCCCGACCGTCCCACCGCCATCTTCGCGGGCAGCGACCTGCAGGCGATGGGGGTGCTGCGCGCAGCCCGGGAGCTGGGCCTGAAGGTGCCTGAGGACCTGTCGGTCATCGGGTACGACGACCTGCCGGTCAGCGAGTGGATCAACCCCGCCCTGACCACGGTGCGACAGCCCCTGCAGGACATGGCGGGAACCGCGACCCGCATGCTGCTGAGCCTGTCCCGCGGCGCTCCCCCACCGAACCCGCGGATCGACCTGGCGACCGAGCTGGTGGTCCGTCAGAGCACCGCACCCCCACCGCCCGGGTCCTGAGGCCCGTCGCGGATGGGAGGATCGGGCCCGTGCTGCACGTGATGTTCTTCGAGCCCCGCATCGCCGGGAACACCGGGGCGACCATCCGGCTGTCCGCCGCAACGGGGGCCCGGCTGCACCTGGTGGAGCCGTTGGGCTTCGAGATGAGCGAACCGCGTCTGCGACGTGCCGGCCTGGACTACCACGACCTGGCCCACGTCACCGTCCACCCCGACCTCGACGCGGCACTGGACGCGGTGCCCGGCTCCAGGGTGATGGCGTTCACCACCCAGGGCACGGCCCACCACACCGACGTGGAGTACCGGCCGGACGACGTGCTGCTGTTCGGGCCGGAGCCGACGGGCCTACCGCCTGAGGTGGTCGAGCACCCCCGGGTGACCGAACGGGTGCGGGTGCCGATGCTCGCGGGCCGGAGGTCGCTGAACCTCTCCGCCTGCGCGGCCGTCGCCGTGTACGAGGCGTGGCGCCAGCTGGGGTTCGACGGCGCGGTATGAGACGTCGCGGTATGAGACGTCGCTGAGACGGCCGGAGCCCGGGCCCCCGCAGGGACCCGGGCTCCGGAGTCGCGTCGTACCGGTGTCAGCCGGTCAGTCCTTGGCCAGGACCACGCGCTCGTTGGGCACGCAGTGGGTCATCACCAGGTCGGTGACGTCCCGCGGGCCGTTGGCGCCGAGGTTCTTCAGACGCTCCAGCTCGTCCTCGGACAGCGTCTGCGAGGCCAGCGGGGGCAGGTCGCGCACCTCGTCGACCGTGATGCCGAGGCCGTCGCCGATGCGCGCACCGAGCTCGTCGTCGCACAGGTAGAAGTGCCAGACCATGCGCTCCTGGACCTCACGGGCGGCCTGGGAGATGAGGTCGACGAGGTTGTGGACCAGGTCGTCCTTCTCCCATTGCTCCATCAGCTGGTAGCGCTGACCGGCCTGGGTGTAGTCGTTGGTCCGCGGGATGCGGGCACGGGTCAGGTGCCCGACGATCTCCGGGCCCTGCACGTCGTGCGTGGGGTACTGGGCCTCGCGCAACCCCCCGGTGATGGACGGCTCGTAGTTCACGTGCGGGTTACCGCCCGTCGAGTCGACCTGGTACTGCATCTGCCCACCCTGCTGGTTGGTGTGCACCGGGGCCTTGGGCTGGTTGACCGGCAGCTGCAGGTAGTTGGGGCCGACCCGGTACCGCTGGGTGTCGGAGTAGGAGAACGTCCGGCCGACGAGCATCTTGTCGTCGGAGAAGTCCAGGCCGTCGACCAGCACGCCGGTGCCGAACGCGATCTGCTCGTTCTCGTTGAAGTGGTTCGCCACGTTCCGGTTGAGGACCATCGTGCCGACGGTCTTGGGCGGGAACTGGTTCTCGGGCCACACCTTGGTGTCGTCCAACGGGTCGAAGTCGAGCTCGGGGTGCTCGTCGTCGCTCATGAGCTGCACACGCAGCTCCCACTCGGGGTAGTCGCCGTTCTCGATGGCCTCGTACAGGTCCTTCGAGGCGTGGCCCAGGTCACCGGCCTGGATCGCGGCGGCGTCGGCCTCGGTGAGGCTCTTCACCCCGGCCTTGGGGATCCAGTGGTACTTCACCAGGTGGGTGAGGCCCTCGGCGTTGACCCACTTGTAGGTGTTCACGCCGAAGCCCTGCTGGGTCCGGTAGTTGGCGGGGATGCCGCGCGGGGAGAACAGGTTGACCAGCATGTGCATCGACTCGGGCGTCTGCGACATGAAGTCGAAGATGCGTGCCGGCTCCTGGCGGAACGTCACCGGGTCCGGCTTGAGGGAGTGGATGACGTCGGGGAACTTGA
>NZ_AXCZ01000218.1 GCF_000767165.1 Cellulomonas bogoriensis 69B4 = DSM 16987
CGCGACACGCTGCGCCTCGAGGCGGGCATGCCCCTGTACGGGCACGAGCTCACCGCCACCACCACTCCCCACGACGCGGGCCTGGGCCGGGTCGTCCGCCTGGGCAAGACCGACACCGACGGGCAGCCGGTGCCGTTCGTGGGGCGTGAGGCGCTCGCGGCCCGCGCGGTCGCCCCGCCGGCCCGGGTGCTGGTGGGACTGCGTGGTGAGGGGCGTCGTGCCCCGCGCGCCGGGTACGAGGTGCGCACCCCCACCGGGGCGACGGCGGGGGAGGTGACGTCGGGCGTCCTGTCCCCGACGCTGGGTGTGCCCGTCGCGATGGCGTACGTGACCCCCGAGGTCGCCGTCGAGGGCACCGACCTGGTGGTGGACGTCCGTGGGCGTGACCTGCCGGTGGTCGTGACCCCGTTGCCCTTCTACCGACGCGCGAGAGACTAGCCCCGACGCCGGCCCGAGCCACGACCACCGAGGAGAACCCTGTGACGACCATCCCCGCAGACCTGAGCTACACCGCCGAGCACGAGTGGGTGCGCCAGGAGGAGCACGTCACCTTCGGCATCACCGAGCATGCCGCCCAGGCGCTCGGCGAGCTGGTGTTCGTCGAGCTGCCCGCGGTGGGTGACACGGTCACCGCCGGGACGGTGTGCGGCGAGGTGGAGTCCACCAAGTCCGTGTCCGAGATCTACTCCCCGGTCACCGGCACCGTGGTCGCGGTCAACGACGCCGTCGTCACCGACCCGCACCTGATCAACGACGACCCGTACGGCAAGGGGTGGATGCTGACGGTGGAGGCGACCTCGACCGACGGTCTGCTCACCGCGGAGCAGTACCGGGCCCTGCTCGACGCCTGACCGGGCTCGACGCCTGACCGGCGCGCCCGGTCCCGGGTGCCGCGCCTGCCCGGCCTGGGCGGGCGGGCGCGGACGCCCGGCGTGTCGCCCGATGGTCCGATCGGGTGAATCTTGCTGCAACGTGCAGGAAAGTGCGCGACGCGATGACCTGCGTTAACGCTCACATGGCACCGCTCCTACCCCTTGTTGATCTTGCAGCGCAAGCCGGTCGTGTGAAATTCGCGGGTGAAAACCGCGTCATCCTGGGTGACCTTGCCGATCTCATGAGTGTCAGAGCAACACACGGCGGTGCGATCCCCCGGCACCGCGGTCACCTGGAGGTCACCATGTCGATGGACACGGTCCCGATGCAGCGCAGCACCGAGCCGCTCACTCGCCGCGAGCGCGTCATCCTGTCGAACCTGGACGAGGACGTCACTCTCGAGGAGATCGCCACCCGGCTCTTCGTCACCCGCAACACCGTGAAGTCCCAGGTCCGTAGCGTCTACAAGAAGCTCGGCGTCTCCAACCGGGCCGAGGCCGTGGCCTGCGCCCGCGAGATCGGTCTGCGCTGAGCCCACCCGCGCAGACGGGTGACGCGAGTCGTCCCATGGGGTGAACCGGTCCGTGGATCGGGACGAATCACCCTGTGCGACAGGCGCTGTGGCCGGTCGTGTCGGTAGTGTCGAGGGCGAGCGTCCTTGGCCCGCGCGGGCCCCGTGCGAAGTGGGTGAGGTGTGGACCGTCCGGCTGCGAGCTCGCCGTCGGACGCGCACTGGGCACCGGACCACATCGTCCTGGCCCGTACCGTCCTGACGTACCACGGCCGGCTGCTCGTCGAGCTCGAGTCGGACGGGTCGGTGTACGAGCACGCCCCGCTGGCCGGCATGGCGGCGGTCGAGCAGAGGTTCCCCGCGTGGGCGCTCGGGCCGTTCGGCAGGGTGGAGCCCGAGCGGCGTCTGCCCCGCGACCCGGGGGTGTTCGCCCTGGTCCAGGCCGGGGTCACGCGCTACGTGGGTGCCTCACGGGACCTGTACCGCACGTTCGGGTCCCGCGGGCTGGGCGAGATCTCCCGCCGCGACTGCCAGGCCGCGGGCAAGGAGGAGAGCTGTCGGTTGAACCGCCTGGTGGTGGCCGAGGCGAAAGCCGGTCGGCAGGTCGACCTGTACGTGCTGGTCACCGAGGGTGGGGGCTGGTTCGGGCGAGGTGCCCAGGCTCCTGAGGAGCTCGCGGGTCGCATCGCCGAGGCCGCGCACGGCAGCTGGCACCTGCCCCGCTGAGCCGGGCGCCTGCGGCAGCGGCCCGGTGGGCCTGGGACACTGCTTGCCATGAGCGCCGTCCCCCCGTTGACCCTCGTGGTGGCGGCCGCCGTGGTCGACGACCTGACCCACCCGCGCAGGCTGCTCGCCGCGCGCCGATGCCGTCCGGTCGAGCTGGCCGGCCGCTGGGAGTTCCCGGGTGGGAAGGTCGAACCGGGGGAGTCCCCCGAGCAGGCTCTGCACCGGGAGCTGCGTGAGGAGCTCGGCGTGGGTGTCCGCCTGGGTGCCGAGCTTCCCGGGCCGGACGCCGGCGCGTGGCGCATCACGCCCCGGCACGTGCTGCGCCTGTGGGCGGCGGTCCTCACCGCCGGCGACCCGGTGCCCCTGGTCGAGCACGACCAGGTCGCGTGGTTGCAGCCCGGGGCCTGGGCCGACGTCGACTGGTTGGACGGGGACGTGCGGATCGTCGAGGCGCTCGCCGTGCGTGCGACCACCCCGGGTGGGCTCATCGGCTGAGGGTGGTGCACCCGGGAAGGTGGTCGTCGACCAGTCCGCAGGCCTGCATGGTGGCGTACGCGGTGGTCGGCCCGACGAACCGGAACCCGGCGGCCTTCAGGGTGCGGGCCAGGTCGGCGGACTCCGGCGTGCTGGCCGGGACGTCCTCCGGTCGCACCGGACGGGGTCGTGGGGGCGTGGGTGCGTGGGCCCACACCAGGTCGGTGAGGGTGCGGCCCTGGGCGTGGAGCTCGAGCACGGCACGGGCGTTGGCCACGACCGCCTCGATCTTGGCGCGGTTGCGCACGATCCGCGTCTCGCCCAGGAGCCTGGCCACGTCGTCGTGGTCGAAGCGGGCGACGGCGGCGGGGTCGAAGCCGGCGAACACCTCACGGAAGGCGGGGCGCTTGCGCAGGATGGTGATCCAGGCGAGCCCTGACTGGAACGCCTCGAGGCTCAGCCGCTCGAACAGCTCCGTGTCGCCTCGGACGGGCACGCCCCACTCGGTGTCGTGGTACCGCTCGTACAGAGGGTCCCCGTCCCCGAAGCAGCGGGTCACCCGGTGCGACGGTGCTCGGCGTGCAACGGGGCCATCGGGCCGGAGGTGTCCACGAGGTCGTCGTCGGCGAGCACCTCGATGAGCCCGTCACGCACTGCGCCGAGCACCGCGCGGTCCACGCCGGACCGGGTGGAGTTCAGTGCCAGACGGGCCTCCAAGCTCGCGGCGTCTTCCCCTTTGAGGCTGCGTAGGTGATCGGCCATGTCCAGAATGTACCGATCTAGAGAGGCCTGTGCGAGGGACTTGCAAGTTGTGGACGAGGTTTCCCCCGGGTGAAGTCCGGTGGGACCGGGCACATCCGGCGGGTAAGCGTTTGCCCGGGGGTCTCAGCGGATCTCGTGCAGCGCTGCCCTCACCCGTTTGGCCGAGACCGGGTGCGCGGTGCCCATCTGCTGGGCGAACAGGCTGACGCGCAGCTCCTCCAGCATCCACGCCACGTCCTGCAGCCGGGCCGCCCGGCCCGGGTCCGGTGCCCCGGCGGCCGCAGTGGTGCGGGCCTGCGCCAGCTCCTCGGCGAGCTCGCGGACCTGCCAGGCGAGGCCCTCGTCGCGTCGGGGGTCGTCGGCGGCCTTGGTCAGGCGGACG
>NZ_AXCZ01000346.1 GCF_000767165.1 Cellulomonas bogoriensis 69B4 = DSM 16987
GTCCTCGCTGCCGGTGGGGCCGCGGGCCCGGGGCGTCTGGCCGAGGTCGGTGCCCCGGCCGTCCACACCGGGCTGGCGGTCGCGGGCCTGGGCCTGGTGGGTCTGGTGCTGCTCGCGCTGCCGACGGACCGCCTGCTGCGCGCCTGGGTGGTCGGTGCGCTCACCCGCCGCCGAGGCGGTTGAGCCGCTCGTCGAGACCGTCCCGGTAGTCCCGTTCGCACGCCTGGGTCGCTGAGATCGTCAACGCCCGGTCCAGGCACTGCTGACGTTCCATCTGCAACGGCCACAGCGCGACCATCGCCGTCATGGTGGTGGCCAGCATGGAAGCGAGCAGGAGCCCGGCGATCACGACCGCGAGCATGGTGCCGCGTGCGCCGCTGGTCCACACCGCGACCAGGGCCCTGACCCCGACGACCATCGTCGTGAGGGCGAAGGCCACCGCCGCCACCTGCCACGGGAACGGCAGGGTCGAGGTCACGAGCGTCGCGAGCATCAGCACGGCGAAGTGCAGCACCTGACGGCTGGCGGCCCTGACCTTCTCCGGGTCGGCCGCGGGCCGCTGCGGGCGCTCGGGCCGGGGTTCCTCGGGCCAGCCGCCCTCCGGCTCCGGGCCTCCCTCGTCCTGCGGGGGCCGTGCCACGACCGGTGGCTCGTGCCCGGGAGCATCCTCCTGGTCGCCTTCTCGCCGTGACGGCGGTGCGTAGGGGTTGCTCACGATCGCTCCTCGGTCCGGGCCTGCGGGCCCAGTCTCCCATCCGCTCCGCTATGGTCCTGGCGTGCCCCACAAGCCTGCTGTCGTGCCGTCCACGGCCCGCGTGGTCGTCCTGGTCTCCGGCGGGGGGTCCAACCTCGCCGAGCTGCTGCGCCACCACACCGACCCCGCCTACGGCGCCCGGGTGGTGGGGGTGGTCTCGGACCGCACCGACGCCGGTGGGCTGGACGTGGCCCGTGGCGCGGGTGTCCCCACCGCGGTGGTGGCCCCGGCGGACTTCGCCGACCGCGGGGAGTGGGACCGGGCCATGGCCCAGGCCGTGGCGGTGTTCGACCCCGCCCTGGTGGTCTCGGCCGGGTTCATGCGGATCCTGGGCCAGCCGTTCCTGGAGCGCTTCCCGGACAAGGTCGTCAACA
>NZ_AXCZ01000258.1 GCF_000767165.1 Cellulomonas bogoriensis 69B4 = DSM 16987
TTCCCCGGGGCGCACGGGGTGCGGGACGCGCTGGCGCACGGGGTGCGGGTCACCGGGTGCACGGTGCACCTGGTGGACTCCGGCGTGGACACCGGCCCGATCCTGGCCCAGCGTGCGGTCGAGGTGCTGGACGGTGACGACGAGGCGACCCTCCACGAGCGCATCAAGGTCGTGGAGCGGGCGCTGCTGGTGGACGTGGTGGGGCGGGTCGTGCGCGACGGGGTGCGCGTCGAGGGGCGTCGGGCCACGATCGGCTGACCGCCGGCCCTGTCGGGGTAGCATCGTGCCCGGCCGTGACTGGCGTAGGTGGAACCGACCACCGGGGAGCGGCCGTTCCTCCCTGCAGCGCACCGCCCGCCTGGGTGCCTGGGCCTTGACGCGCGTGGCCGTACGGCGACGCGTCGACCGAGCCGACCCGGGCCCGAGGGCCCCGTCCCCTGGAGCGAGCGCATGACGCACGACCTGCCGACCCTTCCCGACGTCGAGGACCCGGGTGCGGAGCAGACCCGACGCCCGGTCCGCCGGGCCCTGCTGAGCGTGTACGACAAGGCCGGGCTCGTCGAGCTGGCCACCACGTTGCACGCCGCGGGGGTGGAGCTGGTCTCGACCGGGTCGACCGCGGCCCGGATCGCCGACGCGGGCGTGCCGGTCACCCCCGTGGAGGACCTCACCGGGTTCCCCGAGTGCCTGGACGGCCGGGTCAAGACCCTGCACCCGCGCGTCCACGCCGGGATCCTGGCCGACACCCGCAGGCCCGACCACCTCGACCAGCTGCAGGACCTGGGCGTCGCGGCCTTCGAGCTGGTCGTGGTGAACCTGTACCCGTTCGCGGCGACCGTCGCCTCGGGGGCCTCGCCCGACGAGTGCGTCGAGCAGATCGACATCGGTGGGCCGTCGATGGTGCGGGCCGCCGCGAAGAACCACCCGAGCGTGGCGGTCGTCGTGGACCCCGCACGCTACGCCGACGTCCTGGCGGCGGTCGCCTCAGGTGGCTTCACGCTCGCCGAGCGGCGCTCGCTGGCGGCGCAGGCGTTCCAGCACACCGCGTCCTACGACGTGGCGGTGGCCACCTGGATCGGTGCCACCCTCGCCCCGGGGGCCGAGGGCGAGCCGCCCGCGTGGCGGGGTGCGACGTGGGAGCGGTCGGCCGTGCTGCGGTACGGGGAGAACCCGCACCAGCGTGCCGCGCTCTACACCGGCGACCAGGGGATCGGTCTGGCCCGTGCGGTGCAGCTGCACGGCAAGGCGATGAGCTACAACAACTACGTCGACGCGGACGCGGCCTGGCGGGCGGCCCACGACCACGACGAGCCGGCGGTCGCGATCATCAAGCACGCCAACCCCTGCGGGATCGCGGTGGGCGCCGACGTCGCGCAGGCCCACGCCCGGGCCCACGCGTGCGACCCGGTGTCGGCGTTCGGCGGGGTGATCGCGACCAACCGGCCCCTGACCCGGGCGGCGGCCGAGCAGATCGCGCCGGTCTTCACCGAGGTGGTCCTCGCACCGGCGTTCGACGACGACGCGCTCGAGGTGCTGCAGGCCAAGAAGAACATCCGGCTGCTGCTGGTCGACGGGGCGCCGGACGAGCCGGTCGAGACCCGGCCCGTCTCCGGCGGTCTGCTGGTGCAGACGGTGGACCGGGTCGACGCGGTGGTCGACGGCGGCGGGGACGCCCCCTCGACGTGGACGCTCGCCGCCGGGGACCCCGTCGACGAGCAGACCCTCGCCGACCTCGCCTTCGCGTGGCGGGCGGTCAGGGCGGTCAAGTCCAACGCGATCCTCCTGGCCTCCCAGGGAGCGGCTGTGGGCATCGGAATGGGTCAGGTCAACAGGGTCGACTCGTGCCGGTTGGCGGTGGAGCGCGCCAACACCGGCGGTGAGGAGCGCGCCCGGGGCTCGGTCGCGGCGTCCGACGCGTTCTTCCCCTTCGCCGACGGCCTGCAGGTGCTGCTGGACGCCGGTGTGCGTGCGGTCGTCCAGCCCGGTGGGTCGGTCCGTGACGAGGAGGTCCTGGAGGCCGCCCGCGCGGCCGGGGTCAGCCTCTACCTCACCGGGACCCGCCACTTCGCCCACTGAGGTCCCCGGGTGGGCGGCCGGCGGCCCCGGCCGCTCACCTCAGCGGGACGTCGGGGTCGGTCACGTCCCCGCGCGGCACCCGCGGCAGGTCCGGACCGGTGAACAGCCGACGGGCCGCGGCCACGTCCCGGGGCCGGTCGACGGTGAGCACGGCCGACAGGGCGTCGTCGGCGGTGAACCACAGGGCGGTGAAGGCACCGGTCGGGTCGCCCCGCAGCACCACCTCGTGCTCCGGTGAGGGCAGCCCGTAGCAGGTGACGTGGTGCCCGAGCTGGGTGGAGAACACGTACGGGGCCGGGTCGGGCGGGACGCTCGTGGCGCACGACCCGGGGTCGAGCAACGTCCGGACGGCGGTCGTGGGGCCGCGCAGGGCCGCGTCCCAGTGCCCCCCGGGCACCCAGCCGTGCCGTGCGGACCGGCGGGTCGCGAGGTCACCGACGGCGACGACGTGGGGGAGGGGGCCGGTGGCGCCCAGCACCCGATGGTGGGCGTCGACGGCGACGGTGCCGTCAGGTCG
>NZ_AXCZ01000219.1 GCF_000767165.1 Cellulomonas bogoriensis 69B4 = DSM 16987
GCACGGGCCTGGGCGGTCAGCGCCGCGGTGTCGACCGCGGGCAGCGCCTGGGCGGGCCCGTCGGCCGGTGCGGCCGAAGCGGGGAGCGCCATCGTCATCATGAGGCCACCGGAGGCAGCGACGACGGCGGAACGACGACCGACGGTCGCGAAGCTGCCCGTGGCAGCGGTCGCGAGGTCGTCCAGCGGTGTGATGGGGCGACGCGCTGCGCGATGCTTCGCGCGCTGGGGGGTGGCGGTCACTCGGTACCTCTCCGTTGAGCCTACGAGGTGAGCTGTCGGGTTCGAGCTGGAGATAGCCCGGCCCCGTTCGCGCTGCTGCGCTCCCGGGACTTCACCCCAAGGGCACCTGGTTGCTGTGCCCACAATCTGTGGTTCCCCCGTCCCTGCCGTCGTCATCTAGCGGGACCCTGAGCGGCGGCAGGACTCGGCTTTCCACTCAAGGACCTCCGGATACCTGTTCCTAGAGGCGAGACGAGAGTACCTGAGCACCGGCGGGAATGTCACGCCTAGGTCACGGTCGGTGGATCCAGGTCTCAGGACGGTCACGGGCGAACCCTCTGGGTGATCATGGCGAGCGCCCATGACCTGCACCGACGCCGGTCGCCCCGACGCCGGGGCGGGTGACCCGGATCACGGCACGCATCCACGGGTGTGATGCAGGTCACTGACCCTCGGCCACCACGAACACGTGCTTGGCGACGTCGTCCGGGAGATCCAGCACAAGGCCGGCACCGGGAACACCCACGGTCACCAGACCCTGGCCGCGCTCCACCGTCACCCTCGCCCCCGGGACGACACCCGCCTCGGACAACCGGTCCAGCAACGCCACGTCCGTCTGGACGGGCTCACCCAGCCGGCCCACGACCGCCTCGACAGGGCCGTCGGGCGTCCCGGCGTCCGCGGCCGCCGCTGCCCGCGCGAACACCACCAGCGACACCACCCCCGCCAGGAACTCCTCGTCCTCGGAGTCCTCACCGAGCTCGGCCAGGCCAGGGATCGGGTTGCCGTACGGGGAGCGCCGCGGGTGGTCCAGCAGCTCCAGGAGCCGCTTCTCGACCCGGTCGCTCATCACGTGCTCCCACCGGCACGCCTCGTCGTGGACGTACGCCCACTCCAGACCGATCACGTCGGTCAGCAGCCGCTCGGCCAGGCGGTGCTTGCGCATCACCCGGGTCGCCTTCAGCAACCCCGACTCGGTCAGCTCCAGGTGCCGGTCACCGCTGACCACCACCAGCCCGTCCCGCTCCATGCGGGCCACGGTCTGCGACACCGTGGGACCCGAGTGGCCCAACCTCTCTGCGATGCGGGCCCGCAGCGGGACGATGCCCTCCTCCGCGAGCTCGTAGATGGTGCGCAGGTACATCTCCGTGGTGTCGATCAGATCGCTCACGCTGGCGCCTTCCTGGGGGTCCCGGACGTCTGGCACAAGGTTACGGCCGCGCCGCACCGCACCGACGCGGCCGTCCCGACCGTGGGCACCTCCTAAGGTTGGCCCGTGGACGCCACCGCCATCGACATCCCCCACCACCTGCTGCCCGGCGACGGACGCTTCGGCTCCGGCCCGTCCAAGGTGCGCCCCGCGCAGGTCCAGGCCCTCGCCGCCGTCGGCACCAGCCTGCTCGGCACCTCCCACCGCCAGGCACCCGTCCGGGACCTCGTCGGGCGGGTCCGTGGCGGGCTGGCCGAGCTCCTCTCCCTGCCCGAGGGCTACGAGGTCGTCCTGGGCAACGGTGGCTCCACGGCGTTCTGGGACGTGGCCACCTTCAGCCTGGTGCAGGACCAGGCCCAGCTGTGCGCGTTCGGCGAGTTCGGCACCAGCCTGGCCAACGAGGTGCGGCAGGCGCCGTTCCTCGCCGAGCCCGAGGTCCTCACCGCCCAGCCGGGCGGCCTCGCGCTACCCCGGGCACGCCCCGGCGTCGACACCTACGCCTGGCCCCACAACGAGACCTCCACGGGGGTGGCCGCACCTGTGCGCCGCCCCACCGGCGCCGACGACGACGCCCTGGTGCTGGTCGACGCCACGTCCGCGGCCGGCGGCCTGGCCGTGGACGTCCGCGAGACCGACGTCTACTACTTCGCACCCCAGAAGTCCTTCGCCTCGGACGGGGGCCTGTGGCTGGCCGTCTGCTCCCCCGCCGCGATCGCCCGCGCCGAGCAGATCGCGGCGCGCGGCCGGTGGATCCCTCGGTTCCTGTCCCTGACCACGGCCGTGGCCAACTCGCGGCAGAACCAGACGCTCAACACCCCCGCCATCGCCACCCTGGTCCTGCTGGCCGAGCAGGTCGAGTGGATGCTCGGCCACGGCGGCCTGGAGTGGGCGGTCAACCGGTCCAGCGCCTCGGCCGGGCACCTGTACGGCTGGGCCGAGGAACGCCCGTGGGCCACCCCGTTCGTCCAGGACCCCGAGGCCCGCAGCACCGTGGTGGGCACCATCGACCTGGACGACGCCGTCGACGCCCCCACCGTGTGCGCGGTGCTGCGCCGCCACGGGATCGTGGACGTCGAGCCCTACCGCAAGCTCGGCCGCAACCAGATCAGGGTCGCGATGTTCCCCGCGGTCGACCCGGCCGACGTCCAGGCCCTGACCGGCTGCGTCGACCACGTCGTCGGCCGGCTCACGTGACCGACCCGGCCAAGGGCCTGGGCCGCTCCCGGCTGCGCCGCGACCGCCTCACCCTGAGCCTGTACGCCCCGTTCATCACCTGGGGCTGGTTCCTGTACGGGTTCTCCCCCGCGGTACCCCTGATCGCCGAGGAGCAGGGCATCTCCCGCGGCCAGGCGGGCCTGCACGGGACTGCGATGGCCGTGGGGACCATCGGTGCCGGGTTCATCAGCTCCACGATCGCCGTCCGGTACGGCCGCAAGGTCCAGAGCGTCCTCGGGGCCGGGATCCTCGTCGCGGGCCTGGCGATGCTCGCGGTCGGCACCACGCTGGTGATGACGCTCCCCGCGGTCGTCGTGATCGCGCTCGGCGGCAACCTCGCCCTCTCGGCGGCACAGCCGGCCCTCGCCGTGCACCACGGTCCGGCCGGGCCCGCGGCCGTCACCGAGGCCAACGCGGTCGGTGCGACCTTCGGCCTCCTGGCGCCCGTGGCCCTGGGGTTCAGCGTCGACCAGGGGTGGGGCTGGCGCCCCGCAGTGGTCGCCACCATGCTGTTCGCCGCCCTCGCGGCACTGCTCGTGGCTCCCCTGCGGACCGCCGGTGGTCTCGGCAGGGGCACCGCCACCCCTCGACCCGCTGCGGGGCAGCCCGCCAACGCCCGGTTCAGCGTGCTGTTCTGGCTGTTCTGGGCCGCGATGCTGTGCGGGATCGCCGTGGAGTTCTCGACCGCCTTCTGGGCCCCGGACCTGCTCGTGCAACGCACCGGCGCGCCCACGTCCCTGGCGTCGGCGTCGGTCTCGGCCCTGGTGATCGGGATGTCCGTGTCCCGGTTCATCGTGGGCCCGTTGTCCACCCGCAAGGCCCCCGAGAAGCTGCTCCTGGCGGCCTTCGCGGTCGCCGCGGTGGGATGGGCGGTGTTCTGGTTGGCGACGACCCCCGCCCTGGCGATCGTCGGCCTCGTCGTCGCCGGCCTCGGGTACGGCGCCCACTACCCCCTCAGCATCGCGCTGGCCCTGCGCGCCTCGGGCGGCCGACCGGACCAGGCCCAGGCCCGCTGCTCCATGGGCGGGGGTGCCGCCGTGGGCGTCGCGCCCTTCGCGCTGGG
>NZ_AXCZ01000278.1 GCF_000767165.1 Cellulomonas bogoriensis 69B4 = DSM 16987
CGACCGTCGCCGACCGCAACGCCGCCAGCACCGCCAGCACCTGCGGGTCCAACGACCCCGCGCCGTCGGGATCGGCCACCGGTCCACCCCTCCCCGGCGCGTGCGCCCGACCCAGGCCCCACCCCACGGCGGCCGCGAGCGCCGCGGCACCCACGACCAGCAGGACCTCGATCACCCCGTCACCTCGATCACGGTGTCAGGGTACGTTCGTCGGCGGGCGCCACCGGTCCGCACCGGAGAAGATACGGGTGGGGGCCTCCGGAAGTTCACCGTCCGGTGGAGAAGTGTTCACCTGCGACTGCGAGCGTGAGCGCCGAGACGAACGAGAGGGAACCGATGCGAGACATCTTCACCGCCGAGCTCGCGGCACTGGGCGAGGACCTCGCCGCCATGAGCCGCCTGGTCGAGTCGGCCATCGCCTCGGCCGGTACCGCCCTGCTGGAGGCCGACCTGGCCCTGGCCGAGACGGTCATCGCCGACGACCACACGATCGACGCGGTCGAGCGGGACCTGGACGAGCGGTGCGTGGCCCTCCTGGCCCAGCAGCAGCCGGTCGCCGGCGACCTGCGACAGGTCGTGTCGGCGCTGCGCATGAGCGCCTCCCTGGAGCGGATGGGCGACCTGGCCCGGCACGTGGCCGAGGTGGCGCGTCTGCGCTACCCCGACAAGGCCCTGCCCGAGCCGGTCACCGACCTGTTCCGGCAGATGCACGACGGCGCGGTGCGCGTGTCCCAGGAGGTCACGACCGTCCTGGAGACCAAGGACCTGGAGCTGGCGGGCGCGATCGAGCGTGACGACGACCTGCTGGACACCCTGCACGCGCAGACGTTCACCGCGGTGCTGGGCGAGGGCGGCGCCCCGCTGACACCGCAGCAGACCGTGGACATCACGCTGTGCGGGCGCTACTACGAGCGGTTCGGCGACCACGGGGTGTCCGTGGCCCGCCGGGTGGTGTACCTGGTCACCGGGGACTTCGCCGACGACCGTGGGACGCTCTGACCCCGGCCCACCAGCCACGTGCCCCCGCGTCCGGGGACGACGACGGCCCGCCACCTCACCGGTGGCGGGCCGTCGTCGTGGTGCTGGGGCCGGTCAGCGGCCCTGGTTGGCCACGGCCTTGATGGCCTCGGCAGCGGCGTCCGGGTCGAGGTACTGCCCGCCCTTGGTCACCGGCTTCAGGGTCTCCTCGTCCAGCTCGTAGCGCAGCGGGATGCCCGTGGGGATGTTGATGCCGGCGATCGTCTCGTCGTCGATCCCGTCGAGGTACTTCACGATCGCGCGGATCGAGTTGCCGTGC
Source organism: Cellulomonas bogoriensis 69B4 = DSM 16987 (assembly GCF_000767165.1). GTDB lineage: Bacteria > Actinomycetota > Actinomycetes > Actinomycetales > Cellulomonadaceae > Actinotalea > Actinotalea bogoriensis. Next base: position 1,298 of record NZ_AXCZ01000278.1, read on the forward strand.
GCCGCGACCAGGACGGTCTTGCCCTCCTTGAGGTCCGGGACGATGGCGCTGTCCCAGTACGGCAGGGCGCGCTCGAGGACGTCCTTGAGGCACTCGGTGCGCACCGTCGGCTCACCGGCGTACCGGGGGTCGGCGTCCTGGGAGAACTCCGAGCCGAGCTCGATCTCCGGCGGCGGGGTGTCGTAGGACCGGCGCCACAGCATGAACTGCTCCTCGCCGAACTCGGCGAGGGTCTGCTTCTTGTCCTTGCCCTGGAGGGCCCCGTAGTGACGCTCGTTCAGACGCCAGTGGCGGCGCACCGGGATCCAGTGACGGTCGGCGGCGTCCAGCGCCAGGTTCGCGGTCGTGATCGCGCGGCGCAGCAGCGACGTGTGCACCACGTCGGGCAGCACACCGGCGTCGGTCAGCAGGGTGCCACCGCGACGCGCCTCCTCGATGCCCTTCTCGGACAGGGGGACGTCCACCCAGCCGGTGAACAGGTTCTTGGCGTTCCACTCGCTCTCGCCGTGGCGGAGCAGCACAAGGGTGTAGGTCATGGGACCCATCCTGCCGCATCACCACCGTGCGGGCTCCGGGACCTCGGTCCGTCAGCCGCGGCGTGCCGGGACCCGGTCGGTCGCCAGGTCGTAGACCTTGAGCATCGCCTGGGCTGCGGCCTGCCACCCGAGCCCCTGGGCATGACGGACCGCCCCCTGCCCCAGGCGGGCCCGCCGGGCGGGGTCGTGCAGCAGACCGGCCAGGGCCTCGGCCCAGCGGTGCGGCTGGTGCCCGCGCACCAGCACACCGGTGCGCTCGTCCACCACCACCGTCCGCAGACCGCCCACCGCCGAGGCGACCACGGGCGTGCCGCAGGCCTGGGCCTCGGCGGCGACCAGACCGAACGTCTCGCTGCGCGAGGGCATCGCGACCACGTCCGCGGCCCGGTACCAGTCGACGAGCTCCGGGCGCGGCACCGGCGGGCGGAT
>NZ_AXCZ01000319.1 GCF_000767165.1 Cellulomonas bogoriensis 69B4 = DSM 16987
GAGATCCTCGACCGCACCCTGGTGCCCGCTCGGCCCGCCCAGGACCACCAGGTGCGGGACGGGGCGTCCCTGCGCGGCGAGCACACCCAGGGCCTCGACCAGGACGTCGGGCGCCTTCAACGGCTGGATGCGTCCCGCGAAGACCACGAGGTCCTCGGTGGCGGGCAGCCCCAGAGCCGCACGCGCGGCCACCGTGGCTCCGCTGCGGCCGTCGGCGCCGGTGACGTGGGCGGCGCCGGGGGTGAACATCCCCAGGTCCACACCGGGTGCGACCACGTGCACCGCCGACGGGTCCGCGTCGTACAGCTCGACGAGGTCCGCGGCCTCCTGCGAGGTGCTGGCCACCAGGCCCTGCGCCGCGGCGACCACCTGCTCCTCACCGATGATCCGGCCGGCGGGCTCCGGGCGCTCACCGGGGGCCAGCGCTGTGTTCTTGACCTTGGCGAGGGTGTGCATGGTGTGCACGAGGGGGACGTCCCAGCGGTCGGCGGCCAACCAGCCCACCTGCCCCGACAACCAGTAGTGGGAGTGGACCACGTCGTACCACCCCGGCGACCGGCCCGCCTCGGTGCGCAGGACGCCCGCGGTGAACGCGCACAGCTGGCCGGGCAGGTCGTTCTTGTGCAGCCCCTCCAGCGGCCCGGCCTGCACGTGCCTGACCGTCACACCGTCGGTCACCTCGACGACCTCGGGCAGGCGCGAGCTGGTCGCCCGGGTGAAGATCTCCACCTGGGCGCCCTCCCCCGCCAGGGCCGCGGCGAGCTCGACGACGTACACGTTCATGCCACCGGCGTCACCCGTGCCGGGCTGGTCCAGCGGTGAGGTGTGGACGCTCAGCATCGCGACCCTCGGTCCGTCCGTGCGCACCCGTCCACCACCTCCGTCCTCGTCCGGCACGCACCGATTATCCGCCCTCGGGCGCGCAGCCGCGGACCGTGCGGCTGCACATGCGGGCCGCGGACGGTCAGTGCGGCACGACGCACGCCGGGAACGGGACCGTGACCTCGCCCAGGACCCGGTCGCCCGCGACCGCGTGGCTCGTGACGCGCCCGGCGTTCTGCACCGCGGTCACCAGGTGCCCGCCCACCAACGCCATGTGCCGGGGCCACGGACCGACCGGACGCTCGTGCTCGTGCTGCAGGCGGGCCCCGCCGTCGTGGACCGAGAACCGCACCACGACGTCCGAACCTCGCACCCCCACCCACACGTCGCCGTCGTGGACGGCCACGTGCGACGGCAGCACCTGCGTGCCCGAGACGCACCCCCGCTCGCAGGCGGGCACCACCTGGACCGGGACGGCCGTGGCCGACTCCGCGTCCCAGCGCAGGACGTGCACCGTCACGTCCAGCTCGCCCACCACGTACAGGTGCCCGCCGGGCCCGTGGGCCATGTGCCGCGGGCCGGTCCCGGGCGGGAGGGCGGCGGCCACGCCCTCGTCGTCCAG
>NZ_AXCZ01000220.1 GCF_000767165.1 Cellulomonas bogoriensis 69B4 = DSM 16987
CACCGCCCAGGCCGAGGCCGAGGCGTCCGCAGCCCGGGCCCGCGCCGAGGCGGAGCTCGTGGAGCAGCAGCGTCGCGCCGAGGGTGCGCTCGCGCTCGCCCGTGCCGAAGCCGAGGGCGTCCAGGCACGCGGTGAGGCCGAGGCAGCAGCCGAGCGCGCCAAGGGTGAGGCACGAGGTGCAGCGATCAAGGCCGAGGCCGACGCGTACGAGACGTTCCCCGAGTCGGCGCGCCTGCAGCTCGTCCTGGAGGCCCTGCCCAAGCTGGCCCAGCCCTACGCCGACGCCCTGGGCAACATCGACAACGTGACCGTCATCGACAAGGACGGCGCCTCACGGGTCACCGGCCAGGTCTCCACCGGTGTGCAGGAGCTCGCGTCCCTGCTCAAGGCCCAGACCGGCATCGACCTGCTCGAGCTGATCCGCGGCCGCGACACCACCGGGAGCTGACACACCGGGACCCCGTAACCGAGAACAACGCACCCCTTGTTCTCGCTTAGATCCATAAGTGAGAATAGCGAGGTCGTTGTTCTCGGTTACGGAGGTCACCCGGTGCCGCCTGACCAGCCGCTCGGACCTCCCGCGTCCGTGCCTCCCCACGGGCACGAGACCCTTCCCTGGCGGCCCGCCAGCGGCCGGCGCGGCGAGATCACCTCGTACGAGGCATCGATCCCCCCACGGATCGCGGACCTGGACCTGGCCGTCTCGACGGCCGCCAGCGAAGCGACCAGGCAGGCGGCGGTGGCCGTCGGCACGCTCGAGCGCACCTACGCGGGACAGGTCTCGACCTTGGAGCCGTTCCTCCTGCGCACCGAGGCCATCGCGTCCTCCCGCATCGAGGAGGAGCTCACCACCGTCGACCAGCTGGCACGCGCCCAGTACGGGATCCGCGCCCCCAAGACCGCGCGAACGGTCAAGGGCGCCATCGACGGACTCACCCTCATGGTCGACCGGGCCGCCCACGGCGTGGAGCTGGTTGACATCCTCGCCGCCCACGAACCCCTCATGGCCAACGACGCAGAGGAGAAGCGGGACGCCGGCAAGCTTCGGCGGGTCCAGAACTGGATCGGCGGCTCCAACCGCTCACCGCGGGGAGCGGTACACATACCCCCAGCAGCTGAGCGCGTCCCCGACCTCATGGAAGACCTCCTGCAGTTCATGCGCCGCACCGACATGGATCCTGTGGTGCAAGCCGCCGTCATGCACGCCCAGTTCGAGTCCATCCACCCCTTCACGGACGGCAACGGCCGCGTCGGACGGTCGATGATCAACGCCCTGTGGCGGTACCGGGGCATGACCCAGGAGATGGCTGTGCCGATCGCCTCAGCGATCGTCGCCGACCGTGACCGGTACTTCCAACTGGTGAACGACTACCGCACGGGGCAGGTGGAACCGCTCGTGCTGTTCCTCGCTGATGCGGCATCTCGGTCCGCGGCCGAGGCCTCCGTCTCGGCGGAACGCCTGATCGCCATGCCCGAGCAGTGGCGGGAACGAGTCCGCGCACGGGCGGGTTCTGCCGCCGCAGCTCTGCTCCCGCTGCTGCCACGACACCCGATCGTCGACGCCACGGACGTCATGCGGCTGACCGGCGCCTCACAGGCCCGCGCGTACACGGCGATCGAGAGGCTGCAAGAAGCCGGCGTCCTGCGCCCCATCACCTCGTCCAGACGTGACATGGCGTGGGCTGCGGGGGACGTCCTCGACGAGGCCGACGTGATGGTCGACCGTCTTCGCTTCGGCTGACCCACCCCGAGCGACCGCCCTCGCTCAGCGGGCACCGAGCATCGTCAGGGCGAGGATCGACGGCTCGACGGCGTGGACGGCGTGCGGGGCGCGAGTGGTGAGGTGGATGAGACCACCGGGACGCAGGTCCACCGCCCGCCCGTCCGCCGTCACCTCGAGACGCCCGCGCAGCACCTGGAGCAGCACCGGCATCGCAGCGGTGTGCTCGGTGAGCTCCTGCCCCGCGTCGAACGCGAACAGCACCACCTTCACGCCCTCAGCGCGCAGGACGGTGCGGGACACCGTGGCCTCCGTCTGGATCTCGACCAGACCCTCCAGGGCGTCCAGGTCGACCATCAGCGGATCGGGGGACGACGTCGTCTCGGTCATGCGGACCTCCCGTGTCAGACGTTTCAGGTGGACAGGCCCCGGAACGGTGGGCCGTTCGGGTGAACCGTACTGTCATGATCTTCCGGCACTGCCCGTGACCGTGCACTCTTGGCGTGCCAGGCACGGTCGGGGGCACCCGGGCCCGGTCAGAGCGACGCCCCACAGCACGCACGGGGGCTCACATGCGCCGATCACGAGTGATCGCAGCAACCATCACCGCTCTCCTCACCCTGGGCCTGGTCGGGACCCCGGCAGGGGCGTCACCGTTGCACGACCCTGCCACCCAGACGAGTCTGCGGAATCTCGTCACCGCCATGGAGTGGTATGCCGCCTTCGACGGGGGCAACCGGTTCACCGGGGTGACGGAGCGCGCCCTCGCGGGCTGGGGGTGGCGTCCCACGGCGAACAAGTACGTGGAGATCACGATCGAGAACGACGGACGCGCCTGGCGTGCGACCGCCCAGGACGTCCGGGCCGGGGCGCGCGAGTTCACGTACACATCGGCAACTCCCGTCAACGGCGTCTCCCGCGGGTCGGTGCAGCTCTCGTCCCCACAACCGCCCGCGAACCCACCGACGGCCGGCGTGACCATCATCGACGTAGCCGACGCGATAGACATCGACGCCCTGGCACGCGCTCTGGTCGCCGCAGGTGTCAGCACCCGCGCCGTCTGCGAGGCGTCGCTCGCAGCCCAGGGGACCCACCTGGCCCGGTCGACGGTCCCCGACCACGTCCTGGCGTGCGAAGCGGCCGCGGCCGCACCTAACGCCACCATGCGCACGGTGCTCGCGGCACTGATGCGCGCCGGGGGCGCCGTAGCCGTCCAGCTGGTAGCGCTCGAGTTCGTCGGCACGGGCGCCCAGCCCACCACCCCGCCGTGGGTCGGCGACCCCGACGGCCCACCCACTCCCCGCCCCACACCCCCGTCGCTCCCGGACGACATCTGGAAGGTCGTCCCCAAGGCCGAACGCTTCGCCCGGGTCAACCAGGTCTCCCCCGAGCACGCCCGCACCGCCGTCGAACGGTGCCTCACCCAGCTCACCTACGCCGGGCTCGACGCCCACAAGCGCTGCGACGACGCGCCCACCTTCTACGGCGGCCGCTCCGACACCCCTGAGGCCACCCAGCACGACGCGGAGGCCATCAGCAGGCATCCCCAGTGGAGCCAGCTGAACCGTAAGGAGCCGGCGAATTCGCGCGACTGGCTGCGCGACGCACCCGAATGCGATGGAAACAGCAGGGAAATCCACTGCGACGAATTCCCGTTCGCGTCCACTCGGCAAGGCGGCGCAAGCGCGTCGCCACCTGTATCACTGAAACTCATCTCACGGGCCGACAACGCAGCCCAGGGATCCAAACTGGCAATGTTCTACGCTACTTGTGGAATCTCAGATGGGGATACGTTCCTTGTCGTTCCGCTTCCGGAGGTTCCCGGGATTCCTCGTGAAAGCCAGGCGCCAACGCTGGCGGTCTGCAACGGGAGGTGAGATGACCGACCTCGACGAGACGGTCGCGGCGCTCCACTCCTGGGAGGCGCGCCTCCGCGCCCTGGGCGCCGCCGTCGTCGACCGAC
>NZ_AXCZ01000021.1 GCF_000767165.1 Cellulomonas bogoriensis 69B4 = DSM 16987
GTCCCCGTCGGCGCCGGGGGTGGGGTCGCTCGCGCAGCCGGCTGCCAGCAGGGCTGCGGCGGCGAGGACGGCGAGTGCTCGGACGGTGCGCATGGTGCCTCCCGGTGGTGGCGGCCGGTCGGGCCGCCTGGCCTGGTGCGGGGGGCGTGTGGTCGCCCCCCGCGCTGTGTTCGTGTGCCGGGGTCGGGTGACCTTGCACGCTTCCCGCATCCTGGAAACCCGGATGTCCGGATTGTGGTCCCGTCTATGCTCGTGGGGTCCGGCGGCGAGGTATGTCGACCCGAACCAACACACCGGAGCGTTTCACAGTGGGCCTGATCGTCCAGAAGTACGGAGGGTCATCCGTCTCTGATGCCGAGAGCATCAAGCGGGTGGCGAAGAGAATCGTCGAGGCCCGCCGTGCGGGCAACGACGTCGCCGTGGTCGTCTCGGCCATGGGTGACACCACAGACGAGCTGATCGACCTGGCGAACCAGGTCACGCCGCTGCCGCCGTCGCGGGAGATGGACATCCTGCTGACCGCGGGCGAGCGGATCTCGATGTCGCTGCTGGCCATGGCCATCGCGAACCTGGGTGTCGAGGCCCAGTCGTTCACCGGCCAGCAGGCCGGGGTCATCACCGATGACGAGCACGGCAAGGCGCGCATCATCGACGTCAAGGCCACGCGCATCCGCGAGGCCCTGGCCGAGGGCAACGTCGCGATCGTCGCGGGGTTCCAGGGAGTCACCGAGCACACCAACGACGTCACCACCCTGGGCCGTGGCGGCTCGGACACCACGGCCGTCGCGCTCGCCGCGGGCCTGGACGCTGACGTCTGCGAGATCTACACCGACGTCGACGGCGTGTTCACCGCGGACCCGCGGATCGTGCCGTCGGCGCGCAAGATCGACCGCATCACCTACGAGGAGATGCTCGACATGGCGGCCTCCGGCGCGAAGGTGCTGATGCTGCGCTGCGTCGAGTACGCCCGCCGGCACGGGGTGCCGATCCACGTCCGGTCCTCGTTCTCCGGTCACGAGGGAACGCTGGTCACCGACGAGCCGTACGAGGGAGAAGGACAGATGGAGCAGCCGATCATCTCGGGCGTCGCGCACGACAGCAGCGAGGCCAAGGTCACCGTGGTGGGGGTCCCGGACGTCCCGGGGACCGCGGCCCGGGTGTTCGAGGTCGTCGCCGAGGCCGGCGTCAACATCGACATGATCGTCCAGAACGTGTCGGCCGCGCAGACGGGCCTGACGGACATCTCGTTCACGCTGCCGGCGGACGACGGTGCCCGCGCGACCGCGGCCCTGGAGGTCGCCAAGGACGCCCTGGGCTTCGCGTCGCTGCAGTACGACGACACGATCGGCAAGCTGTCGCTGGTCGGTGCGGGCATGAAGTCCCACCCCGGTGTCTCGGCCAAGCTGTTCGGTGCGTTGCGGGACTCGGGCATCAACATCGAGATGATCTCGACCTCCGAGATCCGGGTGTCGGTCGTGACCCGCTCGGACCAGCTCGCGGACGCGGTGCGCGCGGTGCACACCGCCTTCGGGCTGGACTCCTCCGAGGGTGAGGCCGTGGTGTACGGGGGGACGGGCCGATGAGCGCAGCGGCACAGCCCCAGGGCCTGCGGGTCGGTGTGGTCGGCGCGACCGGTCAGGTGGGCGCCGTCATGCGCCGCCTGCTGGAGGAGCGGGACTTCCCGGTCGCGCAGATGCGCTACTTCGCCTCGGCGCGCTCGGCGGGGACGACCCTGCCGTGGCGCGGTGAGGACGTCGTGGTCGAGGACGCCGAGACGGCCGACCCCACGGGCCTGGACATCGCGCTGTTCTCCGCGGGTGGGGCGACGTCCAAGGCCCAGGCACCCCGGTTCGCCGCTGCGGGCGTCCTGGTGATCGACAACTCCTCGGCGTGGCGCCGTGACCCCGAGGTCCCGCTGGTGGTCAGCGAGGTCAACCCGGAGGCCGTCGACGGTGCGGTCAAGGGCATCATCGCGAACCCGAACTGCACGACCATGGCGGCGATGCCGGTCCTGAAGCCGTTGCACGACGCGGCCGGTCTGCAGCGCCTGATCGTCTCGACGTACCAGGCGGTGTCCGGCAGCGGGCTCAAGGGTGTGGCCGAGCTCGAGACCCAGGTCAAGGAGCTCGCCTCCCAGGACCTCGCGGCCCTGACCCACGACGGCGGGGCGGTCACCCACCCCGAGCCGCAGGTGTACGTGCGGCCGATCGCGTTCAACGTGCTGGCGATGGCCGGCTCGGTGGTGGACGACGGCTCGTTCGAGACCGACGAGGAGCAGAAGCTCCGCAACGAGAGCCGCAAGATCCTGGGCATCCCGGAGCTGGCGGTCTCGGGCACGTGCGTGCGGGTCCCGGTGTTCAGCGGGCACTCGTTGTCGATCAACGTCGAGTTCGCCGAGCCCCTCCTGGTCGAGAAGGCGCGTGAGCTGCTCGCTGACGCCCCCGGTGTCCAGCTGGCAGAGATCCCGACGCCGCTGGACGCCGCGGGTGCCGACCCGAGCCTGGTGGGCCGCCTGCGTCAGGACCCGGGCGTGCCCGACGGGCGGGGCCTGGCCCTGTTCGTCAGCGGTGACAACCTGCGCAAGGGTGCGGCCCTGAACGCGGTGCAGATCGCCGAGCTGATCGCAGCCAAGCGTCTGGGGTCCTGACACCCCGGCCACACCTCGGCCGAGCATGCTCGGCACCTTCTCACCGGAGCCCGGTCCGCCACCACGGACCGGGCTCCGTCGTCTCCGTACCCGCTGGCAGCTCTTGCGCCCCCCTTGGTTCTATGGTTCATTAGTCGAGTAATGAACCATAGAACGCGGGAGCGGGGGAGGATGTCACGGTGTTCGACGGACGCGCGCCCATCTACCTGCAGATCGCGGACAGGATCCGCACCGAGATCCTCGACGGAACCCTCCAGGAGGGGGAGCAGGTCATGTCCACCACCCAGTACGCCACGACGTACCGGATCAACCCCGCGACGGCGGCCAAGGCCTTCGCCCAGCTCGTCGACGAGGGCGTCCTGCACAAGCGGCGCGGGCTCGGCATGTTCGTCTCGCCGGGTGCCCACGACCAGCTGCTGGAGGACCGCCGCTCGCGCTTCTTCGCCGAGGTCGTCGACCCCGTCGTCGAGCAGGCCCGCGTCCTGGGCATCCCGATCCAGGACGTCGTCACCCGCCTGACGTCGGACGTGCCCCTCGGCGCGACCCCGCCCCGACCGGAGGAGGAGGGCACCTCATGAGCACCACGACGGGCAGCACCACGACGGGCAGCACCTCGATGGGCGTGGAGCTGCGCGGGCTGACGGTCCGCTTCGGCTCCACCACGGCCCTGGACGCCGTCGACCTGACCATCCCGGCCGGCACCGTGTGCGGGCTGCTGGGGCGCAACGGCTCGGGCAAGACGACCATGCTGTCGGTGCTGGCCGCGTTCCGGCGACCGACCGCCGGCGCCGTGCTGGTCGACGGGGAGGACCCGTGGGAGAACCCGCGGGTGCTGCAGGACGTGTGCCTGGTGCGCGAGTCCGGCGACGTGCTGGCAGACCTGCCGATGCGGGAGAACCTCGCGTACGTCGCGGGAGCCCGGCCCCGGTTCGACGCCGACGTCGCCGGGGCTCTCATGGACCGGTTCGAGCTGGACCCCGCCAAACGCCCCGACCGCCTCTCCCGCGGGCAGCGGTCCGCGTTCGGGGTCGTGGTCGGGCTGGCGAGCCGCACCGCGCTCACCCTGCTGGACGAGGTCCACCTCGGCATGGACGCCCCGTCCCGCTACGCGTTCTACGACGCCCTCCTCGAGGAGTACGTCGCCCACCCCCGCACGATCGTGCTCTCCTCCCACCTGATCGACGAGGTCCAGCGACTGCTGGAGACCGTCGTGATCCTGCACCGCGGGGGAGTGCTGCTCACCGAGGACGCCGAGACCCTGCGCGGCCGCGGTGTCAGCGTGACGGGGCCGGCCGAGGCCGTCGAGGAGTTCACCGCCGGCCACCAGGTGCTGTCCCGTCAGCAGCTCGGCCGCACCGTCCAGGCGATGATCCACGGTGAGGTACCCCCGGAGGCGGCGGCCCGGGCGGTCGCCTCGGGTCTGGAACTGGGGCCGGTGGACCTGCAGGACCTGTTCGTGCACCTGACCGCGGAGGGACCACGATGAGCACCCACCCCGTCACTCTCGACCGCCCGACGCCTCGACCCCGGGCGGCGCACCTGCACACCGCCCGGCACATGGTGCGCGGCCACCTGCGTCTGATCGGGTGGTTCGCCGTCATCGCGCTGGTCGTGATCACCGTCGCGATCCTCACCAGGTTCGCGTTCGGCCAGCCGCAGGAGTCCATGGCCCAGTTCGGCCGTCAGGCCCTGGTCTGGTTCCCGTTCTCGATCGCGATCGGCGCGGTCAGCAGCTACCTGCCGGTGCACGTCGCGTCGGGCATGACGCGCCGGTCCTACACCGCCGGGGTGCTCCTGGGCACCGCTGTCCTGACGGCGGGCTTCGCTGCCGGTGCCGCGGTCGTCCTGCTCCTCGAGCGCGGCGTGTACCAGGTGGCGGGCTGGTCCCACGGGATCTCCGAGTGGGACCCGCTGTACCGGAGCGTGACCCAGGTCCACCTGGTCCTGGCCGACCACGTGGCCCTGACCGGCACCGCGATGGTCGCCGGCCTGCTGGTCGGCACCACGTACTACCGGTACGGGCCGTGGGTGGGGACGTTGTCCCTGCCGTTGACCGTCGGCCCCCTGGTCGTGGTGCTCTGGGTGCTGCCCTACCTGGGGGCCGAGCACGGCTGGACCGTGACGCAGCACCTGCTCGCCACCGCCGCGATCATCGCCGCCCTCGCCGGGGTGTTCGCCGTCCTCATCCGTGACATCACGGTGAGCACCAGGTCCTGACACCGCGGGGCGCAGGCCCCGCACCACCCTCCACGACGACCGTTCACGGGACGCACCCACGTCCCGCGGTCGCGCTCACCCTGAAGGAGGCACCATGCCTGCGAAGCCGACCACCGCGCCCCCACCCACACCTGCCGACGCGTCCTCCCTCGAGCTCGTGGCGCGTGTGTCCCACCTGCGCAAGACCTACGGGTCGACGGTCGCCGTCGACGACGTGTCCCTGGACGTCCACAGGGGCGAGATCCTGGGGGTCCTGGGCCCCAACGGCGCCGGCAAGACCACCACCGTCGAGTGCCTCACCGGGCTGCGGCAGCCCGACCAGGGGACCGTCCGGCTGCTGGGGCTCGACCCGGCCCGTGACGGGCGCCGTCTGCGCCCCCGGGTCGGGTGCCAGCTGCAGGAGAGCGAGCTCCCCGCCAAGCTCCGCGCCGGGGAGGCCCTGGACCTGTACGCCTCGTTCTACGACGACCCGGCCGACGGGCGGGCCCTGGCCGCGGACCTCGGGTTGGCCACCGCCCTGGACACCCCGTACCACGGGCTGTCCGGCGGGCAGAAGCAACGCCTGTCGATCGCGCTGGCTCTCGTCGGCAGGCCCGAGCTCGCCGTCCTGGACGAGCTCACCACCGGGCTGGACCCACAGGCCCGGCGTGACACGTGGGACCTCATCGAGGGTGTGCGCGCCGACGGCGTCACGATCGTCCTGGTCACGCACTTCATGGACGAGGCCGAACGGTTGTGCGACCGGCTCGTCCTGATCGACCGGGGGCGGGTGGCCGCGGCGGGCACCCCCACCGACCTGGTCGCCCAGGCCCTCGGTGAGCAGGTGTTGCGCCTGCGCCTGCCCGACCCCGTTCCCCTGGCCACCGTCCGCGCCGCGCTCCGGGACGTCACCGAGGTCACGGACCTGGCCGTCGAGGGCCCGGGCACCCCGGCGGGTCCAGCGGGTGGTCCGCTGCCGGACGTCGTGGTGGGCCCGTCCGACGAGCTCGTGGTCACCGGGTCGCGTGCGGTCACCGCGCCGGCCCTGCTGGCACTCGCCGCCGCGGACCTGGAGCCGGTGGACGTCGTGGCGCGTCGCGGGACGCTCGAGGACGCGTTCGTGGCCCTGACGTCCTCCCGCGAGACCGAGCCGACCCCTGTGGAGGTGTGAGATGACTGCGTTGCGTGCCCTGACCCTCAGCGAGGGTCGCCTGTACCTGCGTGACTCCGGGACGGTGTTCTTCGCCCTGGTGTTCCCGACGTTGCTGCTGGTCCTGATGGGCCTGGTCCTGCCGGGCATGGACGAGCCGCTCACCGACGCCCCCGGGTACGAGGGGTTGCGCCCCATCGACCTGTACGTCCCGGTGGTGCTGGCCCTGGCGATCTGCACCACCTCGTTGACGACGTTCCCCGCGGTGTTCGGCGGTTACCGGGAGAAGGGCGTGCTGCGTCGCCTGGCGACCACGCCGTTGCCGGCGTCCAGGCTGCTGGTGGCCCAGGTCTCGGTCAACGTCCTCGCCCTGCTCGTCGCGGTGGTGGCTGCACTGGTCGCGATGGCGGCGGTGCTGGGTCTGACCGCACCGCAGCAGCCGGGGCTGGTGGTGCTGGCGTTCGCGCTGGGCATCACCCACATGACGGCACTGGGCTGCGTGCTCGCGGCCCTGGTGCCGACGGCGGCGAGCGGCAACGGGTTGGGCATGCTGCTGTACTTCCCGTTGCTGTTCCTGGCCGGGGTGTGGACCCCCGGGCCGACGATGCCGGACACGTTGGCGACGGTCGGGTCGTACCTGCCGTTGGGGGCGGCAGCCCAGGCGATGTCGGAGGGCTGGTTCGGTGACGGGGTTCCGGTCACCCAGCTGCTGGTGATGGTGGGGTGGACCTTGGTGCTCGGCCCGGTCGCGGCCCGCGTCTTCCGCTGGCGCTGACCTCAGGTCTGGTTGGCGCGGTGTCAGTGCGGTGCGCCCCAGAGCGGGCTGGTCGTCTGCCAGCCCGGCGTCGCGCCGAGGTGCGAGAGCGGGATGGCTCGGATCGACGGGAACGACCGGACGACGGCGGGCAGGATGCGTGCGCGGCCGAGCTGCAGCCGGTCGAGAGTCGCTCGCTACCGCTACCCATCTGGCGGAAGGGGTACCAGTAGCCGCTGAGCCGGTAGTAGTTGATGCGGCGCAGCGCAGCGATCGCGCGGTCGAGGTCGTCGATGACCATGCCGCGTTGCTGGAGCAGGTCGACCTGCTGCTCGTAGGTCAGGTACACCTTGACAGCCGGAGGCAATCGGACCGTCCAGACAAAATGAGGACCGGCCCTGGACCTACGAGGTAGGCGGAACCGGTCGTGGTGCCCTCAATCTTACGGGGGGCGGGCGCCGCGAGGCAACGCTGAGTCTCACGGTGAGCCGCCCACCGTCGCTTGCGTCGGACCAAGGTCAAAGCAAAAGGCCCTCTGGCCTCAGCGTATCCGCTGGCCAGAGGGCCTTTTCTGCTGGTCGGGGTGACAGGATTTGAACCTGCGACCTCTTCGTCCCGAACGAAGCGCGCTACCAAGCTGCGCCACACCCCGGTGGAGCCTGACAAGGATAGCCCAGGGGTGGTCCCGGGGTGAAAACGTGTCCGGTCCGCGTCCACCCGTAGGGGGACGGGCACCCGACGGGGTCCTCCTGGGGTGGGGCGTCCCGCACTGATCTTTCGCCTCGGGGGCCGATGCCGCACGGGTGGGCGCGGGACGAGCATGACTGCCATGACGACCAGCAGCGGTCCCCTCCTGACCGTCCACACCGCGACCGTCGCCGCGAACACGCGGGCGATCTCCCGTCGTACCGACGCCGCGGTCATGGCCGTGGTGAAGGCCGGGGCGTATGGGCACGCGCTCCCCGCGAGCACGTTCCTGGACCACGGGGCGTCCTGGCTCGGGGTCACGAGCATCGCCGAGGCGTTGCCGTACCGGTGGCAGGGGGTCACCGCCCCGGTCCTGGCCTGGTTGAACCCGGTGGACGCCGACTTCGGCGTCGCGATCCTCTCGGACGTGGACGTCGCGGTCCCCAGCACGGCGCACCTGGACGCCGTCGCACGTGCCGCCGTCCGCACCGGCCTGACGGCCCGGGTGCACCTGCACGTGGACGTCGGCCTGGCACGGGACGGGGCCCCGCGCCGTGACTGGCCCGCCCTGTGCGCGGCGGCACGTGACCTGGAGCGGCGCGGCCAGGTGCGGGTCGTCGGCCTCATGGGGCACCTCAGTGCGGGGGAGGACCCCGCAGACCCTGAGATGCACACCGAGACGGTCCGGTTCACCGGTGCGGTCGCCGTCGCCCGTCGGCGGGGGCTGCGCCCGCAGGTCACGCACCTGGCCGCCACGTCCGGCACGTTGGCCGACAGGCGCACCCACATGGGGATGGTGCGCGTCGGTGCGGGTCTCTACGGCCTGGGTGGGGCCGCGCACGGGTTGCGGGGTGCCATGACCTTCACGGCGCCGGTGGGCCTGGTCCGGGACGTGCGGGCGGGCACCCCGGTCGGTTACGGGCACCGCTACCGCACCCCGGTGCGCACCAGGTTGGCGCTCGTGCCGGTGGGCTACGCGGACGGGTTGCCCCGGCACGCCTCGGGGCGGGCCGAGGTCCTGGTGCGGGGCCGGCGGCGTCCCGTGGTCGGCACCATCAGCATGGACCAGGTGGTCGTGGACGTCGGTGACGTGTCCGTCGCACCGGGAGAGACCGTCACGGTGTTCGGCCCGGGGGACCGGGGGGAACCGACCGTCGCGGAGTGGGCCGCGTGGGCCGACACCGTCGAGCAGGACGTCCTGGCAGGACTGGGGACCCGGGTGGCGCGGTTCCACGAGCCGATGCCCACGTGCCCGGCGCCGCGGGAGCGGACCGCCAGGGTGCGCTGCGACCGGACGCCCACCGGCTCCACCGAGCAGGTGTCGGCATGAGCCGCACCCGGGTCGCCGTCGTCGGAGGCGGCCGCAGCAGCGAGCACCACGTGTCGCTGGCGTCGGCCGCGGGCATCCGCGCGGCGCTGGACCCCTACCGGTACGCGGTGCTCGGCCTGACCATCGAGCAGGACGGGGGTTGGTCCACCGCGGACAGGGTGCGCCTGCCGTACGGCGCCGTCGACGCGGCCCGGATCCTCAGCGCGGTGGACGTGGTGATCCCGGCCCTGCACGGCCCGCGCGGCGAGGACGGGACGTTCGCCGGGTTCATGGACGTGCTCGGGGTCCCGTGCACCGGGTCGGGTGTGCGTGCGGGCGCGTTGGCGATGGACAAGTGGGCGACCAAGCTGGTGGCGGCCGAGCTGGGGATCGCCACGGCCCCCGGGGTTCTCGTGACCGCGGCGCAGGCGTTGGACGTGCTCGGGCCCGGCCCGGGCGCCGGGGTCGAGCTGCCGGTGGTGGTCAAGCCCGTCGCCGCGGGGTCCAGCCACGGCGTGACGTTGGTGACGGACGTCGCCGGGCTGGGTCCGGCGGTGGCCGCGGCACTGGCCCTGGACGACAGGGTGCTCCTGGAGCAGGTGGTGCGCGGCCGTGAGGTGGACGTCGCCGTCCTCGAGCGGCCCGACGGAGAGCTGGTCGTGAGCCCGGGTCTGGAGATCCGTCTGCGGCACGGGGCGGCGTTCTTCGACACCGCCGGCAAGTACGACGGGGGCGCGGACCTGGTGACACCGGCCGACCTGCCGGCACCGGTGAGCGCCGACCTGGGTGAGGCGGCACGCACCCTGTACCGGGCACTGGGGTGCGCGGGTGTGGCCCGGTTCGACTTCTTCGTGACGGACTCGGGTGTGGTGCTGAACGAGGTGAACACCAGCCCCGGGTTCACCCCCCGGTCGCAGGTGCCGCGCATGTTCGCCGCTGCGGGCATCGGGTACGGACGGTTGCTCGACCTGATGATCAGGTCGGCGCTGGTCCGTGGGCCTCAGCGGGGGACGAGCGTGAGCAGCGTGGCCTCGGGGCGGCAGGCGAACCTGACGGGCGCGTAGGGCGAGGTCCCCAGACCTGCGGAGACGTGCATCCAGGTCGACCCCGCACCGCCGGGGGCGTCGGGGCGGGGCCCGGGCCACCCGTGCAGGCCCTTGACCCGACGGGTGTCGAGGTCGCAGTTGGTGACCAGCGCCCCCCACCACGGCACGCACACCTGGCCGCCGTGGGTGTGGCCGGCCATGACCAGGTCCGTCCCGTCGGCGTGCATGGCGTCCAGGACCCGCCGGTAGGGGGCGTGCGCGACCCCCAGGTGCAGGGCGGTGGGGCCCTCGTCGGTGTCCTCGGGGGCGGGTGCGGGGAACCGGTCGCGGTCCAGGTGGGCGTCGTCCACCCCGACCAGGCTGATCCGGTGCCCGCCGGCCTCGACGGTGTCGCGACGGTTGGTGAGGTCGATCCACCCGGCCATGCGCATGGCGGCGGCGAGCTCCCCGGCGGGCAGCGGGTTCTCCGGGGCGGTCTGGGGTGGGGTGTTGCGGTGGGTGAGGTACCGCAACGGGTTCTTCGGTGCGGGTGCGTAGTAGTCGTTGGAGCCCATGACGAACGCCCCGGGCACACCGAGCAGGGGGTCCAGGGCGTGCAGCAGCGACGGCAGCACGTCGGGGTGCGCCATGTTGTCGCCGGTGTCGACCACAAGGTCGGGCTCGAGGCCCGCGAGGTCCCGCACCCAGGCGATCTTGTCGTCCTGGAAGGGCGTCAGGTGCAGGTCCGAGATGTGCAGCACCCTCAGGGGTTCCGCACCGGGAGGGAGCACCGGGACGGTGACCTCACGCAGGGTGTAGAGCCCTCTCTCGACGACGCCCCAGGCCAGTGCGGCGGCACCGGTCAGTGCCGCCGCACCGAGGAGTCGGCCGGCTGTGCGGGCCCTCACTCGTTCTCACCGGGGAAGCCCGGCAGTGCCGGGAGGCGTGGCCCGCCGCGCGAGCTCTCGTCCCCGTCGTCGCCGTTGCCACCCCCGTCGTCCTCTCCACCGCGTCCGCCGCCCTCGTCGTTGCCACCGCTGCGGCGGGGGGCTGGCCCGGCGGACGGGCGCAGGGTGATGGTGCTGCTGCGGGTCACCTGGGTGCCGGCGCCGGGGTCGGTGCGGGCGACGCTGCCCCGCGCGTAGTTGGACCACGTCTGGCTGCCGACCTGGACCCGGAACCCGGCGTTGGTGAGGATGCTCGTCGCAGCCTCGACGGACTGGCCCGCGACGTTCGGCACCCGGATCTGCTCACCGTGCAGCAGGCGGTCGTTGATCTGGCCGAACCGCTCCACGGGCAGACCCTCGTGCCCCTGGGACATGAACCGGTGCCACGTCGGCAGGGCGATCGTGGAGCCGTACACGTTGCGGTACCAGGTGCCGCCCACCTCCATGCGCTGGACGGGCTTCATGGCGTCCGGGAACCCGACCCACACCACGCTCGACATCTGGGGGGTGTAGCCCGCGAACCAGGTGTACTCGTTGCGGGTGGTGGTGCCGGTCTTGCCGACCGAGGGGCGACCGGGCAGGCCGCCCACACGGGCGCCGGTGCCCTGCCACACGCCCGAGAGCGCGTGGGTGACGGCGTTGGCGATCTGGGGGTCGATCGCCTCCCGGCAGTTCGCCGACGGGACCTCGAGGTCCTCACCGTCCGCGTCGATCACCCGGGTGATGGCGACCGGCTCGCAGTAGGTGCCCTCGGCCGCGAACGCGGCGTAGGAGGCGGCCAGGGTCAGCGGCGAGACGGACTGGCTGCCCAGGACGTTGGACGGCAGGACGTCCCACTTCTCGCCCGCGGCGGTGTGGATGCCCAGCGAGGTGGCGGTGTCGATCATCCCGCACAGGTCGATCTCGCTCGCCATCCGCATGTACGCGGAGTTGACCGAGCGCTGGGTCGCCTGCGTGACGTTCATGACCCCGGCCGGCCCCTCGGCGTTGCCGAACCTGTACACCGTGCGCGGGTCCAGGTGGGTGCAGCTCGCGTCGAACTCGTCGAACGTGTACTCCATGCGGCGGGCGTCGATCGTCTCGTTCAACGAGCGCCCCTCCTTGAGCCACTGCACGAGCGTGAACACCTTGAAGGTGGAGCCGGGCGCGAAGCCGGTGGACGACCCGTAGGCGGAGTCGGTGTTGTAGTTGACCGCGGTCTCGCCCGCTGCGCTGTTCTGCGCGCCGTTGTAGATGCGGTTCTGGGCCATCGCGAGGATCTTGCCGGTGCCCGGCTCGACGACGGAGATCGCACTGCCGACACCCGACGGGTCGTCGACGGGGATCCCGGCCTTGACCTCCTTGTCGGCGATCTTCTGCAGGTCCGGGTCCAGCGTGGTGTAGATGGTCAGCCCGCCGGCGTAGAGGCGGCTGACGCGCTCGGCCCGGGTCTCGCCGAAGGTCTCGTCGTTGATGATGACCTTGGAGACGTAGTCGCAGAAGAAGCCGGCGTTGCCGACCACGTTCGCGGCGGCGCAGGTCCGGCGGTCCGGGGTCACGTCGAGGTAGTCCTCGAGGGGGGTCTCGCGGCCCTCGGTGCGTTCCTCCGCGGTGATGTGACCCTCGCGGTACATGCGGTCCAGCACCTCGTTGCGTCGCTGCTGGGAGCGCTCGGGGTTGACCGTCGGGTCGAACCCGTTGGGCCGCTGGGTGATCCCGGCGATGGTCGCGGCCTGCAGGTAGTTCAGCTCGGAGGCCGGGATCGAGAAGTAGTGCTGGGCGGCGGCCTCGACGCCGTACCGGTTGGTGCCGAACGCGGCGATGTTCAGGTACCGCTCGAGGATCTCCTCCTTGGTGAGCTGCTTCTCCAGGGAGATGGCGATCTTCGCCTCCTGCAGCTTGCGGGTGAGGCCCTCGACGCCGTCGGCCTCCTGAGCCGCGGAGATGGCCGCGTACCGCTCCTGCTCGTCCTCGAGTAGTCCCGCGGCCTCGATCAGCGCGTTCTTGACGTACTGCTGGGTCAGGGTCGAGGCGCCCTCCTCGACGCCGCCGCTGGCGAGGTTGGTCGCCAGGGCCCGGCCCATGCCCTGCGGGTCGATGCCGCCGTGCTCCCAGAACCGCCGGTCCTCGGTGGCGACCACGGCGTTGATGATGTGCTCGGACATCTCCTCGAGCGGCACGATGATGCGGTCCTCGTTGAAGAACTCGGCCAGGACGGTCCCGTCGGCGGCGAGCAGGGTCGACTTCTCGCTGAGGGGCACCTCCTGCAGCTCGTCGGGGAGGTCGTCGAAGAGCCGCACGGACGTGTCGGTCACCACGCTGGTCCCGGCCACGGCAGGCATGACGAGCCCCGCGGCGAGGACGCCGGCGACGGTCGCCATCGCGATGAAGGCGACGAACAGCCCGAGGGCCTGGAGGGCGTTGACCTGACGGCCCTGGGCGGGACGCGCGTCGGGCCGTGACGAGGCGGAGGACACCATGGTCTTAGGGTACGTGAGTCGCCCCCGCTCCTCTGGTAAGGGCTGTGGACCGTCGGTGAAGACCCTGTGCCCCCGGCCCTACGGCCCAGGTCCCCCGGGCACCGGCGGTCCTACGGTGTCCTCGGGGCACAGGAGGGACCGTGATCGAGGACCAGAGCTGGACGGCCCGTGGGGCGTGCGTCGACGCGTGCCCGGACGACCTGTTCGTCGAGGGCGCCGCGCAGCGTGCCGTGGTCGACCTGTGCGCCGGCTGCCCG
Organism: Cellulomonas bogoriensis 69B4 = DSM 16987; assembly: GCF_000767165.1. Classification (GTDB taxonomy): domain Bacteria; phylum Actinomycetota; class Actinomycetes; order Actinomycetales; family Cellulomonadaceae; genus Actinotalea; species Actinotalea bogoriensis. The sequence goes on from NZ_AXCZ01000021.1 coordinate 13,432, forward strand.
GTCCAGCTCGACTGCCTGGTCGACGCCCTGGACCACAAGGTCCTGTTCGGGGTGTGGGGCGGGATGACCGAGCGGCAGCGCCGCGCGCTGCTGCGCAGCCGGCCCGACGTCACGTCCTGGCGCGCGGAGATCGAGGCGGACCCCACTCTGGTGCCCGATCCCGGCTACCGTCCGCGCCCGGTGCCGGGGCGCTCCTGGTCTCGCTAGGCTCGACCCATGGCCACCACGTGGGAGTACGCGACCGTTCCTCTGATCGTCCACGCCACCAAGGCGATCCTCGACCAGTGGGGGGCCGACGGGTGGGAGCTGGTGCAGGTGGTGCCCGGTCCCGAGGGCAACGGGCTGGTCGCCTACCTCAAGCGTCCCACCGGTGAGTCCTGATGGGTGGGGTCAACCAGCGACTGGGCGAGCTGGGCATCGCCCTGCCGGACGTCGCCGCGCCGGTCGCCGCGTACGTGCCGGCGGTGCGGGTCGGGAGCCAGGTGTGGACCTCGGGCCAGCTGCCGTTCGTCGACGGGGCGCTTCCCGTCACCGGCAAGGTGGGCCACGGGGACGGCCACGTCAGCCCTGAGCAGGCCGTCGACCTGGCGCGCACCGCGACCCTGAACGCCCTGGCCGCCGTGGCCGAGCTCGCCGGGAGCCTGGACCGGGTCGCCCGGGTGATCAAGGTCGTCGGCTTCGTGGCCAGCGACCCGGCGTTCACGGGCCAGCCGACGGTGGTCAACGGTGCCTCCGAGCTGCTCGGCCAGGTGTTCGGCGAGGCCGGCGTGCACGCCCGGAGCGCCGTCGGTGTGGCGGTCCTGCCGTTGGACTCGCCGGTCGAGGTCGAGCTGGTCGTCGAGCTGCGCTGACCGCAGCGGGGCCCGTGCCGGTCGGCAGGTAACCGGTCAGCGGGCGCGTCGCTCCAGGCGGGCCACGTCCAGCAGGACGATCGCCCGGCCCTCGCGCCGTACCCAGCCGCGACCGGCGAAGTCCGCCAGGGCCTTGTTGACGGTCTCCCGTGAGGCGCCCACCAGCTGGGCGAGCTCCTCCTGGGTGAGGTCGTGCGCGACCCGCAGGCCGTCCTCGATCGGCTCGCCGAACCTGCGCGACAGGTCCAGCAGCGCCTTGGCCACACGGCCCGGCACGTCCGAGAACACCAGGTCCGCCAGTGCCTCGTTGGTGCGTCGCAGCCGCCGCGCCAACGCCTCCAGCAGGTGCTTGGCGACGGCGGGGTGCTCCTCGAGCCAGGCGATGAGGTCGGCGTGGCCGAGCTCGTACAGCACCGCGTCCGAGACCGCGCTGGCGGTGGCGGTGCGTGGGCCGGGGTCGAACAGGGACAGCTCGCCGAACATCTCGGCCGGGCCCAGCACCGCGAGCAGGTTCTCGCGGCCGTCGATCGAGCGTCGGCCGAGCTTCACCTTGCCCGACCCGATCACGTACAGACGGTCACCGGGTTCGCCCTCGCCGAAGATCGCTCGTCCGCGCGGCAACGGCACCCGCTTCATGGAACCGAGGAGTGCGTGCGCCGCCTCCGTGTCTATCGCCGCGAAGAGCGGTGCTGCGAGCACCACGTCGTCGTCCACGCCGTCCCGTCCCTCCGTGATGCGCCCGCGTCGGCGCTGGGACCATCCTGCCGCATGCGCCCGGAGGCAGCGACCTTCAGGCGCTGGGCGTCGTGGGCAGCGGCGTCGCCATCGAGCGGACCATCTGGTCGTTCGCCCGCTCCAGGGCGTCGTCCAGCTCGCTGTCGTAGGACGACAGACGCCGGTCCAGGTCACGGAGCCGGGTCATGAGCTCGACCGGGTCCAGCGGGGTGACGTACGAGATCGCCGCGGACAGCTCACGGGTCGAGGGCAGGTGCGCCGAGGTGGGGTTCACCAGCTCACCGGTGAACGTGCCCAGGGGCTCGGGAGGGGCATAGCTCGCGACCGCGAGGTCCAGACGGGCACGCAGCAGCCGGCGCCACCGCGCCAGCTGGGCCTTCTCGGCGCGCAGGGTGCGCCGCGCCGAGCGTGCCGTCATCGGGCGGCAGGCCTCGGCGGTGTGCGTGAGTGCCATGCCCTCTCCGTTCCGTCGACGTCAGCGGGGCAACCAGGGGATGTGCTGCCTCGCTGAAAGGTTTGTCGGCCATACCACGTCCGGACTTGAGTGTGACGTGGGTCGTTTCACTCCATCAGCGGCCCCGGTCGTAGGGTCGTGGCATGGGAGCCCGGCCGCCGTCCACGTCCCCCCTGGCGCTGACCCGTCGGGCCAGGCGCGTCGACCGGCTCCTGGGGGAGCGGTACCCCGACGCCGGGTGCGAGCTGGACTTCCGGGACCCGTTCGAGCTGCTGGTCGCGACCGTCCTGTCGGCCCAGACCACGGACGTGAAGGTCAACGAGATCACGCCGGCGCTGTTCGCGACCTACCCGGACGCGGTGGCCCTGGCCGGCGCCGACCGTGCGCACCTGGAGGACCTGATCCGGCCGACGGGGTTCTTCCGGGCCAAGGCCGCGTCGTTGACCGGTCTGGCCGCTGCCCTGGTCGAGCACCACCAGGGCAGGGTGCCCGGCACCATGGAGGCCCTGGTCGCGTTGCCCGGGGTGGGTCGCAAGACCGCGAACGTCGTTCTCGGCAACGCGTTCGGGGTGCCGGGCCTGCCGGTCGACACCCACGTCACGCGTGTGGCCGGGCGTCTGGGGCTGACCGGCGAGCAGGACGCGGTGCGGATCGAGTCCGACCTCACCGCGATGATCCCCAAGAAGGGGTGGGCCATGTTCTCCCACCGGCTGATCTTCCACGGCCGCTGCACCTGTCACGCCCGTCGGGCCGCGTGCGGGGCCTGCCCGTTGCAGGACGTGTGCCCGTCCTACGGCGTGGGTGAGACCGACCCGGACCGGGCCGCGGCGCTGGTCCGCATCACACCCGTGCAGGCAGCTCGCTCAGCCAACCGGCGAGCAGCGCGGTGACCTGCTCGGGCGCCTCCTCGGGCAGGTAGTGCCCGGCACCGGGCACCAGGTGGTAGGTGTACGGGTCACCGGGACCCCCACGGGCGACGGCCGCGGGGATGCCCCCGTCGTCGGTCCCGTGCAGCTGGAGCGTGGGGACGGGACGTGCGCTGCGCAGCGCCTGCAGGTAGCGGCGTCCGTCGGGGCGGGGGGTCGACCTGACCGCCCACCGGACCGCCTCCATCGACGCGTGCGCGGCGAACGGGATGCCCATCGCCCGGGTGCACGCCTCGACGGTGGCACGGTCCAGGCCACGGGGACCCGACCACTCCTGCATCACCTGGGCGGTGAGCCCGCCGCGGGTCAGGGCCCGCTCGGGGAACCAGGGCACCTGGAACATGGCCAGCCGGCGGCCGGCGCTCGTGCCCAGCAGGTGGCGCACCATGCGCGGGGAGCGCATGCGCACCGGGTACGGCGCACTGAGGGCGGCCACCGCACGGACCGCACCGGGTTCGAGGGCGGGCATCGACCACGCCACCGCACCGCCGAGCCCGTGGCCCACGACGACCGCGTCCTGGGAGCCCAGGGACCGCACCACCCCTGCGACGTCACGGCACAGTGTGGGCGCGTCGTAGCCGTGGGGCGGCTTGTCGGACGCCCCGGCGCCGCGCAGGTCCATCGCCGCGACCCGGTAGCCCTCGGCCGCCAGGGCCGGCAGCTGGTGCCGCCACGCCCACCAGTGCTGGGGGAACCCGTGCAGCAGCAGCACGAGCGGCGCACGGGACTCGTTCCCGTCGGCCGGCTCGGCGACGGCCACGTGGAACCGGGCGCCGTTCGCGGCGACGAACCGGTGCTCCCACGGGCCGTCGACGAGGACGGTGCTGGCGTCGGTCACGTGCGGACCCTACTGCGAGGTGCCGGTGCGGTGGTCCCCGTCCACCGGTGCCGGCGACGCCGCCAGGTCGTCGAACCGGGTGGCCGGTGTGCGGGGCGCGTCGGTGAGGTAACCGGCGCGCGCCATCGCGGTGCCTCCGACGGCGGCGGTGCCCAGCTGGATGACGATCGCGAGGGCGACCTTCAAGGTGTTCATCGGCGTCGGCTGGTGCAGCAGCACACCGATGATCATGAGGATGACGCCCAGGCCACCGGCCATGGTCACGGCGCTGAGCCTGGCGTACACGTCCGGCAGGCGCAGTAGGCCCACCGCCCCGATCGCGAACACCACCACACCGAGCAGGACCAGGGCGGTGCCGATGTCGGCGAGCACGTCGCTCATCGCTTACCTCCGGTGATCAGTCGGGCCAGGGACAGGGCGGCGATGAACCCGACGATGGTGGCGACCACGACGATGTCGATGACCAGGCTGGTGTCCAGGCGCAGTCCCAGCAGGACGACCAGGGCGATGAACGCGAAGAACACCACGTCCGCGGCCGCGCCACGGTCGGCGTCGGACGGTCCCTTGAGGATGCGCACGGTCGCGGCGACCATCGCCAGGACGATCACGGCGAAACCCACGTCGACGAGGGTCATGACTGCTCCTCCGTCCGGGGGGCCAGGGGGACGGGGCCGGGATCGGGGTCCTTGCGCAGCACGCCGATGACCGTCGCCTCCATGGCGTACAGCTCTGCCCGGAACTCCTCGACGTCGTCGATGTACATGCCGTGGACCCACAGGGTGGCGGGGTCCTTGCGGACCGCGACCGTGACCGTGCCGGGGGTCAGGGTGATGAAGTTCGCGATGGTCGTGATCTCCATGTCGGTCCGGCACCGCAGGGGGAGCTCCACGAACCCGGCGTTGATGCGGCTGCCGGGGGTGAGGATGTCGCCCGCGAGCACCAGGTTCGCCTTGACCACCTCGTAGGCGAACGAGAACGGGAACGCCAGGATGCGTCCGGTCCAGCGCAGCAGCGCGGTCATCGGCCGATCACCGCCTCCACGTAGGAGGAGGTGTCGAGCAGGTTCTGGGCGGCCTGGGTGCTGAGGTCGAGCATCGCCTCGGCACCCAGTCCCAGGGCCAGGGTCAGGACGGTGAGGACCAGGGCGGGGGCCAGCAGGCCCGGCCGGACGCGGGGCCGGGTGCCCTCGTCGTCACGTGGCTCGGCGCCGGCCTCGGTGGCCTCGGCCACCGACACCGGTGCGGTCCCGGCGCTGCGGCCGGCCGCCGCCGCCCCGGAGTCGGGTGCGGTCCGCGCCGCCGGTGTACCGAGGGGCTCGTCGGTGGCGATGCCGGTTCCGGTCCCGGCGGCCTCGTCGGTGTCGTCGGGCTTCGGTCCCCAGAACACGGTGCCCCAGATCTTCAGCATGGACATGAGGGTGATGAGGCTGACCGCGATCGCGGCGACCAGGACGGCCCACTGGCCTTCCTCGACGATGGCGAGCGCGAGGGTGAGCTTGGCCACGAACCCGGAGAACGGGGGCAGGCCTGCCAGCGACAGCGCAGCTCCGATGAACACCACGGCCAGCAGGGGTTCGCGCCGGGCCAGCCCGCCGAGCCGGTCCAGTCGGCTGTGCCCGTAGGCGTGCTCGATCGCGCCGGTGGACAGGAACAGGGAGGTCTTGGCGACCATGTTGTGGACCAGGTAGAAGATGCCGGCCATGAGCCCCAGGGGGGTGAACAGTGCCACCCCGATGAGGATGTACCCGATCTGGCTGATCATGTGGAACACGAGGATCGAGCGGGTCGTGTCCTGCCCGACGGCGCCGATCACCCCGACGACCATGGTGGCGCTGAACACGACCAGGCCGATCCACAGGTACCGCTGGTCGCCGTCGAACAGCACCGCGTACATGCGGTAGATCGCGTAGATGGCGACCTTGGTGTGCAGGCCGGAGAACAGCGCGGTGACGGCCGGTGAGGTGGCCGGGTAGGTGCGGGTCAGCCACCCGTGGACGGGCACGACGGCGGCCTTGACCGAGAGCGCCAGCAGGCACACACCGGCGGCGATCGCCACGAGCGGTGACTCGTGCGCCGCGCCGGCGAGCTCCCCCATGTTCACCGTGCCGGCGACCCCGTAGATCAGGGCGACCCCGGCCAGGAACACCGTGGAGGTCAGCAGGTTGACCGCGACGTACAGGCGCCCGGCGCCCAGCCGGTTCAGGCCCCCGGTCATGGCGAGCATCCCGTAGGAGGGCAGCAGCATGACCTCGATGAAGACGAACAGGTTGAACAGGTCTGCGGTGAGCAGCGCCCCGTAGACCCCGGCGCTGAGGAACAGGACCAGGGCCGGGAAGTACCGTGCCCGGGCGGTGCCGGTGCTGACCGCGAACGCCGAGCACACCAGGGTCAGGACCGCGGTGGCCGTGACCATCAGGGAGCTGAACGCGTCGGCCACGAACGGGATGGCGATGCCGTCGGGCCACAGGCCGACGTTGTGGACCAGGACGGTCCCGTCGCGGGTCTCGGCGATCAACCAGCCGCCGGCGGCGACCGCCGCGGCGCTGGGCCCGAGCAGCAGAGCGGTGCGCAGGCGCCGGGAGTGCTCGAGGGACACCAGCAGCGCGCCGAGCAGCAGGGGGACGGCGACGACCAGGGGGAGCAGGGGTGTGTTCATGCGCGCTCCTCGCTCGGGCCGACGGGTTCGGTGCCCGGTTCGGCACCCGGTTCGGTACCGGCGTCCTCGGGGTCGTCCTCGTCGCGGGTCACCGCGAGGGTGAGCATGTAGATCGTGATCGAGAACGCGATCACGATCGCGGTCAGGACGAATGCCTGGGGCAGGGGGTCGGCGGCGGTGGCCGGGTCTGCGGTGTCCATGAGCGGGGGTTCACGTCGTGCGGTCACCCCGGCTGACATGAGCAGCAGGTTCACGGCGTGGCTGAGGAGCACGAACCCCAGCACGATGCGCACCATGCCGCGCTGCAGCACCAGGTAGACGCCTCCGGCGGCCAGGACGCCGACGCTCAGGGCCAGTGTCATCGTGCACCTCCTTCGTGGCCGGCTGGAACGGTGTGCTCGTCGAGGAGGCGGTCCGCCTCGTCGCTCTCGTCGGGGTCGCCCTCGTCGGTGGAGGGCTGCCCGGCGCGCGCGTCCTCGGCGTGGACGTCGTCCTCCACGCCCAACCGGTTCAGGGCGGTGAGCAGGACCCCGACGACCGCGAGGTAGACCCCGACGTCGAAGATCAGGGCGGTGGTGAAGTGGTAGTAGCCACCCCACGGGAGCGGGATCTCGGCGTGCAGGGGCCGCAGGTAGGAGTCGTCGACGTAGCCGACCAGCCCGATGCCCCCGGCGATCGCGACACCGGCGGCGATCAGCAGGGTGAACGGCAGCCGGATGCGGGCCTTCGCCGCGCTGGAGGCCGCGAGGTAGGCCAGGGCGAACCCGGCGCCGCCGACCAGCGCTGAGATGAACCCACCGCCCGGTGCGTTGTGCCCCCGCAGCAGCAGGTACAGCGACCAGATCGTCAGGACCGGCCCGAGCCGCAGGGCGACGGTGCGCATGATCAGGGAGTTCTGCACCGCTGAGAACACCGGGTTGCCGGACAACGCCACCACCGGCTCGGGCAGGCGCCCGTGGTTGAGGCGCGCGGAGTCCAGCACCGCGACGATGATGAGCCCGGCGATGCCGAGGACGGCTAGCTCACCGAGGGTGTCCAGGGCCCGGAAGTCCACCAGGATCGTGTTGACGACGTTGGTGCCGCCGGTCTCCGGCTCGGCGTTGGTGAGGAAGTACTGCCCGGCTGCCGAGATGTCGCGTCGTCCGGTGAGGTTGTACGCGGCGAGCCCGGCCGCGAGGCCCACGACGACGGCCACGCCGCCGGCGAGGGCGGCGCGGCCACGGCGGACGGGGTGGAACTTGCGCGGCAGGCGCCGCAGCACCAGGACGGCGACCACGACCGTGAGGATCTCGACGAGCAGCTGGGTGAGCGCGAGGTCGAACCCGCCCAGGAGCAGGAACCACAGCGCCACCGCGAAGCCGGACACCCCGACCAGGGCGACGGCGGCCAGGCGCGCCCGGGTCACCACGACCGCGACGACGGCGACGACGATGAGCCCGACGAGCAGCCAGTCGGCCGTCCGGGTGGTGGTCGCCGGGTACTGGGGGACCGGCGGGTTCAGCACCATCACGGTGAGTGCGACGACGCCGAGGGTGCCGAGCACCGCCGCCAGGTGCGGGGCCGGGGCGTTGGAGCCGGTCAGGCGTCCGACCCGGACGCCACCGCCGATGATGCCGCGGTGGACGCCCTCGAACACCTCGGTGCCCTTGACCGGGACGAGCGGTCGTTCGACGGCACGCGCGACCTGCACCCGCCGCCACGCCAGGACCGACCCGCCGGCGATCGCGAGCATGGACATGACCAGGGGGACGTTGAACCCGTGCCACAGGGCCAGGTGGGCGGTGTGCTCGACGGTGGTGGTGTCGAGGACGACCCGCTCGACCAGGGGGTCCAGCACCGGGACGGCGAGCCCGAGCCCGAGCCCGGCGACGGCGGCGACACCGGGGCCCACGAGGTACGCGGCGGACCCCTCGCCGTCGCGCGAGGGGCCGGGCTCACCCCAGAACGCGCCGTGCACCATGCGGAAGGAGTAGGCGAACGTCAGCACCGCGGCACCGACCGCCGCGGTCGCGACGACCACGGTCACGGGGGTGGTCCAGGGCCCGTCGGCGATGGCCGCGAACAGCGTCTCCTTCGACACGAAGCCCAGCAGCGGGGGCACGCCCGCCATCGACAGCGCCGAGACGGTCATGAGGGTCGCGGTCACCGGCATCGCCCGCCGCAGGCCCGGGAGCTCGCGGATGTCGCGGGTGCCGTTGCGGGTGTCGATCACGCCCATGAGCATGAACAGCGCCGCCTTGAACAGCGCGTGGGCCAGGGTGTGCAGCGCGGCGGCGGCCAGGGCGTACGGGGTGCCGACACCGATGATGGCGACCAGCAGTCCGAGCTGGCTGACGGTCGAGTAGGCCAGCAGCTCCTTCAGGTCCGTGCGCTGCAGCGCGAACAGGGCCCCGATCACGGCGGTGACCAGGCCCGCGGTGATGAGGGTGACGTTCCACACCGGGAAGTCGCCGAAGATCGGCGTGAAGCGCATCAGCAGGTAGATGCCGGCCTTCACCATGGTGGCGGCGTGCAGGTAGGCGCTGACCGGGGTGCTGGCGGCCATCGCGTCGGGCAGCCAGTAGTGGAACGGGAACTGGGCGGACTTGGTGAACCCCGCCAGGATGATCAGGGCGGCGACGGCCGCCGACCACCCGGGGGAGTCCGACCACTCCACGGTCGCCAGGATCACCGACAGCTGGGTGGTGCCGGCTTCCACGACGAGCATCACCACGGCGGTGAGCAGGGCGAGGCCGCCCATCGCGGTCAGCAGGAACGTGCGGACCGCGGGCCGGTTGGCCTTCTCACCGGACAGGCCGATCAGGTAGAAGGAGCAGATCGTCGTCAGCTCCCAGAACACGAACATGAGCACGACGTCGTCGGCGAGGACCAGCCCCATCATCGCGACGGCGAACGTGGTCATCAGCGCGTAGAACCCGGTGCGACGACCGGGCGGGAAGTAGCGCGTGGAGTAGGCGAGGATCAGCGCGCCGATCCCGACCACGAGCATCGCGAACAGCCAGGACGTGCCGTCCATGCGCAGCCGCACGGAGATGTCCAGGCTGGGCATCCACGTCACGACGTGCTCGATCGTGTCCCCACGCCCGATGACCTGCGGGGCCAACGACCCGATCGCCGCCGCCAGGGCGGCGAAGACCACGGCCAGCGGCCATCCGGCGTTGCGACCCAGCATCCGGTCCAGCAGGGGGGTGCTGACGACCGTGAGGACGAGCACACCGAGGATCAGGGGCAGGATCATGCGGCGGCCCCTCCAAGGGGTGTCACAGGTCGACGGTGGTCACGACCGGGCGCGACGGCGCGGGGGCTGGCAACGGGCACGGCGACTCCGGGGCAGGCGGGACGGACTGCCGACCAGACTTCCCGGCGCACCGGGTCCAGGGTAGATGGTCGGCGCGAGCCGTGCGTCCAGGGCCCATCGGCCCAGGTGAAGCCGACCCGGGTGGGCCGGGACGCGGGTGTGCCGTCACGCCGGCCGACGGGCGGGGCGCCGGTCACTCCTGAGCGCTGGCAGCGCCCTCGGCGTCCTCGGCGTCGACCGGCCCCCGGCGGTCCCGCGGCGGGTCGAACCGGTAGCCGACGTTGCGGACGGTGCCGATGAGCTGCTCGTGCTCCGGCCCGAGCTTGGCGCGCAGGCGTCGCACGTGCACGTCCACGGTCCTGGTGCCACCGAAGTAGTCGTAGCCCCACACCTCCTGCAGCAGCTGGGCCCGGGTGAACACCCGGCCCGGGTGCTGAGCGAGGTACTTGATGAGCTCGAACTCCTTGTAGGTGAGGTCCAGCGGGCGGCCCCGCAGGCGGGCGGTGTACCCGCCGGCGTCGATGGTGAGGTCGCCCGAGGAGATCTCCTCGGCGGCGGCGTCGTCCCCGCCCTGACCACTGCGTTCGATCACCAGCCGGAGGCGTGCCTCGACCTCGGCGGGTGAGGCGTCCTCCAGGACGATGTCGGACGCACCCCACTCGGCGGTCACGACCGTCAGACCGCCCTCGGTCAGCACCAGGACCAGCGGCACGGTCAACCCGGTGGCCCGCAGCAACCGGCACGTGGACCGGGCCGAGGCCAGGTCACGGCGCGCGTCGAGCAGCAGCACGTCGGAGTCCGGCGCGTCCAGGAGCGCGGACGGCTCGACCGGAAGCACCCGTACCCGGTGCCCGAGCAGGCCGAGGGCCGGGAGCACCTGGGCGGAGCCCCCGGCACTGGGTGTCAGCAGCAACAGATCTGCCACGGGGGTGTCCTCCCTGCGGATCACGTGGGGTTCACGGTACCGCCGTGGACGACCTTCCTGTGACCAGGCCGTCATCTGCGAGACTCTGGACCGTGTTCCGCCCCGCCCACACCCGCCACCGGGACGTGCGCTGATGGACGTCTCCACGCGTGCGGTCCTGACCGCTGCCCTGGCCGCGCTGCTCGCCGTCGCCGCGTTCGTGGGCGAGCTGCCCCTGGCGGCGTTCGCGGCGCTGTGCACGCTGCTGTTCGCCCTGGGCTGGCCGGTGCTGCTGCGTCTGCCCAGCCCCCTGGGCTCGGGTCTGGTGATCGCGATCGCCGGCCTGGGTTCGGTGGCCGCCGTCTTCGCCACCCGCGGGCACCCGGTGCTGCGCGAGCTGCCGATCGTCGTGGCCCTCGCGGTGCTGCTGGCCTTCGTCAACGAGCTCGCCCGCCAGGACGGACGGCGACGGCTGGTGGAGTCCGTGACCGGCACGGTGACCGGCATCCTCATCGTGTGCGCCGCGGCCGGCTGGGTCGCCTCGGGGCGCACCCCCGGTGCCACCTCCCTGGTCGTCACCGGTGCCGTGGCGCTGGCCTTCGCCGCAGGGACCTCGGCGGTACCGCTGACGGGGTGGGCCGGTGCGGTGGTCACGGTCGTGTCCGGTGTCGTCGGCGGGGGGGCGGCGGGCCTGGGGATGCCGCAGCTGGACCTGCTGCCCGGGATCGCGCTCGGGCTGGCGGCGGGCGTCCTGATGGCCTCGTTGCGCGAGCTGCTCGAACGGGTGCCCACGCTCGCCCGCAAGCGCGCCGCGATCGCCGCGATCGTCCTGCCGGTCGCTGTGAGCGGCACCGTCGTGTACGTCGTCGGGCGCGTCTTCGTCGGTTGACGGGCCCGCTGGCCCCCGCAGGGGTGGTGCACCGTAGGATCGGTGCATGCTAGCCCTGGAGATCTTCTTCATCGGACTGCTGGTCGCCTCAGCGCTGACGATCACCTGGTTCGCCGGGTACGTCGTCTACAAGCTGTTCAAGGGCCAGCGGTAACCATGGCGTTCACCCTCCCCGACGGACTCGCCCCGGAGGTCTTCCCGCTCGCGTGGCTCGTGGGCCGCTGGCGTGGCCACGGGTTCGTGAGCTACCCGAACATCCCGCGCACCGCGGTCGTCCAAGAGGTCGTCGTCGACCACGACGGCGGCCCGTACCTCAGCTGGTCCAGCACGTTGTGGGTCGCGCCCGAGGACGGCGGTGCCGAGACCGATGACGCGGCCGAGGACCGGGTGTGGGGCACCGAGACCGGCTTCTGGCGGGTCCCGCCCGACCGCCCCGAGGGCCTGGACGCCTCGCGACACCCCGTCGAGCTGCTCCTGACCGACCCCGCGGGCCACCTGTCGCTGTACGCGGGGGCCGTCGGCAACGGGCGCATCGACCTGGTGAGCGACCTGATCGCGCGCACCCCCGACGCCGCCGAGGTCAGCGCCGCCACCCGGCTGCTCGGCCTGGTCGAGGGCCGGCTGCTGTGGACCTGGGACATGGCCGCGTTCGGCGAGCCCCTGCAGTCCTACGTCTCGGCCGAGCTGGACCGGGTGGTCTGATGCTGAACCGACCCGGTGCGGTCGAGGGCACCGGCCCCGACGCCGGCGTGGCCTGGCACTACGGCGACCCGAGCGGTGAGCAGCGCGCCCTGGCGGCACGCGCCGCCGTCGCGGACGCGTCCCACACCGGCGTGGTGACGGTCACCGGGCCGGACCGTCTCACCTGGCTGCACTCGATCACCTCCCAGCACCTGGCCGACCTGGCGCCCCGTACCTCGACCGAGACCCTCGTCCTGAGCCCCCACGGTCACGTCGAGCACGCCGCGGGCGTCGTCGACGACGGCACCACCACCTGGCTCCTCACCTCCGACGCCGCGGCGCTCGCGGGCTGGTTGGACTCGATGAGGTTCATGACGCGCGTGGAGGTCGCGGACGTGACCGGGCAGTGGGCCGCGGTCGGCGAACCGGTCGATGCCGAGGGCACCGGTGCCGAGCCCGTCACCTGGCGCGACCCGTGGCCCCGCACCCTGCCGGGCGGGACCCGGTACGGGCCCGTGGACGACCGGCACCCCGGTGCGGAGCGCCCCTGGCGCCTGGTGCTGGTCCCGCGAGGTGACCTGGACGCCGCGGTCACCGAGCGTGAGGCCGCGGGGTGGCGGTTGGTGGGCACGTGGGCGACGGAGGCCGCGCGGGTGGCCGCGTGGCGCCCGCGCGCGGCCACGGACGTCGATCACCGGACGATCCCGCACGAGCTCGACTGGCTACGCACCGCGGTGCACATGGCCAAGGGCTGCTATCGCGGCCAGGAGACCATCGCCCGCGTCCACAACCTGGGCCGGCCCCCGCGCCGCCTGGTGATGCTGCACCTGGACGGGTCCGGGCACCTGCTGCCCGAGCCGGGCGCGGACGTGACGGCCGCCGGGCGGACGGTCGGGACCGTCACGAGCCTGGCGCGCCACCACGAGCTGGGCCCGGTCGCCCTGGCGGTCGTCAAACGCAACGTCGACCCGGCGGCGGCGCTGCTGGTGGCCTGCGACGGGGGTGACGTGGCTGCCGCACAGGAGGTCGTGGTTCCCGCTGAGGGGGTCTCGGTCGACCGGCCGGCACCTCGGGGCCCGGTCGCACGCGGGCTCACCCCCCGCACCGGTCCCTGACCCCAGGTGGCGTCGGCGAGGGTCCTGGCGCGGGCGCGACTGCGCCAGGGGTG
>NZ_AXCZ01000221.1 GCF_000767165.1 Cellulomonas bogoriensis 69B4 = DSM 16987
GGCCGCCCGCAGCGGCAGCACGTGGCCCGGCCGGATGATCTCGCCCGGCCCGGCGGACGGGTCGGCCAGCACGCGCAGCGTCCGGGCGCGGTCCTCCGCCGAGATTCCCGTGGTGACGCCGTCGGCGGCGTCGACGGTGACGGTGTACGCGGTCCGGCGCGGGTCCTGGCTCAACGGGACCATCAACGGCAGCTCGAGGGCGTCGGCCCGCACCGCGGGCATGGGGGCGCACAGGTAGCCCGAGGAGTGCCGGATGGTCCACCCGACCCACTCCGGGGTGGCGGACTGCGCCGCGAGGACGACGTCGGCCTCGTTCTCCCGGTCCGGGGAGTCGGCCACCAGGACGGGACGTCCCGCGGCGAGCTCGCGCAGGGCGTCCTCGACGCTCCCGAGCACGATCGTCATGACCGTCCTCCGTCCTGGTCCGCGGCCACGCCGAGGAGCCGTTCGACGTACTTGGCCATGACGTCCACCTCGATGTTCACGCGGTCCCCCGGGGTGAGCGCACCCAGGGTCGTGGCCTGCAGGGTCGTGGGGATGAGCGAGATGCCGAACCTGGACCCGGCCACGGTGGTCACGGTCAGGGACGTGCCGGCGACGGCGACGGACCCCTTCTCGGCCACGTAGCGGGCCAGCTGCTCGGGCAGCTCCAGGACCAGGTCGTCCCACCGCTCCCCCGGGTCGCGGGAGACGAGCGTCGCGACCCCGTCCACGTGCCCCTGGACGAGGTGCCCGTCCAGGCGGCCGTCGGCCCGCACCGCACGCTCCAGGTTGACGCGGTCACCCGGGGTGAGGTCCCCCAGGGTGCTGCGCCGCAGGGTCTCGGGCATGACGTCGGCGGTGAACGTGCCGTCCGGCTCCACGGCCGTCACGGTCAGGCACACCCCGTCCACGGCGATGGACGCGCCCGGTGCGGTGCCCGGGGCGACCACGGGGCCGCGCAGGGTGAGCCGGGAGTCGGTCTCCCACGGCTCGACGGACACCACGGTGCCGATCTCCTCCACGATTCCGGTGAACATCAGCTCTCCTCCTCCGTGGTCGCGGGTGACCACCCGGACCGGTCCTCACGTCGTGCGTGGTCGTGCTGGTCGCCCTGCCGGTCCCGGTCGAACCGGGCCACGACCAGGACGTCGGCGCCCAGGCGCTCCGTCGAGACGGTCCTGGGTCGGGGTGCCTGGGTGAGGGTGCCCACCCCGATGTCCCCCAGTGCTGTCGGGCCCGCGCCCAGGAGCACCGGCGCGAGGTAGGCGTGCAGCTGGTCGACGAGCCCGGCGCCGAGGAACGCCGAGGCGAGGGTGGGCCCGCCCTCCACCAGGGCGTGGCGCACCTCACGGCGGGCGAGCTCGGCGAGCACCTCGGCAGGGTCGTGGGTGCGGACCTGGACCAGCTCTCCCCCCGGTCCCCGCAACCTGGCACCGAGGGGCACGTCGCGGTGGCCCACGACCACGCGCAGCGGCTGGTGACCGGCGACCTCCCCCCCGGGGCGGGCGGTGAGCGACGGGTCGTCGGCCAGGGCGGTTCCCGTGCCCACGACGATCGCGTCCACGGTGGACCGCGTGCGGTGGGCGTGGTCCCGGGACTCGGGGCCGGTGATCCAGCGGCTGGACCCGTCGCGGGCCGCCACGCGGCCGTCCAGGGACGACGCGGTCTTGAGGGTCACGAACGGTCGGCCGGCCCGGACCGCGGTCGCCCACACGTGCACCAGCTCGGCGGCCTCGGTGCGGCGGACCCCGACGGTGACGTGGACCCCGGCACGGCGCAGCCGTGCCGCCCCACCGGCTGCGGCCGGGTTCGAGTCGTCCACGCCGACGACCACCCGTGCGACGCCCGCGTCGAGGAGGACCTCGGTGCAGGGTCCGGTCCGGCCGGTGTGGTCGCACGGCTCCAACGTCACCACGGCCGTGGTGCCCGCCGTCGACCGTCCAGCGGCCCGTGCCGCGGCGACCGCGGCGGGCTCGGCGTGGGGGGTGCCGGCACCCTGGTGCCACCCCTCGCCCACGACGGAACCGTCCGGGCTCAGGAGCACGCAGCCGACCCGAGGGTTGGGTCCGTGCTCCGGTCCGCGTCCGGCCAGGTCGAGGGCGCGCAGCATGGCCTGGTCCTCGACCTCGCCGACCCTCATCCTTCACCACCCTTGTCCAGGGCTCCGGGGACGGCACAGCGGGACGCCGCGCGCGACGACGCCGCGCGGGATCACCCGTGCGGCGTCACGTGCTTCCTCCCATCCGGACTTTCACCGTCGGTCCTGGAGTTCCACCAGGTCAACCGGTGCGGGACCGTGAGGCCTCGCACCGGGTCGCGGACTGTCACCGCCGGCTCGGACTTTCACCGACCCCGGAGCACGTACGTGTACTGCGCTCAGTCTGCCACAGCGGACCGCGCCAGCCGACGCAGCTCGTCGACCGCAGCGGCGGGGTCGTCCGTCCCGTAGACCGCCGACCCCGCGACGAACACGTTGGCGCCCGCCTGCGCGACGCGGCCGATCGTGCCCGGGTCCACGCCGCCGTCCACCTGGACCCACACGTCGTGGCCGCCCGCGTCGATCGCGGCACGGGTGCGCCGGACCTTGGGCAGGGTGCCCTCGATGAACGACTGGCCCCCGAACCCCGGCTCGACCGTCATGACCAGCACCATGTCGATCTCGGCCAGGAGGTCCAGGAACGGTTCGACCGGGCTCGCCGGCCGCAGGGCCACCCCGGCCCGGCACCCGAGGTCACGCAGCTGCCGTGCGAGGCGGACGGGAGCGGAGGTGGCCTCGGCGTGGAACGTCACGGACGCTGCCCCGGCCTCGGCGAACCCGGGCGCCCACCGGTCGGGGTCCTCGATCATCAGGTGCACGTCGACCGGGCGGTCGCTGACCTCCACCAGCCGACGCACCACCGGAAGCCCGAGCGTCATGTTCGGCACGAAGTGGTTGTCCATGACGTCCACGTGCACCAGGTCCGCGTTCGGCACCCGGCCCAGCTCACGTCCCAGGTCGCTGAAGTCCGCGGAGAGGATGCTCGGCGCGATCAGCATGTCCATCAGTGTTGTGCTCCTCCTGTGGGCGGGACCGGCGTCACCGGTCGTCGGTGCGGCGCAGCAGCGCGACGAACATCGCGTCGGTGCCGTGGACGTGCGGCCACAGCTGGACGTGGGGGCCCGCGCCCAGCGGGATGTCGGGACCCGCGACGGCGCGCACCGGGTCGCGGGCGTCCAGGACCTCCGCGCCGCCGCGGCGACGCACGACGTCACGGACGACCAGTGCCGTCTCGGCCACGTGCGGGGAGCACGTGACGTACGCAACCACCCCACCGACCCGGCTGGCGTCGATCGCCGAGGTGAGCAGCTCACGCTGCAGGTCGCTCAAAGGGCCCACGTCAGCGGCGCGTCGTCGCCACCGCGCCTCGGGGCGGCGACGCAACGCGCCCAGTCCGGTGCAGGGTGCGTCCACCAGGACGCGGTCGTAGAGCTGGGGCTCGTCCTCACCGACGCTGCGCCCGTCGCCCTGCCGGACCTGCACCGTGCCGTCCGGCACCCCCCGGACCGAGGCGCGCACCAGGTCCACCCGGTGCGGCTGCAGCTCGTTGGCCACGACCGTGGCG
>NZ_AXCZ01000223.1 GCF_000767165.1 Cellulomonas bogoriensis 69B4 = DSM 16987
GCCTGCCGTTCCTGAACGTGCCGACCTGTACCTCTCGGCGCGTGTCGCTGCGTCTCGAATAGTCACTCGCTGGTTCCAAAGTGCTACCTTGGCGGCGCCCTTACCGACGAGGGAGCCAACCATTGGAAGTGCGCCGATCCCGCTAGATGCCGCGGCGACGGGATCACCATTCTGGAGATTCACCGTGCGCTGGCACGGGCGTTCCCTGCCGCGTGAGGTAGCGGGACCGCTCATTGCCCGCTGGTGCGCTCCGCCCGCTGCTTCTGGAAGAGCATCCCGATCACCATCCCCAGCACCAGGCCACCTCCGATGTACGGCGGCACCTGGCCCTGTGCTGCCCCGGCAGCCCACCCGAGCAGCGCCCCCACCAGCATCCCGACGATGACCGCCTTCGAGCGACCGAACTGACGCTGGTCCATGTCTGCCTTTCGTCGGGGCGTTCAGGGCGTGAGGCGCTCGGCCAGAGCCGCGTGCAGGGCGGAGTCGTCGCCCTCCACGGTCAGCGCCGAGGCGTCCGGGTTGAGACGCCCCCACAGTAGTAGGGCCAGGGCAGACGCCGGGCCCCTGACCGTCGCGGAAGGGCCCGAGTCGACAGAACCTCCCAGGACCCATGTGCGGTCTGCGTCCTCGGCGCCGAGTGTCGGTTCCGCCCCGGTCGCGTGGCTCAGGTCCCACAGGTGGACGGCGGTCTCGTGGAGCTGGCGGCGCCGCCAGAAGGACGCCGGCCCGCGTCCGACGAGCGTCGAGCAGACGGCATCGGGGCCCAGGTCGGTCAAGGTCTCGACGAGCTCACGGGCACACTCCTCGTAGAGGTGGGGAAGGTCGACGGGGCCACGACCCAACGGGACCTCAGGTTCGCTCCGTGCCTCGGCGGCAGCCCAGTGATGGACCCCGGCCAGGTGAACCACCAGGTCGCGCACCCGCCAACGCCCGCACGACTCCACTCGCGCCATGGGGTCACTGCGCCGGACCCCGTCGAGGAACGCCCCCTGGACCTTGACCAGCTCAGCAAGGTGGTCCAACCCAGCGCGTGCGCTCATCTGGTCATCATGCCGCGCGGCACGGTGCGCGCGCTGGTGCCAGTGCGGTCTGCGACGCACCGGATAGGCCACCGCGACGGCACTCCAACACCCGGCGGCCGTCCTGGCACCTGACCGGGCGGGATTTGAGAGGGTCAGCACCCACAGCGACGGAGCGGGTCGTGGCACTGGGTGAGGGCTCACCGCTGGGCGTGAGGACAGCGGCGCGTTCGTCCTCCGGGCGCGCATCCCCGTCGGTGGTTCAGCGTGACGGCACCGACCCGGGTGCTCGTGTGCGACGAGCAGGCGCTCATCCGTGCAGACTTCACGACGATCATCGGTGCGCAGCGCGGCCGGGGCCAGCGGCTTCCTGCTCAAGGACGCGCCACCCGCGCAGCTGCTCGACGGGATAGGGACGGTCGCGAGCGGCGGGGCGCTGCTCGCCCCAGAGGTGACACGCAGGCTCGTCGGCCGGTACGCCGACCGCCTCCGGCCGCCGGCCACGGAAGCCGACGTGCCGCTCACACCGCGCAAGCTAGAGGTGCTCCACCTCATAGCCGCGGGCATGTCGAACGCCGAGATCGCCGTCACGCTCGTCCTCAGCCAGGAGACGGTGAAGACCTACGTCTCACGCATCCTCACCAAGCTCGACCTGCGCGACCGCGTGCAGGCAGTCGTCTACGCCTACCGCCGAGGGCTGGTGACCTGACCACCCCGTCACCCCGGTGGTGGAGGGCTGTCCACAACGGTGTCGGGATGCGCTGAGGTCGGCTGATAACCTCACCGCCGGATCGGGGGGTGGGTGCGTGAACCAGCTGGACGCAGAGCCAGGAGCACTGCGGGAGGCCGCAGGGATCCTCGAGCGCCGCGGGACGCCGCCCAACCCCCTGACGGGGGCTGCGCCCATGCCGTCAGGGCCCGCACCGACGGTCGCGGCCGACCTGAACGCGTCGGTGAGGTGGTGGTCCGGGCGGGTCACAGCGCTCGCCGGGCAGGCCGCCGACGCGGCACTGGCGCTGCGCGACAACGCCGATGCCTACGAGCGTGTGGACCAGCGGGTCACGGACCGGCTCCGGACCGGGCAGCGGGCCCTCAGCGGGCAACCGGGGGTTCTGCCGGCGAAGATGGGTGCCCGGTGAGCACGACGTTCGCCTACCCGACGGACGAGCCGGCCCTGCTCGAGGAACGCCGGGCAGTTCTCGAGCGTTCCGCGAGCCACCTCGCTGAGCTGGGCGACACGTTGGCCTCGGCGCGGAGCGTGGCGCTCGTCGACTGGTCGGGTATCACCGCGCAGGCGGCGGACACCGCGTTCAGGACCCGCATCGCCGCAGCGGAGGACTCCGCGGCACGTCTGCGGTCGACCGTCATGGCTGTCGAGCAGTACCGGGCCGTCATCGTCGCCGCACGGGCGGAGATCGACGAGCTCCGCGACCGGCAGAACGCGGTCTCCGCGGCACGCGCGAGCACCGACGCGGCTGCCCGGGCGTTCATCGCCGCACCCAGTGCGGACGGCGTCGCCGACTACCTGCGGTGCCTCGCACGGCAAACGGTGCTCCACCGCGAAGCGGTGGGCCTCGCGAACGCTTACGACGACGTCATGCGGCGGGTCGCCGTAGCCGCAGCGGCGTGCGCGACGACCCTCTGGGAGGACGGCCCCGGGCTCACGGAACGAGCCAGGCACCTCGCCGAACAGGCCGGTGTGCGGAACCCGCAGCACGACCCCGAGCCCAACGGGACGTCGTACCCCGACGGGCTCGGACCGATGGTTCCTGGCACGACCATCCCGATGCCAGAAGCCCCACCGTGGCCCGACGCGGACCCCGGCGCGGGCGAACACAACAGCGAGTTCGCCTGGCCCGATGACTACCTCACCCACCAGGCAGCATTGGCCGCCGCGACCGCCCTGCAGTGGAAATGGCCGAACGCCTCAGAGAATCTGCGGCATTTCCTCGGCAACAGCGGGCGGCCCCTGGAGCAGGACGTGGACCAGATGCTTGTGGACCTGCCGGGGTTGAGTGACGAAGTGGCGAGGTCGCAATCGCTGTTGACCACCGAGGCGCTTGCGCGAGCCCGAGCCGCCAGTGTGACCGAGCCCGTGACGTTCCCGGTGAGCACGGGGTGGAAGGGCTACTACGCCAAGCAGGACGAGAGCACCAACTGGTACTACGCCACGGGCGGTTTCCGGTACAGCCTGCAAGGGCAGGTCACCGTCCAGCCCCCTACGTCCCCGGGTGGCGAGTGGACCTACGAGCAGACAACAACTGTCTCGACGTATGACCGCTACAACTGGGACGGGGGAAAATCCACCCAGATCTTCGGCCAGACCGTCACCGACGAGCAGCTGGCAGAACTGCACCGAGCAGGCATCGCGCAGGAGTACCACCTGTACGGAACCTCGTCACCATCGACCAGCGGGGGGTCAGAGTGAGCGGAACCCGCGCG
>NZ_AXCZ01000363.1 GCF_000767165.1 Cellulomonas bogoriensis 69B4 = DSM 16987
ATGCGGCCTCGTCGGGCAGCACGCGGTCCAGGACCACCAGGGTGCCTCCGGAGGTGCGCAACCGGCCGGCCAGGGCTGAGAGGACGGCGCGACGTGCCACCCGGTCCGGACCCGCCAGGACCACGACCTGCCCGGGCCGGGCCACGACGTCCACGACGGCGACGGGCGCGTCCTGCTCGTCGGCGACGACCACCTGCTCGGCCCGCACCGTGGCGACCCCGTGCTCGGCGACCCACGCCTCGTGGTCCAGGTGGTGCTCCAGGGCCGCGCCCTCCACGTCCAGCACCGGCATGGCGCGGTCCAGGCGCCGCGGCAGCCACCAGGCCTTGTCGCCCAGGAGCGCCAGGACCGCGGGCACCAGGGTCATGCGGACGATGAACGCGTCGACGAAGATCCCCACGGCCAGGCCCAGCGCGATGGGCTTGACCATCTGCGAGGAGGCGGGGATGAACGCGGTGAAGACGCTGATCATGATGACGGCGGCGGCGGTGACGACGCGGGCGCTGGCGGTGAACCCGGCCCGCACGGCCGTGAGCGCGTCGGCGCCGTGCACGTACGCCTCCCGCATGCGGGAGACCAGGAACACCTCGTAGTCCATCGCGAGCCCGAACAGCACACCCATGAGGATGATGGGCAGGAACGAGATCACCGGCCCGAGGCTCGTGACGTTCAGCAGGTCGGCCAGCCAGCCCCACTGGAAGACCGCCGCGACCGCCCCGAACGCGGCCACCACCGAGAGCAGGTAGCCGGCGGTGGCCTTCAGCGGTACGGCGATCGAGCGGAACACGACGGTCAGCAGCACCAGGGACAGCCCCACCACGAGCACCGCGAACGGCAGCAGCGCGCCGGACAGCCGGTCCGAGATGTCGACGGCCGCGGCGGTCATGCCCGTGACCCGCAGGTCCGTGACGCCGTGCCGGGCCTCCAGGGCCTCCCGCTGGTCGCGGATGTCGGCCACCAGCCTGGCGGTGACCTCTTCGTCCTGGGA
>NZ_AXCZ01000263.1 GCF_000767165.1 Cellulomonas bogoriensis 69B4 = DSM 16987
GTCGGGTTGGGGGTGGCCATGCCCACCTGGGCCACGCCCTCGAAGCCCCGCAGGTCCTCGGCCAGGTCGGCCATGACCCCCAGGGGGTCGGTGCTGCGGATGATGTCGACGGTGACCACGAGCGTGGCGTTGAAGCCGGGGCCGTACGCCTCGTCGATCAGGTCGTAGGTCACCCGCTCCGGGGACCCGGGCTCGGCCGAGCCGTTGTCCGGCAGCCCGAGCGCGAGGTCCTTCGCGGGGATCGCCATGGCACCCAGGCCCAGCACCACGACCAGGACCGTCAGCAGGGGCCGACGGGTCACCAGGTGCACCCACCGCGACCCCATGGTGCGCGCCGACGTCGCCCCGGACGCACCGCCCTGGCCGGAGCCGACCAGGCCGGGGGTGTCGGGGCTGTCGCCGTGCTGCTCGACCAGGGCCCGCACCGCGGCCCTGGACCCGGGCCGGGGTCGCAGCCGCTCCCCCGCGACCGCGACCAGCGCCGGCAGACCCGTCAGGGCGATCACCACCGCGATGGTCACCGCGAGCGCTGCGGTGAGGCCCATGACGGTGAGGAAGGGGATGCCGACGACGAACAGACCGCAGAGCGCGATCACGACGGTGGCACCGGCGAACACGACGGCGCTGCCCGCGGTGGCGACCGACCGGGCGATGGACTCCTCGACGGACATGCCGGTGGCGAGCTGGCTGCGGTGCCGGGAGAGCACGAACAGCGCGTAGTCGATCCCCACCGCGAGACCGATCATGAGGGCCAGGGTGGGGGCGGTACTGCTGACGGGGGTGAGGGCCGCGAGGGCGAGGATGGCCGCCATCGTGATGCCCACCCCGATCACGGCGGTCAGCAGGGGCATGCCGGCGGCGAGGAACGACCCGAAGGTGATCGCGAGGACCACCATGGCCACCACGACCCCGAGGACCTCGGCGACGGTGATGTGGACGGAGGTCTCGGCGTAGACCGACCCGCCGATGTGCACCTCGAGGTCGGTGCCAGCCGAGCCGCGCTCGGCGGCGGCCTCCAGGGCGGGGACGGTGCCGGGGTCCAGGTCGCCCAGCTCGGACCCGAGCCTGACCGTGGTCAGGGCGTGGGAGCCGTCGTCGGAGACGGCCAGGGGGTCGGTGCCGTCGAGGGGGTCGCCCACGTACTCGACGTCGGGGGCGTCGGCGATCTCCGCCAGGACGTCGCGCACCTGGTCGGCGACGGCCCTGACGTCCCCGCCGGGTGCCACGAAGAGGATCTGGGCGGTGGTGCCGCCGGCCTCGGGGAACCTCTGGTCCAGGACGTCGAGGCCCTCCTGGGCCTCGGTGCCGGGGATGGTGAGCTCGTCCTGGGGCTGGCCGCCGGAGAGCCCGGCCAGGGCCCCGACCGCGACCAGGAGGGCCAGCCAGGAGGTGAGGACGGCACGGCGGTGGCGTGCCATGGCACGACCGAGTCGGTACAGCTGTGAGGACATCCAGGTGCTCCCGGTGCGACGGCCCCCAGGGCAGGGCTTCGATGCACAAGCGTATTCGATACGTTGCTGTATCAAGAACACCGCGAGTAGCCTGTCCGGCGACGTGACCGAGCACACCATGACCCGACGCCGCGCTGCGACCCGCGCGCGGATCCTCGACGCTGCCGCGGCGGTGTTCGCCGAGAAGGGCCTCCACGGGGCGACCATCGACGACCTCGTGACGGCGGCCGGGTACACCCGTGGGGCGTTCTACTCGAACTTCGACACCAAGGAGGACGTGTTCGACGCGCTGTTCGAGCAGCAGTCCGCCTACATGGTCGACCTGGTCCGCGAGGCGGTCGAGGGCACCCCCGCCGAGGAGTTCGACCTCGCACTCATCACCACCGTCCTGGAGCGCCTGCGGCCCGCGGCCCTCACCTGGTACCTCATCCACACCGAGTTCGTGCTGCACGCGATGCGCAACGAGGACGCCGGGCGCCGCCTGTACGAGCACTCGGCCCGGTTCGAGCGGGAGTTCGCCGACGTCCTGCTCCTGGCCCTGGAGCGACTCGGGCGCCGGCCGCGCCTGGCCCCGGCGCAGCTCGCGGACGTGCTGTCCTCGCTGTACCTCAAGGCACTGGCGCAGGAGGCCTCACCCGGCGCCCCGCCCCGCGAGGACTTCGACACCATCCTGCCCACGGTGCTGCTGGGGTTGTCCGAGGAGCTCGGGCCCGAGGACTGAGGCGCAGACCCGCTCAGGCCCCGCTGCCGAGGGCCGCGTCACGGAAGCGGTCCATCACGGCGTCGTAGTCCCCGGACGCCTGCACCCCCGGGGGCGCGAACGTCAGGGTCGGCGCCTGGTCCAGCGGGGTGTCCCGGCCGCCGAGGAGCCCGGCCCGGGCGGCGGCCAGCAGCGCCGCACCGGTGGCCACGGGTTCTGCGGCACGCACCCACCCGCCCACGGGGTGGACTCGTGGCTTGACCGCCGCCCACACGGGGTCACCACCCATCCGACCGCCGAGGACGACGGGCGCCGCGGGTCGACACCCCTGGTCGCCGGC
>NZ_AXCZ01000225.1 GCF_000767165.1 Cellulomonas bogoriensis 69B4 = DSM 16987
AAACCCGCCCACGCGAGGTCGGCGTCGCACGGCTCGCCGGCGTCCGGAGAGGCGTCGTCCGGGGTGGGGTCCTCGACGGGCGGGGCGTCCGTGGTCGGGGCGTCAACGGCCCTGGCGCCGACCACCTCGAGCGCGGCGGCCAACTGGGCCGGTGACCAGGCCGGGTCGCACACCAGGGGCACCGCCCCGACCACGTCGGCGGCAAGGGTGAGGGTCAACAGCTCGACCGGGTCCGCGGTGTGGACGGGCACCAGGTCACCACGCCGGGTGCCGCCGTCGCGCAACCGTCCGGCGGCGTGGTGCACGCCCTGGGCGAGGTCGGCCCAGGTGCAGGTGCGGGCAGGGGTCTGGACGGCCGGTGCGGTGGCGGTGCGCCGGGCGTGGTCCAGGACGTGGTGGGCGACGGGCACGGACCTACCCGCGGGCGCGGTACACCGGTGAGGCGGCAGGGTAGGCGCGCAGCACCCCGACGGTCACCGCGGTCGCCACGACGGCCTTGAGCAGGTCACCGGGCAGGAACGTCACCGACCCGAGCGCCGCGACCCCCAGGGGAAGGCCCGTCAGCCACGCCTGCACAGGGATGCCGAACGCGTACACCGCGCCGATCCCCCCGGCCAGGCACGCCAGGAACACCCGCAACCGGCCGGGACGTGCCCCACCACGGTGGGTGAGCCACCCCACGACCGCCGCGCCCGCGACGAACCCCACCAGGTAACCGGCCGACGGGGCCACGAACACACCCAGCCCGCCCCGCCCACCGGCAAGCAGGGGAAACCCGGCGGCCACGAGCGTCAGGAACACCAGCACCGACAAGGTGCCCCGGTAGGCACCCAGGATCGCCCCCGCGAGCATCACGCCCAGGGTCTGCAGCGTGACAGGCACCGCGTTGCCGAACAGGGCGATCGACCCCGGCAGCCCGAGCACGGCGATCAGGGCGGCGAACGTCGCGATGCGTGCGGAGTCGGACGCGGTGAGCACCCACCGGCCGGAGCGCGAGGCGGGCTCGACCACGGGGTCGGGCGCGTCGGAGGCGCCCTGCGCGGGCGGGTCGGCGGGGGTGTGCACGTCGGGCGCGGCCATGTGGTCCTCCAGTCAGGCGTGCGGCGGGCAGGACGTCCGCGGCACTACCCACCTAAGCGGGCGCACCGCCGAGTATCGCTTGCCGTCCGCACCAGCGAACACGACCCCACGTTGTGGGGTCCCGACGGGGCCGGTCGGGGCGGGGCCTCACCTCGACCCGCACACGCATTATCAGATCCGATAACATCGGAGTATGGATGACGACCCACAACGATCCGGCGCCCCGGGATCGCCCGAGATCCCCGAGGAACTCGTCCGGGTGCTCGAGTCGGCCGCCCGTCTGCAGGATCTCGTCCCGGACGCAGTGCTGGTCGGTGGCACCGCTGCTGCCGCCTTCGCCGGACATCGCCTGTCGTTCGACCACGACCACGTCCTGAGTGATCTTCGGGATCGTTTCGATCTTGTTCTGGAGGCGCTGGAGTCCGAAGGCGACTGGGTGACGAACCGCGTACGTCCGGGAAAGATCATCCTGGGGCGCATCGGCGACATAGAGGCCGGTGTTCGGCAACTGATCCGACGGACCCCGCTCGAGGTGGTGGACATGGCGCTGCCCTCAGGCGCGACCGTGCAGGTGCCCACCCCTGAGGAGACCCTCCGCATCAAGGGTTTCCTGATCGTGCGGCGCAACCAGGTACGCGACTACCTCGACGTCGCGGCACTCGCGCACCGCTACGGGCGCGCGCACGCAGCCTCCGTCCTGGCGGGAATGGACAACTACTACGCCGACCAGCACGACGGCGAGGGCCAGGGAGTGGCCTCGCAGCTGGTGCGTCAGCTGGGCGAGCCGACCCCCGCCGACTCACGGACGCTCGCCGACCTGCCTCGGTACAAGGGCCTGGCAGCACGCTGGCACGACTGGTCGGCGGTCGTCGAGGAGTGCAAGGCACTGAGCCGCGCCATCACGACGCTTGGAGGATGATGTGCTGAGCTTCAGGAACATCGACGCCTCACCTGACGAACCGGTGGAGACCTGGCCGTTCGAGGGTGTGCTCACGGCGCTGGAACGGGGTGGGCTGCCCCACTGGCGACGGCTCGCACGAGCGATCGATGACGAGCCCTGGGGTCAGGTCGCGCGCCATGTGGAGCAGGCTGTGGCAGTGGCACGGCCCTTCGGGATCGGCCCGGTGATGACTGACCTCATCACCGAGGCGCGCCAGAGGGCAGAAGCTGCCGAGCGCGGCGAGGTCGCCGCGGACGTTCGAGGGTTCGTGGACCGGTCCGGTCTGACGCGGAGCGAGTTCGCCTCACGAATCGGGACGTCCACATCCCGCTTGTCCACTTACGCGTCAGGAAAGGTCGTCCCGGCTGCCACGTTGATGGTGCGGATGCGGCACGTTGCGTTCAGAGCCCAGGCTGCCGCCGGTGTGGACGAGCCCTGACGTGGCCGGACGCAGGGCGTGGCGGACGGCCGTGATCGGGTTCAGGGGCCGGTGAGGGCGCCCACCACCGTCAGGACGGCCGGCCGCAGCTGGGCGTAGGAGCGGTCGTACAGGGCGTGGTCACCGCCGTAGGGGTCGACGACCTCGTCCTGGTCGGCCTCCACCCGGGTGCGTCCCCGCCGGGCCGCCACCAGGGGCACCAGGGTCTCGACCCGGTCCAGTCCGCGGCGGCCCCTGAGGGTGGTGTCGGCGTCGTCGTGGGCGGCGGCCTCCGTGATGTACCGGGCGAGCTCGCGCAACGTGAACGTGCGGCGCACCGCTGCCGGGTGGGTGCGCGCGACGGCCGACCGGTGGGCGCGCGTCATGGTGATCACCAGGTCGGCGTCCTTGACCATGGGGGCGGTCAGCTGGCGGGCGCTGAACCCGGTGACGTCCACCCCGTCACCGACGAGCAGGGCCGCCATCGGGTCGGCGACGGGCGAGCCGACCATGGCGTGGGTGCCGGCACTGGTGACCTCGATGCCGCCGTCCGGCGCCAGGTGCGCACGCAGCAGCCGTTCACCTGCGGGCGACCGGCAGATGTTGCCCGTGCACACCACCAGCACGCGGGCGGGACGGTCGGCACTCATCGCGGGGCACCTCGGGTCGGCTGCGGGGGTGGCCAGGTCAGCACGGGCAGGTCGGCACGGTCAGGTCAACGCGGTCACGTCAGCGCAGCGGGCCACCGGGCCAGGACCGGGGGCTGTCTTTCTCCTGGGTCGCGTCGGTGCCGTTGGCGACGTGCACCAGCTCGTCGAACGGGTGCTCGGGGACCGGCACGGGGGGTCCGCTGCGCGGGTGCGGCACCCTTCCCAGTGCCTCGGCAGGCGCCTCGGACGCCGGTCCGGTGCGCTCCGCGGTGGTCTCGGCGCGCGGCTCGTCGTGGGCCTCGGCGACGGGAGCGGGCGGGGCGGGTGCCTCGTCGGCGG
>NZ_AXCZ01000227.1 GCF_000767165.1 Cellulomonas bogoriensis 69B4 = DSM 16987
CTCGGCGCGGAACGGCGGGACGTCGCCCTCGCGCAGGGCCCGCCGGAACCGCTGGTCGGCGTCGGCGACGTGCGCCCGCCGCGCCGCGGACCGTCGGCCCCCCACCGGCACGAGGACCTCGTGGTCGTGGAGGATCGCCGCCCGGGTCTGCCGCCCGAACGGGCCGATCACCGACCACAGCGGGAACGGCACCGATGCCAGGTCCGTGGTGAACCCGGCCGGGACCGTGCGGTGGGTGCCGTCGGCGTCGACGTACAGCAACGGCTCGCGCAGCGTGAACTCCCGGTCGCTGGTCTGCGCCAGCTCCACGGGCACCAGCCGACGCGTGCCGTCGGCGTCACGGACGTCGGGCCAGGGCACGGGTACCTCCGCTGGACGGGGTGGCGACAGGTCGGTGGCGACGGGTCACAGGACGTCACGGCGCTGCAGGTACCGCATCGCCCACCACCCGAACGGCACCCGGCCCCAGAACGTCAGGGCCCGGAACAGCACCACCACCGACGTGGCGATCGGGAGCGGCACGCCCCCGGTGGTCGACAGCGCGGTGATGAGCGCCAGCTCGACGGTACCGAGCCCGCCCGGTGTGGGCACCAGGGCACCGGCGGCGTTGCCGATCAGGTAGATCAGGGCCAGGTCGATCAGGGGCAGCTCACGCCCGAACGCCGCCAGGCACGCGGCGAACGCCCCCACGTAGCTGAGGGTCACGAGCACGTTGCCGATGACGGCGACGGCGAACCGTCGTGGCTGGCTGAGCAGCTGCACGAGCCGGGGCCACGTCTGACGCCACACCGGCAGGGTCTTGCCGAGCACCCACTGGCGGGCCGGTGGCACGAGCATCGCCGCGGCGATCACCACGGCGACCGACCCCAGGCTCACCAGCACCGTCCCGGACGGCATGCCCAGGGGGATCTGGGACCCGCTGACCATCGACATCAGGACCAGCAGGATCAGGGTGGTGATCAGCTGGGACACCTGCACCAGCCCCACCGAGGCCACGGCCAGGCCGTGTCGCACGCCGCGGCGCACCAGGACCCGCATGTTGACAGCGGCCGGGCCCACCCCGGCGGGCGCGACCAGGGCGACGAACGCCGCCGCGGCCTGGGACAGGATGGTGCGCCACAGCGGCAGGCGCACCGGTGAGAACGCCACCAGGGTCAGGGCGGAGCCGACGAACGCGGTCATCCCGAGGGTGAACGCGACGGCGGCCCACCACGGCTGGGCCTGGGCGAGGGCCTCGTTGACCTGGTCGAAGCTGATCGTGGTGATGACCACGACCGCTGCGACGACCGACAGGGCCAGGGTGGTGACCGTACGTCCCCCGAACCGCACCAGCCGCTCGGGCTCGACGGTGGACTGGGGCAGGCGTGCCAGGAGCGCCTCACGGACCTCGGCCAGCACGCCCTTGTGGGCGCGGGCCTCGGCCCGGGTGGCGGGCGGCAGGGCGATGGACTGCAGCAGGGGCCCGATGGTGGCCAGGTCGGCGTCGGGCAGCACGCGCGCGGCCGACGCCACGGCGCGCTCGGCACCGACCCGCAGGGCCAGGACGGCCAGCAGGTGGCTGATGTCCATGCGTCGGGCCAGGTGGGACGAGGCCACGTCCCCCGACTCCCACCCGGTGAGGAACGCGACGGGGGCGCCGTCGCACGCCGGGGTCCCGGTCGGGTCCTCGGGGCCGCTGCCGGGCGCGCGCACGCCCTGGGGGGCGACGAGCACGACGTCGGAGGTGAGGCTGCGGTGGGCCAGGCCCGCGGTGTGGGCCACCCGCAGCTGGTCCCACACCGCGTCCAGGACGTCGTCGGTGAGGGCCTCGGTGGGCAGGTCCCGCAGGGGCACGGCGCCGTGGGCGTGGTCCTGGATGAGGATCATCGAGTCCTCGGCCTCGGCGAGGCCCAGCAGCCGCGGGGTGCACACGCCGGCCGACCACGCGGCGTAGGACAGCAGCGCGGCGCGTTCGGCGGCCTGACGCAGCGACACCACCGCCCGACCTTCGATTCCCCGCAGCCGCACCGACCGCCACCAGCGGGTCAGCACCCCGACCACCTGCCTGTCGCCGTCGAGCACGACGACGTCCAGCCGGTCGCCGTCGACGGTGGTCATGGCGTAGACGCGGTTGTCGCCGTAGCGGGTGATCGCCACGGCGGCGAGGTCGGTCGCGAGGTCGTCGTCGCCGCCGGGGCGCTGGGCGGTGACGTCCCGCACCCGGATCAGCCGGTTGGGTTCGAACCCGGCGCGCCGCACCCCGTCGACCAGCGCACCGCCGTAGGCCCGTTCGCTCTGCACGCCTGACAGGTACCGGGACGTCAGGCCGGCGACCCGGCCGATCAGGACCGTGAGCAGGGCACCGGGCAGGGTCACCAGGCCGGTGATGAGCGCGACGCCGAGGGCCAGCCACAGCAGGTTCCACGACCAGGAGGCGGTCCGTCGCCGGTTGCGGGCACCGGCTGCGGTGAGCAGCCCTGCGGTTCCGGTCAGCAGCGCCGGGATGGTGACGACCCGCTCGCCGGCGGACCACACGCTCAGGGAGGCCCGCAGCTCCACGCTCCCGACCTCGGTGAGGACCCAGGTGGTGACCAGGGCCAGGACGACGGCCACCGCGCCCACGGCGATCGCCTCGAAGGCCTGGCGCACCAGGCGGCGCAGGACGAGCTCGGTGAGGACGGCGATGGGGGCGATGATCGTGATGAGGCCCTCGAGCACGGCCACCGGGACGAACAGCAGCCGTCGCAGCAGCGAGGCGAACCCCTGGACGTCCTCGGTGAGGCCCGACGTGGTGCCCTGGGCGTACACGGCGAGCACGAGCACGAGCGCGATCCCGGCCGCGGCGAGGGCCGCCCCCATGAGGTCGGCGGGGTGGTGCACGCGGACCGCCGGGGTGTCGACGATCTTCACGCCGTGGGCGGCCGGGCCACGTCCGAGGCCGGTGCGGCCACGCAGGGACGGGCTCGACATGGTCGCGAGTCTAGGCCGCGGGCCCTGGTCGCAGGCCCGGGACCTGCCGACGGGACCCCACCCCGTGGGTGACACGCACGACACCCGCACCGGCCATGTGTGACATGAACGAAACATGGTCGACCCGTGGGCGTCACGCGCCGTGCCTAGCGTCGTTGCAACCCCCAGGAGGCCCGATGACGTCCCCGATGCCCGTGCTGGTGGCGGCCCACCACGAGGTCGCCGGTCCGGGGGCGGCGGTGGCCCGCGCCCTGCTGCGCGAGGTCGCCCGCCAGGGGGTGCCGGTGCACCCCGACCCCGTCGGTGTCATGGCGGCCAGGGTCGTGCAGGGCTACCGGGCCCAGGGCGCCACGGTGGTGGTGGTCCCGTTGGCGGTGGCCGGTGGGTACCGGGCGCCGGCCTTCCTGCAGGGCCTGGACGCGG
>NZ_AXCZ01000229.1 GCF_000767165.1 Cellulomonas bogoriensis 69B4 = DSM 16987
GCAGCACCGCCAGGGCCAGCTGCCACGGCCCGGCGCCCGTCCACCGCAGCAGCAGGTCGGCCGCGACCAGCCCCACGACCACCCCGACGGCGATCTCCACCGCCCGGCGCACCCGTTGCCCCGCGGTGATGCTGACGCACACGACGGCGGCGATCGGGGCGAAGAACGCGTTCTCGGGCCCGAACGCCCAGCCGGCCAGGGCGTAGGCCACACCGGCCGACGCCGAGGCGAGCAGCAGGCTCGGTCCGTGCAGGCGCACCCGGTGCGCCGCAGCCTGCACGAACGCCCACGCCGCGCCCACCGCGGTCAACCCAGGACGGGGGTCCCGGCGGCCACGGCCGTGGCGAGCTGCCCGTCGCGGGTGTCCAGGCGCGTCAGCTGGGCGACCACCGGCTCCTCGGAGCGCACCACCAGGCCGTAGGGGACCCCGAGCGGCACCGGGTACGGGTCGATGAGGTCGTTGACGCGTACGTGGCGCACCCGCTGGCCCGGCACGCTCAGCCGGTGCGGGCCCACCGGGTCACGGTCCTCGAACAGCACGGTGACCTGGACCTCGGTCGTGACCGGCCCGGTGTTGGCCAGGCACAGCTCGTCCCGGCTGGTCATCTCCGGTTCGGGGCCGGTGGACCGTGGCGGGATGTTCCCTCCGGAGAACACCCAGGTGCGGTGCCCGAGCGCGGTGTCGCTCATCGTGCCTCCTCGGTGCGGGGGTCCGGGACGCCCAGGACCGCCGACAGGTGCTCGTTGAGGAGCACCCCCTCGGGGTCCAGGGCCTGGCGGGCGGTCTGGAAGTCGTCCCAGCGGGGCAGGCGCGGGGCCAGGTCGGCTGCGGTCATGGTGTGCTTCTTGCCCCAGTGGGGTCGTCCCCCGTACTCCTGGAGCAGGGGCTCCATGTCACCGAAGTACTCCTCGTAGGGGAGTCCGGCGTTGTGCAGCAGCGCGATGGTGAGGGTCGGCCGTCCGTAGCAGTTGCTGATGAGGGCCTCGTCGGCGGCGACGGTCCGTACCAGCACCCGCCAGGCGACGTCCTGCCGGTGCCGCTCCTTGATGCGGGCCCGCACCTCGGCGAAGCACTCCAGGCCCGCCTCGTAGGGGAGCATGTACTCCATCTCGTCGAAGCGCAGGTCCCGGTTGTTGGGGATGATCTCGTGGCTGGGACCCAGGTCCTCGTCGTGGATCTGCCGGCCCGGGGGGACGATGTCGGGTTCGACGTGCGGGTCGTCCAGGGTGCGCACCTGGGCGATGTCGCTGCGCGGGTACCAGTACATGTCGAAGGACCGGTTGGTGCGCGCAAGGGCGTCGAAGTGCTCCACCGCCCAGTCCACGTGCGTGCACCAGTCCCGGCGGTGGACGTCGAACGAGGGGACCAGCTGCAGGGTCAGGGACGTCAGCACCCCCAGGGCGCCCAGGTTCACCCGCAGCGCCCGGACGACGTCGTCGTCGTCCAGCGGCAGGCCGGCGGGGTGGGGCCGACCGTGGACGTCCTCACCGAACCGCAGGACGTCCCCGGTGCCGGTGACCAGCTCGCCCCCGACGAGCATCTGGGACAGGTTCGGCAGCTCCAGGCCCGAGCCGTGGGTGCCGGTGGCGATGGCCCCGGCGATCGCCTGCATGTCGACGTCCCCGAGGTTCTCCATGGCCATGCCGACGCCGTGGAACGCCGTGCCCGCCTCGCTCAGCCGGGTGCCGGGCAGCACCTCCGCCCTGAGGGTGTCGGGGTCGTGCGTGACCATCCCGGCCATCGCGTCGGCCGACAGCAGGACGTCGTCGGTGCGCACCAGCGGTGTGGAGGAGTGCCCCTGACCCACGGGCCTGACCCGCCGACCGTCCGCCCGCGCGCTGCGCACCACCTGGGCGACCTCCTCGGTGGTGGTGGGTGCGGCCACCTGCCCGGGGGTGAACCTGAGGCTGCCGGACCAGTTCACGAACGTCGCCATGCTCGCTCCGGGGGACGGGGACACGTGCGTCCACCGTCACACGTCCGGCCGCTGCCCGCACCCGGTCACCCGCCCGGTCACGGGGCCCGGGGACCCACCAGACCGGTCTCGTACGCCAGTACGACCGCCTGCACCCGGTCGCGGGCCGCCAGCTTGGCCAGGATCCGGCCGACATGCGTCTTGACCGTCGCCTCCGAGAGCTGCAGGCGGGAGGCGATCTCGCCGTTGGACGCGCCCTCCGCCACGTGCACCAGCACCTCGCGCTCGCGGGGTGTCAGGGACGCCAGGCGGGGGTCCTGGTCGTCGGCGGGTGGTGCCGCGGGGCGGGGCAGCGCCCCGGCGAACATCTCCAGCATCCGGCGGGTGACCCGCGGGGAGACCACCGCGTCACCGGAGGCCACGGCGCGCACCGCGGCGACGAGCTCGGTGGGGCGGGCGTCCTTGAGCATGAACCCGCTGGCCCCGGCGCGCAGTGCCGCGAACGCGTACTCGTCCAGGTCGAACGTCGTGAGGATCAGCACCCGCGTGCCGGGGTGGGCCGCGGTGATCTGCCGGGTGGCGTCGATCCCGTTGGTGCCGGGCATGCGGACGTCCATGAGCACCACGTCCGGTGCCAGTGCGCGTACCTGGTCCACGGCGGTGCCACCGTCGCCGGCCTCACCGACGACCTCCAGGTCGTCCTCGGCCTCCAGGACCAGCCGGAAGCCCATGCGCATCAGGGCCTGGTCGTCGACGAGCAGCACCCGGATCATGCCTGGTCCCCTTCCCACGGGAGCGTCACCCGCACCCTCCACCCGGGCCCGTGCGGTCCGGCGTCCACGTCGCCGCCGTACACCGAGGCCCGTTCGCGCATGCCCACCAGGCCACGGCCGCTGCCGGGGCGTGTCACGCCACCGGGTCCGGGCCCCCGGTCGACGACCTCCACCGCGACCACGCCCGGGGTCCGGCGTACCTCGACCGTCGCCCCCGGGGTGCCCGGGGCGTGACGCAGGACGTTGGTGAGCGCCTCCTGGACGACGCGGTGGACGGTGAGCTCCAGCGCGGCGTCCGTGGGCAGCGAGTCCAGGCCCGTGGTCGTGACCGGGACCCCGGCGGCCCGCACCCGGTCGACCAGCTCGCCGATGTCCGGGCACCCCGGTTGCGGGCCCAGGGGTGCCCCGTCCCCGTCGAGCATCCCCAGGACCCGCCTCATGTCGGCCAGCGCCGTGCGGCCGGTCTCGGAGAGCTCACCGAGCGCCGCCCTGGACCTGTCGGGCGCGCGGTCCAGGGCGGCGGCGGCGCCGTCGGCGAGGGCGACCATCACCGAGACGCTGTGGGCGACGACGTCGTGCATCTCCCGTGCGA
>NZ_AXCZ01000231.1 GCF_000767165.1 Cellulomonas bogoriensis 69B4 = DSM 16987
CCTGCGACCCCTGCGCGTGGACGGCGGCCGGCTGCGGGCCGTCGACCCCGGGCGGGAGGCCGAGCTGACCGTGGCCGTCCACCGGATCGCCGACGCCCGACCCGTCTGACCCGCAGCCACGCACCACCCCCGCACCACTGACGCACCACTGACGCACCACCCACCGGCCCACGCACGGGCCCAGGACCCGCAGGAGCCCGATGCCCGACGGACCGCTGATCGTGCAGAGCGACAAGACGCTGCTGCTCGAGGTCGACCACCCCGACGCCGACGCCTGCCGCCGCGCGATCGCCCCGTTCGCCGAGCTCGAACGCGCACCCGAGCACGTCCACACCTACCGGCTCACACCCCTGGGCCTGTGGAACGCCCGCGCCGCGGGCCACGACGCCGAGCAGGTCGTCTCGGTGCTCCTGGAGCACTCCCGCTACCCCGTCCCCCACGCCCTGCTCGTCGACGTCGCCGAGACGATGTCCCGCTACGGACGCCTGCAGCTGGTGGACCACCCCACCCACGGGCTGGTGCTGCACGCCCTGGACCGCGCCGTCCTGGAGGAGGTGCTGCGCTCACGCAAGACCGCCGGCCTGGTGGGCACGCGCCTGGACGCCGACGACGTCGTCGTGCACCCCAGCGAGAGGGGCAACCTCAAGCAGGTGCTCCTCAAGCTCGGGTGGCCCGTGGAGGACCTCGCCGGGTACGTCGACGGCGAGGCCCACCCCATCTCCCTGGACGAGGACGGGTGGTCGTTGCGCCCCTACCAGCAGCAGGCCGTCGAGGGGTTCTGGCACGGGGGCTCCGGGGTGGTGGTCCTGCCCTGCGGCGCCGGCAAGACCCTGGTGGGCGCGGGTGCGATGGCCCGCTCGGGCACCACCACCCTGATCCTGGTCACCAACACGGTCTCGGCCCGCCAGTGGCGTGAGGAGCTCGTGCGCCGCACCACCCTCACCGAGGACGAGATCGGCGAGTACTCCGGGACCCGCAAGGAGATCCGCCCCGTCACGATCGCCACCTACCAGGTGCTCACCACCCGACGGAAGGGCGTCTACACCCACCTGGAGCTCCTGGACGCCCGCGACTGGGGGCTCATCCTCTACGACGAGGTCCACCTGCTGCCCGCTCCCATCTTCCGCATGACCGCCGACCTGCAGGCCCGCCGCCGCCTGGGCCTGACCGCCACCCTCGTGCGCGAGGACGGCCGTGAGGACGAGGTGTTCTCGCTCATCGGCCCCAAGAGGTTCGACGCTCCCTGGAAGGACATCGAGGCCCAGGGGTACATCGCGCCCGCCGACTGCGTCGAGGTGCGCCTGACCCTGCCCGAGCGCGACCGCCTCACCTACGCGACCGCCGAACCGGAGGACAAGTACCGGCTCGCCGCGAGCGCTGCCGGCAAGAACCGGGTCGTGGAGCAGCTGGTGGCCCGGCACGCGGAGGACCAGGTGCTGGTGATCGGCCAGTACCTGGACCAGCTCGAGCTGCTCGCCGACCAGCTGGACGCCCCGTTGATCACCGGTGAGACGACGGTGCGGCAGCGCCAGCGCCTGTTCGACGAGTTCCGGTCCGGGCAGGTGCGGCGGCTGGTGGTGTCGAAGGTGGCGAACTTCTCGGTGGACCTGCCCGAGGCGACGGTCGCGATCCAGGTCAGCGGGGCGTTCGGGTCCCGGCAGGAGGAGGCCCAGCGCCTGGGCCGGGTGATGCGACCCAAGGCCGACGGTCGCACCGCGCACTTCTACGCGGTGGTGGCCAGGGACACCGTGGACCAGGAGTTCGCCGCGCACCGGCAGCGGTTCCTGGCCGAGCAGGGCTACGCCTACCGGATCGTCGACGCGGAGGACCTGCTGGCGCCCGAGAACGGGTGAGGTCGGGGCCGCACGGGGCGTGGTCGTTGCCTCCGGTGGGGGTGGCAGACGAGGATCGGTGGGTGCCTCACCTCACCGTGTCCTCGCCCCTGCCTGCCCCTGCCGCTGTCGTGCGGGTCGCCGTCGCGGTGGTGGCGCTGCTGGGGTTCGCCGCCGTCCTGGCCCTGCCGGCGGCGGCCGAGCCGTCCTTGGTGGTGCGTGAGGAGATCACGGACCGTGCGGGGGTGCTCACGGGACGCGAGGCGGAGGTCCAGGACGCGTTGGACCAGCTGTCGGACCAGACGCCGTTGCAGCTGTTCGTGGTGTTCGTGGACGACTTCGCCGGCAGCGCGCCGGAGGACTGGGCCGACACCACGGCGATCGACTCCGGGCTGGGTGTGGACGACCTGCTGCTGGCGGTCGCGGTCGAGGACCGCATGTACTACCTGTCCGCCGACCCGGACGTCGCGGTGTACGACCGGCTGGGGACGGTGACGGCCGCGGTCGAGAGCCAGTTGCGTGCCGAGGACTGGGCCGGTGCCGCGATCACGGGCGCCCAGACGCTGATCGAGGTCGCGACGGGCGCGACCCAGCCGGGTGTCGACGTGACCGACCCCCAGGACCCTGCCGGCGCGCCGGCGCGTGGCGGTGGCGGTGGGTTGCTGGTCCTGCTGGTGGTGGGGGTCGTGGTGATCGGCGGGGTGCTCGCGGCCCGGTCCCTGAGCCGCAAGCCCTCGGGGGGGCAGGCCGCGGGCGCTGCGCAGGGCGAGCCCACGCCGGTGCTGCGGCAGCGGGCGGGGTCGGCGCTGGTGGCGGTGGACGACGTGCTGCGGAGCGCCGACCAGGAGCTGGGGTTCGCGCAGGCGCAGTTCGGGGCGGACGTGACCGCGGAGTTCGAGCAGACGCTGGTGTGGGCCCGTGAGCAGGTCACCGAGGCGTTCCACCTGAACCAGGAGCTGGAGGACTCGACCCCGGAGCCGCAGGTGCGCGAGCACTCCTCGCGCATCCTGCAGGTGTGCGAGCAGGTGACGGGCCGGTTGCAGGAGCAGACGGCCCGGTTCGACGAGCTGCGCGACCTGCAGGCGCGCGCCCCGGAGGCGCTGGACCAGCTCCAGGAGCGGGCCCGGTCGTTGGACGGTCGGGTGGAGCAGGCGCGGGTGGTCCTCGAGCAGCTGCAGCGCAGGTACCCGGCGGGGTCGTTGGCGTCTGTGGGGCAGAACCCGGACCAGGTGCGGGCCCTGCTGGAGGAGGTGCACGCAGGTGTGGGTCAGGGACGGGAGGCCCTGGGGCGCGAGGACCGGGGGACGGCCGTGGCGTACGCGCGGGCGGCGGAGTCGGCGCTGGACCAGTGCACGACGCTGCTGGACGCGGTGGACCGTGCCGGCCCGGCGCTCGCCGAGGCGGGCCAGCGCCTGGACGCGGCG
>NZ_AXCZ01000317.1 GCF_000767165.1 Cellulomonas bogoriensis 69B4 = DSM 16987
CTGGCGGTGGCTCCGTCCGCCGCGCCGGGCGAGGTGCTCACCCGGGCCGTCGCCCGTGACCAGGCCTGGGCCCACGCCCCGGTGGTCTGCACCGACGCCCACGGCGAGGTGCTGGGCACCGTCTCGGTCGCCGCGCTCGTCGACGCCGTCACGGGGCGGCTCCGGCCCTCGGACCAGCGGGGGGACGTCCCCACGCAGGCCGCCCTCGCCCACACCATCGTCCGCGCCTCATCCAGGCGCGGTGCCGCAACCCCCGAGGAGACACGATGAAGACGTTCCGATGCGGTGACCTGGTGCCCGGCTGCACCCAGACGTTCCGCGGCACCCCCGAGGAGATCCTGACCGGCGTCGGCGGGCACGCACGCGCCGACCACGGCATGACCGAGATCGGTCCCGACCTCGTCGCGGCCGTCCGGGACCGCATGGTGCCCGTCGACTGAGCACCCAGCGCCCCGCGCGTCGGCTCCGTCGTAGGATTAGCACTCGGGCATGGCGAGTGCCATGCGTGGACGAGGACGGAGCACGGGGGTGCCATGAGCGAGGACCGCAGGCTCGAGGTCCTGCGCGCGATCGTCGAGGACTACGTCCAGACCCGTGAACCGGTGGGTTCACGGGTCCTGGTCGAACGGCACGCGCTGGGGGTCTCGCCGGCCACCATCCGCAACGACATGGCCGCGCTCGAGGACGCCGGGTACATCGCCCAGCCGCACACGTCCGCCGGTCGGGTGCCCACCGACAAGGGCTACCGGCTCTTCGTGGACCAGCTCTCCACCGTCAAGCCGCTGTCGGCGCCCGAACGGCGCGCCATCCAGCAGTTCCTCGTCGACGCCGTCGACCTGGACGACGTCGTGGACCGCTCGGTCCGACTCCTCGCCCAGCTCACCCAGCAGGTCGCGGTCGTGCAGTACCCCTCGCTGAGGCGCTCGGCACTGCGGCACCTGGAGCTCGTACCCGTGGGCGCCACACGCCTGCTCGTGGTCATCATCACCGACACCGGACGGGTGGAGCAGAGGGTCCTGGAGCTCGACGCA
Organism: Cellulomonas bogoriensis 69B4 = DSM 16987; assembly: GCF_000767165.1. Lineage (GTDB taxonomy): Bacteria > Actinomycetota > Actinomycetes > Actinomycetales > Cellulomonadaceae > Actinotalea > Actinotalea bogoriensis. The sequence goes on from NZ_AXCZ01000317.1 coordinate 1,032, forward strand.
CCCGTGCCCGAGCACCTGGTGCCCGAGCTCCGCGCGCGCCTGAACGCCGCCGTCGCCGGACGACGCCTGGTGGACCTGCCCGAGCCGTTGGCCCGCACCGCCACGGCATTCCCCGACGCCCACCGGCCCCTGGTGCAGAAGGTCGTCGCCGTGGTCGAGGACACCCTCGGCGAGGCGACCGAGGAGCGGGTCGTGATCGCCGGGGCCTCGCACCTGGCGCGCACGGGCACCGACTTCACCGGCACCATCCGACCGGTGCTGGAAGCGCTCGAGGAGCAGGTGGTCCTGCTCCGTCTGCTCACCGAGATGGCCGAGGACTCCGCCGGGGTGTCGGTGCGCATCGGCCGTGAGAACGACCACGTCGGCCTCGCGGAGGCCTCCGTCGTGGCGACCGGATACGGTGCGGACGGCGATCCCGTGGCCCGCATCGGCTCGGT
>NZ_AXCZ01000002.1 GCF_000767165.1 Cellulomonas bogoriensis 69B4 = DSM 16987
GAAGTGCGGCAGGTAGGAGATCGACTGGATGGTGCGCTTGAAGGCGGTCTTGCGGACCTCGTTGAGCGCGAGCGCCAGGACGATGGGCAGAGGGAAGCAGAAGAGCAGGGTGAGACCGCCGAGGATGGCCGTGTTGGCGAAGACCTTCCAGAACGTCGGGTCGTTGATGAAGAGCTCGATGTAGGCGAACCCGACCCACTCCTCACCGAACATGCTCCCGCCGGGTCGGAACCGCCGGAAGGCGATCACGTTGCCGAGCATCGGGACGTACCGAAACAGGAGCAGGAACAGGACGGGCACCAGCGCCATCGCGTACAGGGGCCAGTCGCGCCGCAACGCGGTCTTCCACGGACGGCGCCGGGCAGGCCCGGAGGTCACCGACGGCGTTCCGGCACCCGGCGGGTCGACGTCGACCTCGGCCGTGACGCCCCGGTCCACGGCCGGGGAGGGTTCACGCGTGAGGCTCATGCGGTGCTCCTTGGGTCAGGGGGCCGCGGGGTGTCGGGACGTCCCGACACCCCGCGGGTCACGTCGTCGGACGGTCAGCCGTTGGCCTCGGCCCAGCGGTCCTTGGCGCTGTTGATCAGCTCGACGTAGCTGGCCAGGCCGGAGCTGCCGAGCTCCGAGACGAACGCGTCCCACTCGGACATGTCGCGGTCACCGAGGATGAACTGCAGGGTCGCCGTGTCCACGGAGTCCTTCAGCGGGGTGGCCTGGAGCGACGCGCGCTCCAGCTCCATCTCGTCCAGGGGAGCGGGCGGGAACGGGTCCCGCGGGGTCCGGGACGAGAGCACGGTGTCGATGTAGTCGACGTACCCGGGCTGGTTGTACGACTCCTTGAGCACGCGGGACTCGGTCCCGCCGGCCAGGACGTCGTTGCCCCAGCCGAGGTCGACCTTGATGTCGGTGCTCCCGGTGTCGGTGTTGAGGTTGTAGGCCGTGTACGTGAAGTCGGGCAGGAGCGTGATCGTGCCGTCTTCAGCCTTCTCGTAGGTCTCGCCCTCTACGCCCCACTGGACCAGTTCACGCGCCTCCGGGTTGTAGTACAGCCAGTCGAGGAACTGAATGGTGCTGCAGAGGTTGGGGTCGTCCTTCGCCTGCGCGGTGACCATGAAGCCGTGCCAGAAGTTCCGGGGCTCCACGACCTGCCCGGCCTCGCCGCCCGGGGGGGCGAGCAGGGCGAGCTCGTAGTCGGTCACGCCCGCCGCGTCGAGCGCGATGGCGAACTCGTTGACGGTCCCTGAGGCGCCCGAGGCGGCGAACACCGTCTCGGCGGCGATCTTCTCGGTGACCGTGCCGGTCCCGTCGTTCGGTGCGGTGAACGACTCGGTGTCGAGCAGGCCGGCGTCGACCAGGCCACGGAAGTACGCCACCATGTCTCGGTAGCCGTCGGTGGTCGGCGCGTACTCGAAGTCACCGGTGGACTCGTTGTAGAACATGCCCTGGCCGAAGCCCCAGCCGGCCACGGTGCCGAAGGCGTGCGAGGCGTAGTTGAGCATGGACTGGCCCTCGAAGCCGTCCGCGAGCGGCAGGCTGTCCGGGTACGCCTCCTTGATGAGCTCGAGGCCCGTCTGGAGCTCTTCCCAGGTCTCGGGGATCGGTGCACCGACCTCCTCGAAGACGTCCTTGCGGATGATGAGCGAGAACATGGGTACCGAGACCTCCTGCAGGCCCGGGGTCATGTAGTACCGACCGTCGGACTGGCGCAGGTTGTCGACCATCTCCCGCAGGTCCCACTCGTCGACGTACTTGTTGAAGTTGGGCATGTGCTCGGCGTAGTCGCTCAGCGGGAGCACGGCCCCGGAGGCGGCGAAAGGTCGCTCGTCGCCGGTGTAGGTGAGGGGGATCACGGTAGGTGCCTCACCTGCGGCGATCAGCAGGCCGCGCTTCTCGACCGCGTCGCTGAACGGGACGTGGGTGGTGACGATGCGGACGTTGGTGCGCTCCTCGATCTCGTCGAAGATCCGCCAGGAGTCCGTCACGGGGCTCTCGGGCCAGTCGGTCCACAGCATGCTCACCTCCATCGGCTCGGGCGAGGTGAACTGCTGGTCGGCGGCGTAGTCGGTGACGGCGCACTCGAGCTCTGCCGGCTCAGCCGCGGCGGTTCCACCTCCTGGGGATCCTCCGGTGCCGCCGCAGGCGGCCAGGGCGAGTGCCGAGACGGCCGTCAAGGCCACGCCTCGGTACGTCCCCGCCCGGCGGGTTCGTGTCTTCGGGACGGGGTTCATGGCTCTCCTCTTTGAGATCGTGCTCGGACGAGCACGTGCGCTGGGTTTCTGTGGTGGCTCGGGGGTCGGTCGACGTGCCTCGTCGTCGGAGCTCATGCGAGTGCCCGCCGGATCGCGTCCGGCGTGAGGGCGACGAGGTCCACGTGTACTGGACCGGTACGGAACGCCGGACGCCGGCGGTTGCGCGCCCGGTCGGACGCGTCGTCCTCGAGGTGGACCAGCAGGTGAGCGCAGGCATCGTTGCCCATTCCCGACTCCTTCGTCGTGAACCGCTGAGCGAGAGATCGATCTCTCGCGACGCAGCATGCACGGGGCGCGAGGGGGTTGTCTAGACACCGGAGGCGGGCTCTCGGCACCCGTGACGAAAACGTTATCGAAAGCCAGCGGCCGGGGTTGCGCCCGTGGCGCGACCATGTGGTCCGGTCAGACCGTCCAGGACCAGGTCACCGTCAGCGCACCGGCCTCGCGGGCCTCGTGCCCGCGCGCCGTCACCCCTCGGGCGGCAGGCCGACGTGGGCGTCGCGCCATGGTGTCTGCGCAGGTCGGGGTGGTGCCCCGAGTGGGATTCGAACCCTGTACCCCCACGTCGTCGAGGTGCAGCAGACCCCAGTCCCGGTGGCTGTTGCCGGCGCGATCCTGACCGCTTGACCGATTCGGCCGCCGCTGAGGTGCCCCGGGAGGCCGCCCGCTCCGAGTCGGCCGAGCACGTGCGCCGACAGCTCGACAAGGGGCCAGACGTTCTGATCCTCACGGCGCCTGAACTGCGGTCTCGATGTGCTCCCGCCACCGGACTCGATCCAGCCGATCCTTCGCCGGCGGTAGCAGCATGCGAGCGGCAGCCCGGCCGACCGGGCCATCGGATCAGTCTGATCTCGGCAGCCCCGACTGGGCCCGCCCGCTGCGACACGTGTGGGACACGCCGTGATGTTCTCGCAGGTCAACCTGGTGCCCCGAGTGGGATTCGAACCCACACTGGATCGGGTTTGAGCCGAACGCCTCTGCCGGTTGGGCTATCGGGGCAGGGCACCCGTGGGCGCCCTGAAGCGCGTGGCATGTGCCCGACCTGTGTGGCGTTGCACCTAGTCACGCGGCTTCGGCACTAGGCTAGCGTGCGTGAGCGAGAACGACGGCACCCAGACTCCCGACCTCGAGCTGCCGATCGGTGCACCCGACGCCGACACGGAGGTCGAGGCGCCGACGACCCGTCCCCAGCGTCGGGCGGTCGTGGCCGAGGACGAGGCCCTCATCCGCATGGACGTCGTCGAGACGTTGCGTGAGGCCGGATTCGACGTCGTGGGGGAGGCCGGCAACGGCGAGGAGGCCGTGAAGCTGGCGGTCGAGCTCAAGCCCGACATCGTCGTCATGGACGTGAAGATGCCCGTCATGGACGGGATCACCGCCGCCGAGAAGATCGGCAAGGAGCACGCAGCCCCCGTGGTCCTGCTGACGGCGTTCTCGCAGACCGAGCTCGTGGAGCGCGCCCGGGACGCCGGTGCCATGGCCTACGTCATCAAGCCGTTCACCCCTGCCGACCTGCTGCCCGCGGTCGAGATCGCGATCTCCCGCTACAGCCAGATCAGCGCCCTCGAGGCCGAGGTCGCCGACCTCGCCGACCGGTTCGAGACACGCAAGCGCGTGGACCGGGCCAAGGGGCTCCTCATGACCAAGATGGGCCTGAGCGAGCCCGAGGCCTTCCGCTGGATCCAGAAGACGTCGATGGACCGTCGCCTCACCATGCGCGAGGTCGCCGACGCCGTCATCGAGCAGGTCGGCAGCGCGTGAGCCTGCGTGTGACACGCACGTAGGACATAGGTCACAAGTCCGCAACAGATTCCCGTGCTTGGGGATCTGTCACACCGTGGACACACACGGCCGGTACGTTCCTCGGCACACACCCTCGCCGGGCGCTGGCTCCCGGTAGGGGAGATCAGAGTGCTCAGAAGAGGAGTGCACCGCATGAAGCGATCGACCCACATGGCCCGCGCCGCCGCGCTGGCCGGAGCCGTTGCCCTCGTCCTCACCGCATGCGCCGGTGACGCCGATGAGCCGGCCGCCGAGAACACCCCCACCGACGAGCAGGCAGGCGGCGACACCGGGCCCCTGATCGTCGGGTCTCTGCTACCCCAGACGGGTTCCCTCGCGTTCCTCGGCCCCCCCGAGATCGCCGGCGTGGACCTCGCCGTCGAGGAGATCAACGACGCAGGTGGCGTCCTCGGGTCTCCTGTCGAGATCCACCACACGGACTCCTCCGACGCTGCGAACTCCGAGGTCGCGACCCAGTCGGTCACCGACCTGCAGAGCCGAGGCGCCCAGGTGATCATCGGCGCTGCGGCCTCGTCCGTGACGCGCATCGTGATCGACGACATCACCGGGTCCGAGATCGTCCAGATCTCACCCGCGAACACTGCCACGGACCTCTCCGGGTACTCGCCCTTCTACTTCAGGACCGCGCCGTCGGACGTCGTCCAGGGTGACGCCCTCGCCAACCTGATCCTCGAGGACGGGCACGCCGACGTCGCGTTCATCGTGTTCAACGACGACTACGGCATCACCCTCCGTGACGTCGCCCAGGCCACGCTCGAAGACGCAGGCGCGACCGTGACGTACGGGTCGTCCGGGGACGAGTTCGACCCGCAGTCCAACGACGTGATCGCCTCGACCGTCACGGCCGCCCTGGCGACCGACCCCGACGCGGTCGTGGTCATCGCCTTCGACCAGACCAGGCTCATCGTCCCCGCGCTGGTGTCGGCCGGGTTCGACGCGTCGAACCTGTACTTCGTCGACGGGAACCTGTCGGACTACTCCGAGGACTTCGAGCCGGGCACGCTCGAAGGGGCCCAGGGCACCCTCCCCGGTGCGTTCCCCAGCGACGAGTTCCAGGGCCGGCTCCTGGAGGTCGACCCCGACCTGCGTGACTACTCCTACGCCGCCGAGTCCTACGACGCGGTGATCCTCGCCGCGCTGGCGGCCGTCCGCGGGGGAGGCACCGACGGTCCGACCATCCAGGCGAACCTCGCCGCGGTGTCCGGGGCCGAGGGCGGGACGGAGTGCATCGGGTTCTCCGAGTGCGCTGCGCTCCTGGACGACGGTCAGGACATCGACTACCAGGCCGTCTCGGGCGTCGGACCGTTCGCGGACAACAACGACCCGTCCTCGGCGTACGTCGGCATCTACCGGTACGAGGACGACAACAGCTACACGTGGGTCAAGGCAGTGTTCGGTGAGGTCGGCTGACCTCACCGGGTGAAGACGAGGGGCCCTGCCGTCCGGCAGGGCCCCTCGTCTTGTAGCGCGACTGATCGTCGCGTTCGGCTCAGCCGTCGGATCCCACGTCCGTGGCGAGCGTGCCCAGGTACAGCTCGATGACCTTCGGGTCGTTCATCAGGTCCCGCCCAGGGGCGGTGTAGGCGTTGCGGCCCTGGTCCAGGACGTAACCGCGGTCGCAGACCTGGAGGCAACGACGGGCGTTCTGCTCGACCATGATGATCGAGACACCCGTCCGGTTGATCTTCCTCGTCCGCAGGAAGGTCTCGTCCTGACGCACCGGCGACAGCCCGGCGGACGGCTCGTCCAGCAGCAGCACCGACGGCTCCATCATCAATGCTCTCGCCATGGCCACCATCTGGCGCTCGCCACCGGACAGGGACCCGGCGCGTTGACGCCGGCGGTCTCCCAGGGCCGGGAACAGGTCGACGATCGCCTCGAAGCGTTCGGCGAACCGACGCGGTTCCTGGTAGCTGCCCATCTGGAGGTTCTCCTCGATGGTGAGGGAGGGGAACACGTTGTTGTTCTGCGGGACGAACCCGACACCCCGCCGGACCAGTGAGTCGGCGCGCTTGTTCGTGATGTCCTCACCCTTGAGGGTGACCTTGCCGGAGCGGACCGTCACCAACCCGAAGAGGGCCTTGAGGAGCGTGGACTTGCCGGCACCGTTCGGCCCGATGATCCCGATCAGCTCGCCGGGCCGCACGACCAGGTCGCAGCCGTTGAGGATGTTCACCCCCGGCAGGTACCCGGCGACGAGGTCCTCCGCGTGGAGGAGGGTGTCGTCCTGCACGGTCCCCGCGGGGGCCTGCGTCGTGGCCGGGGTGGTGGTCACGGTCGTTCCTCTCGTCGCTGCGCGCTCCCGGCGGCCTCATCAGGTCCCTCGGGGTCCTCCAGAAGGGCGTCGTCACCCAGGTCCGTGTCGTGGTGGGCGCCCAGGTAGGCGTCGATCACGGCGGGATCGGCCATGACCGACCCCGGCGGACCTTCGGCGACGACCCGCCCCTCGGCCATGACGGCCACCCAGTCCGAGATGTGCCTGACCATGTGCATGTCGTGCTCGACGAACAGCACCGTGGTGCCGTCGTCGCGCAGGGCCTGGATGTGCCCGAGGAGCGACTGGGTCAGGGCAGGGTTCACCCCCGCCATCGGCTCGTCGAGCATGATCATCACCGGGTTGCTCATGAGGGCTCGCGCCATCTCCAGCAGCTTGCGCTGCCCGCCGGACAGGCTGCCCGCGAAGTCGTCCTTCTTCTCCAGCAGGCGGAACCGTTCCAGCAGCTCCTCCGCGCGGGCGGTGATCTCCCGTTCCCTGGGTCGCCACAGGGGCGGGACGAGCGCGGTCGCGAGGCTCTCACCGGGTTGGCGGTCAGCACCCAGCCGCATGTTCTCCATGACGGTCATCCGGGCCAGGGCCTTGGTCAGCTGGAACGTGCGGACCATCCCGCGGCGGGCGACGCGTGCGGCCGGGAGCCGACCCATGGGCCGGCCGTCGAACGTCCACGTACCGGTGCTCGGCCGGTCGAACCCGGTCAGCAGGTTGAACAGCGTCGTCTTCCCGGCGCCGTTGGGTCCGATCAGTGCGGTGATCGCACCGCGTTGGACCTCCAGGTGCTCCACGTCGACCGCGACCATGCCCCCGAAGCGGCGACGAACGCCGTCCACGACGAGGATCGGGTCGGGCTTGGGCGCGCCAGGGGAGTGCGGGACGGCCCCGAGGGTGGTGTCAACGGGCATCGATCGCCAGCTCCTTCCGGTCCCCGAGTATCCCTTGCGGTCTGAAGATGACCAGGAGCATCAGGGTGACGCCGACGACGATCCAGCCGAACTGCTCGATCTGCTCGGTCCGCATGACGGTGGCGGGCACCACGTCGCGCATGACCGTCTTGATGAGCATCAGCGCGCCCCAGAAGATCATCGACCCGAGCACCGGACCGAAGACCGTCGCGGCCCCCCCGAGCAGGAGGATCGTCCAGATGAAGAACGTCATGGGTCTGCCCATGGCATCGGGTTGCACCGCCCGGGGTAAGACGTAGACCACCCCTGCGAGCGCACCGATCACGCCGCCGAGGACCAGCGCCTGCATCTTGTAGGCGTACACGTTCTTGCCGAGGGAGCGGACGGCGTCCTCGTCCTCCCTGATGCCCTTGAGGACCCGGCCCCACGGGCTGTTGATGAGCCGCCACACGAGCAGGCAGGCGAGGAGGACCAGGAGCCACCCGACGATGCGGATCCACCACGAGTTCGAGGCGTTGTTGGCGTAGGTGAACGGGCCCAGGGTCGTCGTGCCGTCCGGGAACGGTGACAGTGCCTGGAACGTCACCTTGTAGCTGTCGCCCCGGAGCCCGGACGAGGCGCCGGTCAGGTCGGTGAGGGCGGTGGACCGACCGACGATGCGGACGATCTCGGCTGCGGCGATGGTGACGATGGCCAGGTAGTCCCCGCGCAGCTTGAGGGTCGGGATCCCTAGCAGCAGGCCGAAGAGCACCGCGCAGGCGATCGCGACCAGGACCGCTGCCCACAGCGGGAACCCGGCGATGGTGGAGATCGCGAAGCCGTAGGCGCCGAGCAGCATGAAGCCTGCCTGCCCGAAGTTGAGCAGCCCGGTGAGCCCGAAGTGCACGTTGAGGCCGATGGCCGCGAGGGCGTATGCGGCGGTGGTGGGGGCGATCAGCTCGCCGGCGACGTTTGTGAGGATGCGTGCCCAGTCCATGGGGTCTCCCTTATCCGATCCGCTCGGCGCGGCCGAGGATGCCCTGGGGGCGTAGCAGCAGTACGAGGATGAGGATCACCAGTGCGCTGACGTAGCGCATGTCCGAGGGGATGACGAGGTTCGACAGCTCCACGACCATCCCGATGACCAGTGAGCCCGCGAGGGCGCCGAACGCCGTGCCGAGCCCGCCGAGGGTGACGGCGGCGAACATGAGCAGGAGCAGGATCTGGCCCATGTTCCAGGCGGTGGCGTTGAGGTACAGGCCCAGGAGCACCCCGCCCAGGCCCGCGAGCCCGGCTCCGACGGTCCAGACGATCCTGATGATGCGGTCCACACCGATCCCGGACGCCGCGGCGAGCGCCGGGTTGTCCGAGACGGCCCTGGTCGCGCGTCCGACGCGGGTGGAGGTCAGCAGGTAGCCCACGGCGGCGAGCGCCAGTGCTGCGATGCCGAGGGAGATCAGGGACTGCTGGGCGATCGTGACGGGCCCGATGGTGAGGGTCTCGGGGTTGGTGCGCACGATCCGCAGCGAGCTGCTGCCGAGGAAGAACTGGAACACGTACTGCAGGGCGATCGCCAGGCCGATGGTGACGATGAGCTGCTGGGTCAGTCCGACACGACGTCGTCGGAGCGGACGCCAGATGGCGGCGTCCTGGAGCCATCCGGAGGCAGCGGCCAGGGCGATGGCGATGATCGCGGACACCAGCAGGGGCAGGCCCACGATCTGGGTGAAGACGTAGGCGAGGATCCCACCGAGGGTGACCTGCTCGCCGTGGGCGAAGTTGCTCAGGCCGGTAGTGCCGAAGATCAGCGACAGGCCGACGGAGGCCAGGGCGAGCAGGGTCCCGAACACCAGGCCGGAGCTGGCCTGCTGGGCCACGCGCTCCCAGGTGATGCCGGACCCCGACCGGGAGTCCGGTGGGGGGCTGGTCACGGCGTCGGGGTCGGGCACGTCGGCGGTGTCGTCGGCGGTGCCGGGCGACGGGGTGGGGTCCGGTCCGGGGTCACCGAGGGGGAAGAGGACGGCCGCGGAGGTTCCGAGCTCGACGGACACGGTGCGGGGGTTGGCCGCGGGGTCCCTGAGGGTCTCGCCGTCGGGCAGCGTGTCCTCGTCGAGGGTCACCGTGTGCTCGCCGGGCTCGGTGGTCGCGATCGACCAGCGCCCGTCCGGGCCGGTCGAGGTCTCCAGCTCACCGGAGGGGCCTTCGATGACGATGCGGACGTCGGTGGCGGGTTCCCGCTCCGAGGTCCGCACCGTGCCCGCCACGCACCCGGTGTCGGGAGCCGGGGTGCACTCGCCGGTGGCGGCGTGCGCTGTGCCGGTCGCCAGGAGGGCGGCCCAGGTGAGGGTGAGGACGACCAGGGCGAGCAGGGCGGGGCGGAGGGTGCCGCCGGGTCGGGGGGGTGCCTGGGGCAACCGGGGGATCGCTGCACGTGGCACGTGGGCCTCCGTCCGCTTGTGCGCTCTCGCGCAGGTCCTCCGGTCGGGCGACGGTGCCCGGCCGGTCCGGGCCCGGTCGGTCCGCCGGGTGCCGGTGAGAGTAGGCACCCGATGTGTCCTCGCGGTTACGTGCCACAGGTTCCGCTCCTGCCAGGGACCTTGGTCGCACGTCCGGTGAAGGAAACGTAGGGGTCCGGGACCAGACTTTCTCCACGCGGCCGCGACCGTTACCGTTTCGTCATCAAACCGGGCGCCGCCCCCACGGCCCGGGTTCGACGGAGGAGGCCCAGGCGTGCGAACCGGAGTCGAGGTCAGCCCCGCTGAACCCCAGGACGTCGAGCACCTGGCAGGGCTGTGCCTGCGAGCCCGGTCCGAGTCCTCGCTCGCGAGTCAGATCTGCAGCGCCGACCAGGGCGACGTCGCGCGACAGATCGGTGCCCTGACCGGGGCACCGGGGGGTGTGGTCCTCACCGCTCGCCTGGAGGGCACGGTCGTCGGGCTCCTGCTGGCGCGGGTCCTGGGTCCGAGCCCGTTCACCGAGGAGGTGAGCCTGGCGGTGGAGGCCGTGTACGTCGACGCGGCGCACCGACGGCGTGGCGTCGGGCACGCGCTCATGGTCGGGGCCACGCACGCCGCCCGGCAGGCCGGGGCGGAGTCGGTCTACGCCGCGCCCATCCCGGGGGCGCGAGGCATGCAGCGATTCTTCGTGCGACTGGGGTTCACGCCCGCCGCCGCCCACCGGGTGGTCTCGACCTCGGCGCTGGAGCGTCGCCTGGCCGGTGACGTCGCCAAGGGCCGGGTCGGCGCCCTGGAGGACCTCATCGCCAGGCGTCGGCGCCTGCGCCTGGATGGGCAGGTCGGCCACGTCCCCGACCAGGTCGGTCAGGCCTCGCGCGCGGTGATGAGCACACAGGTCAGTCGCGCGGTGCAGACCCGCCTGTCCGCGGAGTCCACCACGACCACCTCATAGCTGGCGGTCGTCCTGCCGAGGTGCACCGCCCGGGCGGTACCGGTGACCTCCCCGTCGGCCACGCCCCGGTGGTGGGTGGCGTTCAGGTCCACGCCGACGGCGCGCCTGCCCTTACCGGCGTGCAGCATCGCCCCGTAGGAGGCCAGCGTCTCGGCCAGGGCCGCCGAGGCCCCGCCGTGCAGCAGCCCGTAGGGCTGGGTGTTGCCCGCCACGGGCATCGTGCCGATGACCTCCTCGGCGCTCGCCCGGAGCACCCGGATGCCGAGCCTGGAGATCAACGTGCCCGGGTCGGCGGGGGCGGTGGGGTCCAGGTCGGGTCCGTCGGTGTCGGTCATGGCCGATAGGTTGGCACCCGTGACTGACCTGGCGCGAACCCGTCCCCTGCTCCTGCTCATCGACGGGCACTCGATGGCGTACCGGGCGTTCTTCGCGCTCCCGGCGGAGAACTTCTCCACGAGCACAGGGGCGACGACGAACGCCGTCTACGGCTTCACCTCGATGCTCGCCAACCTGCTGCGCGACGAGCGCCCGACGCACGTGGCCGTGGCGTTCGACGTGGGGCGCACCACGTTCCGCACCGAGCAGTACCCCGCGTACAAGGCGACCCGGGACGCGACCCCGGAGGAGTTCCGTGGCCAGGTTCCCCTGATCAAGGAGATCCTGGCCACGCTGCGTGTCACGACGCTCGAGAAGGAGGGTTTCGAGGCCGACGACGTCATCGCGACGTTGGCCACGCGAGCGGTCGCCTCGGGCATGGACGTGCTGGTGTGCTCCGGGGACCGGGACGCGTTGCAGCTGGTCGGTCCCGAGGTCACGCTGCTCTACCCGCGCAAGGGGGTCTCGGACCTGGTCCGCTTCACCCCCGAGGCCGTCGAGGACAAGTACGGCGTCCCGCCCGGGCGCTACCCGGACCTGGCGGCGCTCGTGGGTGAGACCAGCGACAACCTCCCCGGGGTGCCGGGCGTGGGTCCCAAGACCGCCGCGAAGTGGATCACGGCCCACGGCGACCTCGAGGCGGTGCTCGCCGCCGCGCCGACCATCAAGGGCAAGGCGGGGGAGAACCTGCGCACCCACCTGGACCAGGTGCGGGTCAACCGCGAGCTGAACGCCGCAGTGCGCGACCTGGAGCTGCCCGTCACGGTCGAGGACCTCGCGTCCCAGCCGTGGGACCGCGAGGCGATGCACCGGGTGTTCGACGCCCTGGAGTTCCGTACCCTGCGCGAGCGGCTCCTGGCGATGGTCCCGGACGCCGAGGACGACGCAGCGGCGTTCGACCTGGAGGTCGTGGCCGCCGTGCCCGGGTCCCTGGGCACGTGGCTCGCTGAGCGGGACGGCCGCACGGTCGCCCTCGAGGTGTCCGGCCGCGGCAACCCCACCGGCGGTGACGCCTGGACCCTCGCGCTCGCCGACGGCACGCAGCAGGCGCTGGTCGTCGACCTGACCGACCTGGACCCGCAGGACGAGTCGACGCTCGCCGTCTGGCTCGCGGACGGCGCGGCACCGAAGGCCGTGCACGGGGCCAAGTCCGCCGTGCACGCCCTGGGTGCACGTGGGCTGGACCTGGCCGGCGTGGTGTTCGACACGCTGCTCGCGGCCTACCTGTGCCACCCGGACCAGCGTTCCTACGACCTCGGCGACCTGGCTGTGCGCCACCTGCGTCGCGAGCTGCGTGCCGAGTCGGCGTCCGGCGACGGCCAGGGGGCGCTGGACCTCGACCTGGACGGTGGTGGTGTGGAGACGGGGGCCGCCGTCCGCGCCGCCGCCGTCGCCGAGCTGGTCGAGGTGCTGCGGGGCGAGCTCGCCGACCGGGCCTCCGGTGGGCTGCTGGCGGACCTGGAGCTACCGCTGGTGCAGGTGCTCGTCGGGATGGAGCGCACCGGCATCGGCGCCGCCGGGGCGTACCTTGCCGAGCTCGAGGCGCACTTCGCGGCCGCGGTCGCCGACGCCGCGTCCGAGGCCTACGCGGTGATCGGGCGGGAGATGAACCTCGGGTCGCCCAAGCAGCTGCAGGAGGTCCTGTTCGACCAGCTCGGCATGCCCAAGACCAAGAGGATCAAGACCGGGTACACCACGGACGCAGCAGCCCTGACGGACCTGTTCGAGCGGACCGAGCACCCCTTCCTGGCGCACCTGCTCGCCCACCGCGACGCCTCCCGGTTGCGGCAGACGGTCGAGGGGCTCATCCGTTCGGTGGCACCCGACGGGCGCATCCACACCACGTTCCAGCAGACGATCGCCGCGACGGGCAGGTTATCGTCGACCGACCCCAACCTGCAGAACATCCCGATCCGCACAGAGGCGGGCCGCCGCATCCGCCGTGCCTTCGTCGTCGGGGACGGGTACGAGACGCTCCTGACGGCCGACTACAGCCAGATCGAGATGCGCATCATGGCGCACCTGTCCGGTGACGAGGGGCTGATCGACGCGTTCCGCTCAGGTGAGGACCTGCACAACTTCGTCGGGGCTCGGGTGTTCGGCGTGACGACGGACGAGGTCACCTCCGCGATGCGGTCCAAGATCAAGGCGATGTCGTACGGTCTGGCGTACGGGCTGTCGTCCTTCGGGCTGTCCAAGCAGCTCGGGATCTCCGTGGCCGAGGCGACGGCCCTCATGGAGGACTACTTCGCGCGGTTCGGGGGAGTGCGGGACTACCTCGCCGGTGTCGTGGAGGATGCTCGCCGGACCGGGTACACCGCCACGATCCTCGGACGCCGCCGCTACCTCCCGGACCTCACGTCCGACAACCGGCAACGGCGAGAGATGGCGGAGCGCATGGCGCTCAACGCACCTATCCAGGGCAGCGCCGCGGACATCATCAAGGTCGCGATGCTCGGCGTCCACCGTGGCCTGGCGCAGGAGGGCCTGGCCTCCCGGCTGCTCCTGCAGGTCCACGACGAGCTGGTCCTGGAGGTGGCACCGGGAGAGCGGGCTGCGGTCGAGCGGCTCGTGCGGGACGAGATGGCGGCAGCCGCCACCCTGTCCGTCCCGTTGGACGTCTCCGTGGGCACCGGACGCAGCTGGCACGACGCCGCGCACTGAGCCTCGGGACAGCCCGGGTCAGCGGTCCGGCAAGCGGCACACGAAGATCGCGGTGCCGGGGACGCGTGCTCCTCTCGCCGGGCCCCACCCACCCCAGGCCCGGGTGTGCCCGGCCGGCCACTCGGGTTCGACGACCCGTTCGAGGAGCAGACCCGCACCCACCACGTCGGCGACGTGGTCCCCCAGTGTCCGGTGGTACTCGGCGTACTCGACACCCCCGTCGGCGCCCAGCTCCACGTACGGCCGCCGGTCGAAGTAGGACCGCGTGATCTCCAGGCCCTCGGGGTCGTCCGGCATGGCCCACCGGATGGGGTGTGTGACCGCGAACACCCACGTGCCCCCCGGCCGGAGCACCCGCGCCACCTCCTGGTGCACCCGCGCCGCGTCCGGCACGAACGGGATCGCGCCGAACGCCGTGAACGCGGTGTCGAAGGAGTCGGCCGCGAACGGGAGGGCGCGGGCGTCGGCCTGGACGCGCGCCACCCCGTCGCCGTCACCGTCGAAGGCGGTCAGCATGCGCCACGCGACGTCGCTCGCGACCGGGTGGGCACCGGCCGCGCGCAACCACCGGGAGCACTGGGCCGCGCCCGCCCCGACCTCCAGGACGTGGCGCCCCCGCACGTCACCCAGGAGGCGTGCGTCGGCTTCCCGGAGCCCCTCCGGGCACCAGCAGAAGTCGTCACGGCCCAGGAACTCCCCGTGGTCGGCGAGGTAGTCCTCGGCGTTGAGCTCCCACCAGGAGCGCCCGGGGTGCGGGGAGGGGTCGTGGACGTCGCGGAAGCCGGCGAAGTCGGGGGACGTCATCAGACCATTGTCGACCCGTGCCGGGTCACAGGCTCGTGTCATGCACGCGAAACATCATTTGACCTAGGTTCGCCCCGCAGCGGTCGGCGCTCCGCCGGCCCGAGGACGACAGAGGTGATCGAGTGATCAGGCTCACGAGGACGGTGGCGGTCGTCACCGTGGCAGGTGCGGTCCTGGCCGGTTGTGCGCAGAGCGAGCGCGAGCAGGCCCAGGACGGCGAAGGTGGCGGGTCGGGGACCAGGGACACCTTCACGTTCGCGGCGTCCTCGGACCCGGCGTCCCTGGACCCCGCGTTCGCCAGCGACGGCGAGTCCTTCCGCGTCGCACGCCAGATCTTCGAAGGCCTGGTGGGGGTGGAGCCCGGTACCGCGGACCCCGCGCCGCTGCTCGCCGAACGCTGGGACGTCAGCGACGACGGGCTGACCTACACGTTCGACCTCAAGCAGGGCGTCACCTTCCACGACGGCACCCCGTTCGACGCCGACGCGGTGTGCGCGAACTTCGAGCGCTGGAACGGCTGGACCGGGATCCTGCAGTCCGGGAACCTCTCCTACTACTGGCAGAAGGTCAACGGAGGGTTCGCCTCCAGCGACGAGGAGTCCCTCGACGGGACCGGCAAGTACCAGAGCTGCGCCGCCCAGGACGACCACACCGCCGTGATCACCCTGGCGAGCCCGCTCCCTGAGTTCATCTCCGCGCTGTCGCTGCCGGCCTTCGCGATGCAGTCGCCCACCGCGCTGGAGGAGCACGGCGCCGACGACGTCGGAGGCGACGCGGGCGCCCCCGTCCTGCCGGACTACGCGACCGCCCATCCGACCGGCACAGGCCCCTTCGTCTTCGAGTCGTGGTCCCGCGGCCAGCAGGTCGTGCTGCGCGCCTACCCCGACTACTGGGGTGAGCAGGGACAGGTCCAGCGCATCGTCTTCCCCATCATCAGCGACGCCAACGCCCGCCGGCAGGCGCTGCAGGCCGGCGACATCGACGGGTACGACCTCGTCGGTCCGGCCGACGTCGCAGCGCTCCAGGACGCGGGCTTCCAGATCGTGGACCGCGAGCCCTTCAACGTCCTGTACCTCGCGATGAACCAGGCCGACCCCGCCCTGGCGGACCTGCGCGTGCGGCAGGCGATCGCCCACGCGATCAACAAGGAGGCACTGGTGGCCCAGACCCTCCCGGAAGGGACGGAGATCGCCACGAACTTCATCCCGCCCTCGGTCGCGGGCTGGAGCGGCGACGTCGAGACCTACGACTACGACCCCGACCGCGCCCAGGAGCTCCTCGAGGAGGCCGGGGCGTCCGACCTGACGATCGACTTCAACTACCCCACGAACGTCTCACGGCCGTACATGCCCACCCCCGAGCAGGTGTTCCAGGCGATCAGCGCCGACCTGGAGGACGCCGGCATCACCGTCAACGCCGTGCCGGAACCCTGGGCCCCGGACTACCTCGACCGGGTCACCGGCACCGAGGACCACGGGCTGCACCTGCTCGGGTGGACCGGGGACTACAACGACACCTACAACTTCATCGGCGTGTTCTTCGGGGCCCGCTCGGTCGAGTGGGGCTTCGACGACCCCGAGCTGTTCGAGATGATCGGCGAGGCCCGGTACCAGACCAGCGTCGAGGACCAGGTCGCGGCCTACGAGGCGGCCAACGTCGCGATCATGGAACGCCTCCCCGGCGTGCCGATCGCCCACCCCGTCCCGTCACTGGCGTTCAGCCCGGACGTGCACGGCTACCCCGCCTCACCCGTGCAGGACGAGGTCTACAACGTCATCACCCTGGACGACTGACCCCACCACGACGATGCTCAGACTCGTCCTGCAGCGCCTCGCGCTGCTGGTGCCGACACTGCTGGGCCTGTCGGTCCTGCTCTTCCTCTGGGTGCGTGCTCTCCCAGGTGGGCCCGCGACGGCCCTCCTGGGAGAGCGGGCGACCCCGGCAGAGGTCGCCCGCGTCAACGCCCTCTACGGGTTCGACCGGCCTCTGCCCGAGCAGTACCTGACCTGGCTCGGTCAGCTCCTGCAGGGCAACTTCGGGGTCTCCACCCGCACGGGCACCCCCGTGCTCCAGGAGTTCTGGCTCCGGTTCCCGGCCACCATCGAGCTCACCCTCATGGCCCTGCTCTTCGCCGTCGGCGTGGGCATCCCCCTCGGCTACCTGGCCGCCCGCCACCAGGGGCGTGCCCTGGACCACGTCACCGTGGGCGTCTCGCTGCTGGGCGTCACCATCCCCGTGTTCTTCCTCGCGTTCCTCCTCAAGTGGGTCTTCGCGGTCCAGCTCGGGCTGCTGCCCTCCGCCGGTCGACTCAGCTCGTCGATGATCGCCACCCACCCCACGAACTTCTACGTCCTGGACGGGCTCCTGACCCGGGAGTGGGACGCCGCGTGGGACGCCCTCCAGCACCTGGTCCTGCCGGCCGTCGCACTCGGGTCGATCCCGCTGGCGATCATCGCCCGCATCACCCGCGCCTCCGTCATCGAGGTCCAGAACGCCGACTACGTCCGCACCGCCCGCGCCAAGGGCCTGCGACCGTCCCGACTGCGACGCCGCGTCGTGCTGCGCAACGCCATGCTCCCCGTCGCCACCACCATCGGCCTCCAGGTCGGGCTCCTGCTGTCCGGCGCGGTGCTCACCGAGACGGTGTTCGCCTTCAACGGCATCGGGAGCTTCCTGGCCACCGCGATCTTCTCCCTCGACTACGCGGTGCTGCAGGGCTTCATCCTCTTCATCGCCGTGATCTACGCCCTGGCGAACCTCGCCGTGGACGTCTCCTACGGACTCATCGACCCCCGGATGCGAGCACGATGACCACCGAGACCCACGCCCTGGGCCCCCACGACCCGTTGCCCGCACGCCCAGGGCCCGACCCCGAGGCCGGGGCGAGCATCTGGCGTCTGGCCGCCCGCAGGCTGCGCCGGAACCCGGGTGCCCTCGTCGGAGCCACCATCATCGTCCTGTTCGTGCTGGTCGCCCTGCTCGCGCCCGTGCTCGCCCCGTACGACGGGCAGGCGCTTCCCGGGCGCGCGCAGATCCGCCCCACCTACATCCCCGGCCCCTCGGCCGATCACCTGCTCGGCCTCGACAGGTTCGGCGGCGACCTGCTCTCCAAGCTGATCTGGGGCGCCCGGGCGTCGTTGACCATCGGCGTCCTGTCCACCCTGCTCGGGCTCGCCGGTGGCCTCCTCCTGGGAGTCCTGGCCGGTGCCTTCGGCGGGTGGGTCGACATGGCCACCATGCGGCTGGTCGACCTCGTGCTCTCCGTGCCCTCGCTGCTCCTGGCCGTCTCGATCGCGGCCGTCATCGGGCAGTCGCCCCGGGCCGTGGTGATCGCGATCGGCGCGGTCCAGGTGCCCGTCTTCGCGCGCCTGCTGCGGGGGACGATGCTCGCCCAACGGGGCCAGGAGTACGTCCTGGCGGCCCGGTCGCTGGGCCTGACCCGCCGTACCGTCACGATGAGCCACGTCCTGCCCAACAGCCTCGGCCCCGTGATCGTCCAGGCGACCTTGATGCTCGCGACCGCCGTCATCGAGGCCGCGGCCCTGTCGTTCCTCGGCCTCGGGGGAGG
This sequence comes from Cellulomonas bogoriensis 69B4 = DSM 16987, assembly GCF_000767165.1. Lineage (GTDB taxonomy): Bacteria > Actinomycetota > Actinomycetes > Actinomycetales > Cellulomonadaceae > Actinotalea > Actinotalea bogoriensis. The sequence goes on from NZ_AXCZ01000002.1 coordinate 18,028, forward strand.
GTCACCGACGACCGCCGAGTGGGGGCGCATGCTGACGGTCGCCCAGAACGAGCTCGAGGTGGCACCGCGGCTGGCGCTGTGGCCCGGTGCGTGCATCGCCGTCACGGCACTCGGCTTCACGCTCTTCGGTGAAGCGCTCCGAGAGGCGCTCGACCCCAAGACCAGGACGAGGTGACCACCGTGGATGCCGTGGACGGTCCGCTGCTCAGCATCCGTGACCTGGACGTCGGGTTCCGCACCGACCAGGGCACGGCACTCGCGGTCCGGGGGGCCTCCTTCGAGGTCCACGCCGGCGAGACCGTCGCGGTGGTGGGGGAGTCCGGCTCCGGCAAGTCGACCACGGCAGCGGCCGTGGTGGGGCTCCTTGCGCCCAACGGGTCGGTGACGGGCGGGCAGATCCACTTCCAGGGCATCGACCTGCTCCGTGCTGGACGTGCCGGCATCGCCCGGGTCCGCGGCAAGGAGATCGGCCTGGTGCCCCAGGACCCGATGTCCAACCTCAACCCCGTCGTGCGTGTCGGCCGTCAGATCGCCGAGACCCTGGAGGACAACGGCGTCGTGCGAGGACCGGCGGCACGCCGCCGGGCCGTCGAGCTCCTGGACGAGGCCGGTCTGCCTGACGCTGCGGCACGGGCGCACCAGTACCCCCACGAGCTCTCCGGCGGCATGCGGCAACGGGTCCTCATCGCGATGGGGCTCGCGTGTCGACCGCGCCTGCTGATCGCCGACGAGCCGACGTCCGCCCTGGACGTCACCGTCCAGCGCACCATCCTCGACCACCTCGACACCCTCACGGCCGACCTGGGGACCGCGGTCCTGCTGATCACCCACGACCTGGGTCTGGCCGCCGAGCGCGCCGACCGCGTCGTCGTCATGTACCGGGGTGAGGTCGTGGAGCAGGGCCCGGCGCTGGACCTCCTGCGCTCACCCCGCCACGAGTACACCCGACGCCTGAGTGCGGCCGCCCCCTCCCTCGCCTCGGCTCGCCTCACGCCGGCCCGGCCGTCACCACCCCGTGACGCCCCCGACACACCCGACAACATCGTCGAGGTCGACGGGGTCACCAAGGTGTTCCGCCTCCGGGGTCCCGGCCTGCTCGGCCGCGGTCGCGACCTGACTGCGGTGGACGACGTCTCGTTCACGATCCCGCGGGGGACGACGGTCGCGCTCGTGGGGGAGTCGGGCTCGGGCAAGTCGACGGTGGCCCGCATGGTCCTGGACCTCCTGACCCCGACGGCGGGCGAGATCCGCTTCAACGGACGAGCCGTCAGCGGGGCGCGGCGGGACCGTGCGGCCGAGGTCCGCTTCCGCAAGCAGGTCCAACCCGTCTTCCAGGACCCGTACTCCTCCCTGGACCCTCTGTACTCGGTCCACCGCACCATCGAGGAGCCCCTCCGCGCCCATCGACTCGGGTCCCCGGACCGGCGTCGCGAGCGTGTCGAGGAGCTCATGGACGCCGTCGCGCTGCCGCTCGACCTGCTCCGCCGGTACCCGGGGGAGCTCTCGGGCGGGCAGCGGCAGCGGGTCGCGATCGCCAGGGCCCTGGCGGTCGACCCCGACCTCGTGGTGTGCGACGAGGCCGTCTCGGCGCTCGACGTCATCGTCCAGTCCCAGATCCTGCACCTGCTCGCGGACCTCCAGCAGCGGTGGGGGCTGAGCTACCTCTTCATCACCCACGACCTGGCGGTCGTGCGGCAGATCGCCGACGAGGTGTGCGTCGTGCAGGGCGGGCGGGTCGTGGAGAGCGGTCCGGTCGACCAGGTGTTCGAGGCCCCCCGGGAGGGGTACACGCGGGCGCTCCTGGACGCGATTCCCGGGCGATCGCTCGACCTGGGGGCGCGGTCCGGGTGACCGGGACCCTCGACCCGACCGGGCCCGGCGCCGGTTGGCTAGTGTGGTGTCCACGGGACGCATCGGTGCGTGACGGCTCTCCGCGAGGGCCTGTCCACCAGACCGTCCCTGGCCCCCAACGACGAAGGAGAGTCGCGCGTGCGTGTCGGACTGCTGACCGGTGGCGGAGACTGCCCAGGACTCAACGCGGCGATCCGTGCCGTGGTCAAGCACGGCGAGGGCCACTACGGCCACTCCATCATCGGGTTCCGCAACGGGTGGAAGGGCGTGGTGGACGGTGACGTGATGCCGTTGCGGCGCGAGCACATCCGCAACGTCCTGCCCGTCGGCGGCACCCTCCTGGGCACGGCACGGTTCCACCCCCATGCGGGCAACGGCGGACTCGAGGCCGTGACCGCCACGCTCGAGGCCGAGCGGATCGAGGCGCTGATCTGCATCGGCGGCGACGGCACGCTCCACGCGGCGTCCAAGGTCGCCGAGACCGGCGTGAAGATCGTCGCGATCCCCAAGACGATCGACAACGACGTGGAGGGTACCGATCTGTCGATCGGGTTCCACACCGCCGTGAACATCGCCACCGAGGCGATCGACCGCGTCCACACCACCGCCGAGAGCCACAACCGCGTCATGGTCGTGGAGGTCATGGGGCGTCACGCCGGGTGGATCGCGGTCACCGCCGGGATCGCCGGCGGGGCCGAGCTCGTCCTGGCACCTGAGGAACCGTTCGACATCGACCAGGTGGTCAAGTTCCTCAAGCACCGTCACCGCGCCCACGCGAACTTCTCGATCGTCGTGGTGGCAGAGGGAGCGATGCCGCGCGAGGGCAGCTCGATGGACTACACCACCCAGGTCGGGAAGTACGGCGAGATCATCGCGGGCGCGATCGGGGAGAAGGTCGCGCACGAGATCGAGCAGCGCACGGGCTTCGACACCCGTGTCACGATCCTGGGCCACGTGCAGCGTGGCGGGTCGCCGACGCCTACCGACCGTATCCTCGGGTCACGTTTCGGGGTCGCGGCGATGGATGCGATCGCCTCGGGGCGGACCGGGGTCATGACTGCACTGCGTGGGGAGACCGTGGAGCTGGTGGACCTCGCCGAGATCGCCGGGAAGGTCAAGCACGTGCCCATGGACCTGCTGCGGACCGCTCAGACCCTCGCCTGAGACGATCGTCGTCCACCTTTTGACCACGCCGTCGGCCACCGCATAGGATGGTCGGCGGCGTGGCACGTCCTGCGCCGATTTCGTGATCGAACAACATCCCGCAGGCCCGTGATCGCGCCACGGCGCGCCCGGGACCGGGGCCCACAGCAGCAGTCCCTGTCCGCACTACTTCCTGTCCGCATCGGAGCTCTAGACTCAATGACCACCTCCACCTCCACGAAGCCGAGCACGCCGCAGGTCGCCATCAACGACATCGGCTCGGCCGAGGACTTCCTCGCCGCGATCGACGCGACCATCAAGTACTTCAACGACGGCGACATCGTCGAAGGAACCATCGTCAAGGTCGACCGCGACGAGGTCCTCCTCGACATCGGCTACAAGACGGAGGGTGTCATCCCCTCCCGCGAGCTCTCGATCAAGCACGACGTCGACCCGGACGAGGTCGTCGCGGTCGGGGACGCGGTCGAGGCCCTCGTCCTGCAGAAGGAGGACAAGGAAGGGCGCCTGATCCTGTCCAAGAAGCGCGCGCAGTACGAGCGGGCGTGGGGCACGATCGAGAAGATCAAGGAAGAGGACGGGGTCGTCACCGGCACCGTGATCGAGGTCGTCAAGGGTGGTCTGATCCTCGACATCGGCCTGCGCGGCTTCCTCCCGGCGTCGCTGGTGGAGATGCGCCGCGTGCGTGACCTGCAGCCGTACGTCGGCAAGGAGATCGAAGCCAAGATCATCGAGCTCGACAAGAACCGCAACAACGTGGTCCTGTCGCGGCGCGCCTGGCTCGAGCAGACCCAGTCCGAGGTCCGCTCGACGTTCCTGCAGACGCTGCAGAAGGGCCAGGTCCGCCCGGGGGTCGTGTCCTCGATCGTCAACTTCGGCGCGTTCGTGGACCTCGGCGGCGTCGACGGTCTGGTGCACGTCTCGGAGCTGTCCTGGAAGCACATCGACCACCCGTCCGAGGTCGTCGAGGTCGGCCAGGAGGTCACCGTCGAGGTTCTCGACGTCGACTTCGACCGCGAGCGCGTCTCGCTGTCGCTCAAGGCGACGCAGGAGGACCCGTGGCAGGCGTTCGCCCGGACGCACGCCATCGGTCAGGTCGTGCCCGGCAAGGTCACCAAGCTCGTCCCCTTCGGTGCGTTCGTGCGCGTGGAGGACGGCATCGAGGGCCTGGTGCACATCTCCGAGCTGGCGGTCCGGCACGTCGAGCTGCCCGAGCAGGTCGTGAACGTGGGTGACGAGACCTTCGTGAAGGTCATCGACATCGACCTCGAGCGTCGTCGCATCTCGCTGTCCCTCAAGCAGGCCAATGAGGGCGTCGACCCCAACAGCGAGGACTTCGACCCCGCGCTGTACGGCATGGCGGCCGAGTACGACGAGAAGGGCAACTACAAGTACCCCGAGGGCTTCGACCCCGAGACCAACGAGTGGCTCGAGGGGTACGAGGCCCAGCGCGAGGCGTGGGAGGCCCAGTACGCGGCCGCCCAGGCGCGCTGGGAGGCCCACAAGAAGCAGGTCGCCGAGGCGGTCACGGCCGAGGCCGAGGCAGTCGCCAGCCCCGAGGCCCCGGCGTCCTCGGGGGCGTCGACCAGCAGCAGCTACTCCTCGACCCCGGTCGAGCAGGGCAGCGGAACCCTCGCCTCGGACGAGGCGCTGGCCGCGCTGCGTGAGAAGCTCACCGGCAACTGACGTACCCAGAGCCGTCGGGCTCACCGGAGGGCCGGCCACCAGTGACGGTGGCCGGCTCTCCGGCATCTGTCGCTAGGCTCGGACCATGGACGGTTCACCGCGGTTCCCGCAGGACCGGCACCTGCGCGTCGGACTGACCGGCGGTATCGCCGCCGGAAAGTCGGTCGTGTCCCGACGGCTGCAGGAGCTCGGCGCATGCGTGGTCGACCACGACGGCTTGGCCCGTGAGGTCGTGGCCCCGGGCACGCGCGGGCTTCGCACCGTGGTCGCCGCGTTCGGCCCCCAGGTGCTCACGGAGGACGGTCAGCTGGACCGTGCGGCCCTGGCAGCAACCGTCTTCGCGGACTCCGCCGCGCTCGAACGCCTCAATCAGATCGTGCACCCGCGGGTCAGGCGAGCCGCTGAGGAGCGCGAGTCCGACGCGGTCGCCGCCGGGTCCGACGTGGTTGTCCACGACATCCCGCTCCTGGTCGAGACCGGGCAGGCGGGACACTTCGATCAGCTGGTGGTCGTCGACGCACCGGCTGAGCTGCGCGTGCAGCGGCTGGTGGGCGAGCGGGGGATGACCGAGGAAGCCGCGTGGGCCAGGGTCGCGGCACAGGTCGCGGACGACGAACGGCGTGAGGCCGCTGACGTCCTCCTGGACGGGTCACGGAGTGTCGAGGACCTCGTCGCAGAGGTGGACGCCCTGTGGTCGAGCTGGCGCGACTGACCCCTGACGGGTTGGTGTCGCACGGGCGACGTACGGTACTCGCATGCGTCCCGTGACCGACATCCAGCGCAGCGCCTCCCGCTTCGAGGTCGTCTCCGAGTACAGCCCCTCCGGGGACCAGCCGGCCGCGATCGCAGAGCTCGCGAACCGGGTCCGCGCCGGTGAGAAGGACGTGGTGCTCCTGGGCGCGACGGGCACGGGCAAGTCCGCGACCACGGCCTGGCTCGTCGAGGAGCTCCAGCGCCCGACCCTCGTCATGGCACCGAACAAGACCCTCGCCGCCCAGCTGGCGACGGAGTTCCGTGAGCTGCTGCCCCACAACGCGGTCGAGTACTTCGTCTCGTACTACGACTACTACCAGCCCGAGGCGTACATCGCGCAGTCCGACACCTACATCGAGAAGGACTCCTCGATCAACGAGGAGGTCGAGCGGCTTCGGCACTCGGCCACCAACTCCCTGCTGACCCGACGTGACGTCGTGGTCGTCGCGTCCGTCTCGTGCATCTACGGGTTGGGCACACCCCAGGAGTACGTCGACCGCATGGTCCGCCTGGCCGTCGGGGACCACATCGAACGTGACGATCTCCTGAGGCAGTTCGTCACCATGCAGTACACGCGCAACGACATGGCCTTCACCCGGGGGACCTTCAGGGTCCGTGGTGACACCGTGGAGATCATCCCCGTGTACGAGGAGCTCGCCATCCGGATCGAGTTCTTCGGGGACGAGGTCGAGGCCATTCATGCCCTGCACCCCCTGACCGGAGACGTCCTGCGGTCCGAGGACCAGACCTTCGTCTTCCCGGCCTCGCACTACGTGGCCGGACCCGACCGCATGGAGCAGGCGATCTCCACGATCGAGACCGAGCTGGAGGACCGCCTGGCCGAGCTCGAACGGCAGAGCAAGATGCTCGAGGCGCAGCGGCTGCGGATGCGCACCACCTACGACATCGAGATGATGCGGCAGGTCGGCAGCTGTGCCGGGATCGAGAACTACTCCCGCCACATCGACGGTCGGGGCCCCGGCACGGCACCCCACACCTTGCTGGACTTCTTCCCCGACGACTTCCTGCTGGTGATCGACGAGTCCCACGTCACGGTCCCGCAGATCGGCGCCATGTTCGAGGGCGACATGTCGCGCAAGCGGTCCCTGGTCGAGCACGGCTTCAGGCTTCCCAGTGCGATGGACAACCGGCCCCTGCGGTGGGAGGAGTTCGTCGAGAGGATCGGTCAGACCGTCTACCTCTCGGCGACGCCGGGTGCCTACGAGCTGTCCCAGTCGGACGGTGTGGTCGAGCAGATCATCCGACCCACGGGTCTGGTCGACCCGGAGGTCGTCGTCAAGCCCACCAAGGGGCAGATCGACGACCTGCTCCACGAGATCAGGGAGCGGGTCGACCGAGACGAGCGCGTGCTGGTCACCACGCTGACCAAGAAGATGTCGGAGGACCTCACCGACTACCTCCTGGAGCGGGACGTGCGGGTGCGGTACCTGCACTCCGAGGTCGACACCCTGCGCCGGGTCGAGCTGCTCCGCGAGCTCAGGCTCGGGCAGTTCGACGTCCTGGTCGGGATCAACCTCCTGCGCGAGGGGCTGGACCTCCCCGAGGTGTCGCTCGTGAGCATCCTCGACGCCGACAAGGAGGGGTTCCTGCGCTCGGGGACGTCACTGATCCAGACGATCGGTCGCGCGGCACGGAACGTGTCAGGCCAGGTCCACATGTACGCCGACAAGATGACCCCGGCGATGGCCCAGGCGATCGACGAGACCCAGCGTCGACGGGACAAGCAGATCGAGTACAACCGTCGGCACGGGGTGGACCCGACCCCGTTGCGCAAGCGCATCAGCGACGTCACCGACATGCTCGCGCGCGAGGACATCGACACCGCGGAGCTGTTGCAGGGTGGGTACCGGCAAGGAGGTAAGGACTCCCGCGGGGCCGCCCCGGTCCCTGGTGCCGCGGGCGACCAGAGGTCGGCCCTCGCCGCGGCGTCGGCGGGTGAGCTCGCCGGGCTCATCCAGGAGCTCAGCGAGCAGATGCGCAACGCCGCAGCGGAGCTCCAGTTCGAGCTCGCGGCCCGGTTGCGTGACGAGATCTCGGACCTGAGGAAGGAGCTCCGTCAGATGCAGGCGGCGACCGCCTGACACCTGTGCCGGGTCACCGCAGGTCCGTGTCCCGATGGTCTACTGTGTGCGCAGTTGGAGGGGAGTACTCCCGCCGCAGCAGCGTCGTCATCACGGAACCGGCCCGGCCCGGCCCGGTGCTGCTGGTCCACGTTCCCGGTCGGGTCCGTGGGTGGAGGAGACCTCCGGTACCCCCACGTCCTGTACCGGAGGAACCCCGTGAACGTGCCCACCTGGGTCTGGCTCGCGACCGTCGCCGGCATCGTCGGCCTGCTCGTCTTCGACTTCTACGCCCATGTACGCACCCCCCATGAACCCACGTTCCGGGAGTCCGCGTGGTGGTCGACGTTCTACATCGCCCTCGCGCTCCTGTTCGGCGCCGGTCTTCTGGTGGTCGCGGGGGCCGGCCACGGTGGTGAGTACTTCGCCGGCTACGTGACGGAGAAGAGCCTGTCGGTCGACAACCTCTTCGTGTTCCTCATCCTCATCACCAGGTTCGGTGTCCCACGGCCCTACCAGCAGAAGGTCCTGCTCGTCGGTGTGGCGATCGCACTCGTGCTCCGCGGGCTGTTCATCTGGGCGGGGGCGGCGATGATCGCCCAGTTCTCGTGGGTGTTCTACCTGTTCGGCCTGTTCCTCGTGTACACCGCGATCAAGCTTGCGCGCGAGGAGCATCAGGAGCAGGCGCCGGCCGAGTTCCACGAGAACCGGGTCCTGCGCCTGGTGCGCAGGGTCCTGCCCGCCACCGACGGCTACCGGGGTGACCGTCTGACGGTCGTGGAGGCAGGTCGCCGGCTCGTCACCCCGATGCTCATCGTCATGATCGCGATCGGGACGACCGACCTGCTGTTCGCGCTCGACTCGATCCCGGCCATCTTCGGGCTGACCCGTGAGCCCTACATCGTGTTCACGGCCAACGCCTTCGCACTGCTGGGCCTGCGTCAGCTGTACTTCCTCATCGGCGGGCTGCTGCAGCGTCTGGTGTTCCTCGCCCAGGGCCTGGCGTTCATCCTCGCGTTCATCGGTGTGAAGCTCGTCCTGGAGGCGCTGCACACCAACCAGGTGTGGTTCATCAACGGCGGCGAGCACGTCGGTTGGGCCCCCGAGGTCCCGATCTGGTTGTCGCTGTCGGTGATCCTCGGGACGTTGGCCGTCGCCACGGTGGCGAGCCTGGTGGTCACGGCCCGCGGACGTCGGGACGTGGCCTCACGCACGCAGGAGCAGGCCGTCGAGCAGCAGGCCGGCGTGCCGGTGGATCGGCAGCCCGACGGCCGGTGACCGGAGCGGGCCCGGCTGGTGCGGGCCGTCAGGACCAGGGGCCGATGACCGGGTCCCACCGGCGGACGACGCGCTCGGTGACGAGCCCTTCCCGCCGGAAGGGGTCCTGGTCGAGCACGGCCAGGACCCCTTCCGGGGAGTCACCCCGCAGCACCAGGAGCGCCCCGGCGGCTGCGCCCCCGGCGGGCTCGGGTGAAGGTGGCCCCACCCAGGGCCCGCTGGCGAGCAGGACGTCCCGGGCCAGGAGGCCCTTGAGGAACTCCCGGTGCTCGGGACGGACCTCGCTCCGGCGGTCGTCACGGTCGTCGTACACGTATTCGACGCAGTAGGTGCTCACGGGTGAATTCTGCCCGCACCGGCCCCGCTCCGTCCGCTCAAGGTGCGATCACCTGCGTGTCGCCCTAACGTCGGGAGCGCTGGGTCGTGAGAGTCGTGCGCCCGTCCCCCGCGTGGTGCTTCTCACGACGCGAGGAGATGGAGGCGGACGTGACGCACGCCGACACGGCCCGTGGTGTCGTCCTCGACGGCAGGTACCGCATCGAGGAGGTCATCGGCCACGGAGGGATGTCGACGGTCTACCGGGCCCACGACGACGTGCTGGACCGGGACGTGGCGGTCAAGATCTTCCCGCCCTCCTCGGAGGCCGCGCACACGCGGCGGCACCAGTCCGAGATGCACGTCCTGGCCCGGCTGAGCCACCCGGGCCTGGTCACGCTCCACGACGCGGGGTCCGCGCACGCGGGTGGGCCCGGTGAGCAGACGTACCTGGTGATGGAGCTGGTCCCGGGGCCCACCCTCGCCGACCACCTGGCCGGCGGGCCGATGCCCACCTCGCACGTGGCCCGGATGGGCAGGCAGCTGGCGGACGCGATGGCGGCGGTGCACGAGGCAGGTGTGGTCCACCGCGACATCAAGCCTGCGAACGTGCTGGTGGTCGACCGCGACGCGGTGACGGACGAGGACCCGGCCGCGGCCCTGACCACGGGGCCGCTGGTCAAGCTGGCCGACTTCGGGATCGCGCGCCTGGCCGACGGGGCCCGGCTGACGATGACCGGCACCACGCTCGGGACGGCGACCTACCTCAGTCCGGAGCAGGCGGCAGGTGGGGAGGTGGGGCCGGCCACGGACGTCTACGCGTTGGGGCTCGTCCTGCTCGAGTGCCTGACCGGTGAGAAGGCGTTCCGTGGGACGGTGATGGAGGTGGCAGCCGCACGCCTCAACACCGACCCGACGGTCCCGGAGTCGCTGGGGGAGCAGTGGGGGGCTTTGCTGGCGCGCATGACCAGGAGGGAGGCGGCCGACCGGATCTCCATGCGCCAGGTCGTGGTCGAGCTCACCCGTGTCCTCGGGGAACCGACGGACGAGATCCCCACCGGTGCGCTCCCCGCCGCCGAGGCGCCCTCTGCCGGGTCGGGCGGCACGGAAGAGGGTGCAGGACAGGGGCGCTCGGGCCGCTCCGCGGCCGCGGTGACGATGTCGTTGGGTGCGGTCCCGCGTGGTCGGTCTGCCGGCACACGGCGCCGGGTCCCGACCCCGATCCTGGTCATGGCGGTCGCACTGCTGGGGCTGACCGTCGGTCTGATGGTGCCTCGGGGCGACCAGGGCGTGCCGCGTGGGGACCTCCCGGTGGTGGAGGGGCCCCTGGGGGAGGCGATCGACGACCTGGCCCGGAGCGTCGAGCCGTGAGGCGGCGCGCGGGGGCGTGGCGGTGGTGCGTGGCCGCGGGTGCGGGCGCGCTGCTCTGGGCGGCGTCCGCGTGCAGCCCTGCGGTGGACCTCGACCCGAGGGTCGCGACCGAGCTCCAGGAGGCGGTGGAGGACCTTGCGCGGGCAGCGGCCGAGGGTCGTTACGACTCGGCGGACGTCGCCGCCGACAGGGTCCGCGAGATGCTCGAGCGTGCCGCGGAGGACGAGGCGGTCTCGTTGGGTCGCTACCGTGCCATCGACGACGCGCTGACCCGCACCCAGGCGGAGATCGACAGGATGCGTGTCGAGGAGCCGCTGGTGCCGTGACCGGGGCCGGCGACCGCCGAGCCCGCCCGGGTCACCACCCCCGGGCCCGCCACTCACCCAGGGCCGGCCGCTCGGCCCCGAGGGTCGTGTCCCGTCCGTGGCCGGGGTACACCCAGGTCGTGTCGTCGTAGGCCCCGAAGACGCGCTGCTCGAGGTCGTTCATCAGCTGCTCGAAGTCGCCGGGGGTGGCGGTCTTGCCCGGTCCACCGGGGAACAGGCTGTCCCCGGTGAAGAGGTGGACCCCACCGTGCGCGGCGGGGGCGTGGTAGGCGAGGGCCACCGACCCGGGGGTGTGCCCCCGCAGGGAGATCACCTCGAGCGCCACCTGGCCTACGGTGATCACGTCGCCGTGGCGCAGGTGCTCGGTGGTGACCGGGAGGGCGTGCGCGTCGGCCGTGCCGGCGAAGGACCGCGCTCCGGTGACCGCGACCAGCGACTCGAGCCCGTCGTGGTGGTCGCGGTGCCGGTGGGTGGTGACGACCGACTCGAGCGTTGCCGATCGGGACCCCTCACGGACCAGGCCGAGCAGCCTCTCGGGGTCGGCTGCCGCGTCGATCAGGAGCTGGCGCCCGGTGTGCCGGCAGGTGAGCAGGTAGGTGTTGTTGTCCATGGGGCCGACGGAGGCCTTGCGGATCACGAGCGCGTCGAGCGTGCGCGTGTCGGACGGGCCGTGGACGACCACGTCGCCGGTGTAGGCCATGGGCCCATGATGCCGCCGTCGTGGCTGGTGCGCTCCCCGTCCCGCACCGAACGTCTTCGAACAACTGTACGAGACGGGTCGGGCCACCTACGATGGCGACGTGAACGACCGTCTGCGCGTCCAGGGCGCCCGTGAGCACAATCTCCGCAACGTCGACATCAACCTCCCGCGTGACAGCCTCGTGGTGTTCACCGGGTTGTCCGGTTCGGGCAAGTCCTCGCTGGCGTTCGACACCATCTTCGCCGAGGGGCAGCGGCGCTACGTGGAGTCGCTGTCCGCCTACGCCCGCCAGTTCCTGGGGCAGATGGACAAGCCCGATGTGGACTTCATCGAAGGGCTGTCGCCCGCGGTGTCGATCGACCAGAAGTCGACCAACCGCAACCCCAGGTCGACGGTGGGCACGATCACCGAGGTGTACGACTACCTGAGGCTCCTGTTCGCGAGGGCGGGTACCCAGCACTGCCCCGTCTGCGGGGAGCAGGTGAGCAGGCAGACGCCCCAGCAGATCGTCGACCGGCTCCTGGAGCTGCCGGACGGGACCCGCTACCAGGTGCTCGCCCCGGTGGTGCGGGGGCGCAAGGGGGAGTACGCGGAGCTGTTCGCCGAGCTGCAGTCCAAGGGGTTCGCGCGCGCCCGGGTGGACGGTGAGGTCGTCCAGCTGTCCAGCCCGCCCACCCTCGAGAAGAAGCTGAAGCACACCATCGAGGTCGTGATCGACCGCCTGGTGGCCAAGGAGGGGGTCCAGCGGCGGTTGACGGACTCCGTGGAGACGGCACTGGGGCTTGCCTCGGGCCTGATGCTCGTGGAGCTCGTGGACGCCGACGAGGACGACCCGGGTCGCGAGCGCCGGTTCTCCGAGCACCGGGCCTGCCCCAACGACCACGAGCTGACGCTCGACGAGATCGAGCCCCGTACGTTCTCGTTCAACGCGCCCTACGGGGCGTGCGCGGAGTGCACGGGGATCGGCAGCCGGCTTGAGGTCGACCCGGACCTCGTCGTCCCCGACGAGGAGGCGACCCTGGCCGAGGGTGCCGTGGCCCCGTGGGCGCAGACGTCCTCGGAGTACTTCCAGCGTGTGCTGGTCGGCCTCGCCGAGGAGCTCGGGTTCTCCATGGACGTGCCGTGGCGGGCGTTGCCCGAGCGGGCCCGCAAGGCGGTGCTCTACGGCAAGGACCACAAGGTCCACGTGAAGTACCGGAACCGGTGGGGCCGGGACCGTCAGTACTCGACCGGTTTCGAGGGCGCGGTCACGTTCATCGAGAGGCGGCACGCCGAGACCGAGTCGGAGTGGTCCAAGGACCGCTACGAGTCCTACATGCGGGAGGTGCCGTGCCCGGTCTGTGACGGCGCCCGCCTGAAGCCCGAGGTGCTGGCCGTCCGTGTCGGGGACCGGTCGATCGCCGAGGTGTGTGCGTTGCCGCTGCGTCAGGCGCGGGACTTCCTCGCGGACCTGGCCCTGGGCGAGCGCGAGCGCGCGATCGCCGAGCAGGTCCTCAAGGAGATCCAGGCGCGGCTGGGCTTCCTGCTCGACGTGGGCCTGGACTACCTGTCGCTGGACCGCCCCGCGGGCACGTTGTCGGGCGGTGAGGCGCAGCGCATCCGGCTCGCGACCCAGATCGGCTCCGGTCTGGTGGGGGTGCTGTACGTGCTCGACGAGCCGAGCATCGGGCTGCACCAGCGCGACAACCGCCGGCTGATCGACACCCTGACCCGGCTGCGGGACCTGGGCAACACGCTCATCGTGGTCGAGCACGACGAGGACACGATCCGCACGGCCGACTGGATCGTGGACATCGGCCCCGGTGCGGGGGAGCACGGGGGCCGGGTGGTGCACTCCGGTGACCTGGCCGGGCTGCTGGCCTCCCAGGAGTCGGTGACGGGGGCCTACCTCGCCGGACGGCGGCAGATCCCCATGCCGGCCTCGCGGCGCACCCCGCAGAAGGGACGCCGGCTGACCGTCGTGGGGGCACGTGAGCACAACCTCCAGGGTGTGGACGTCTCGTTCCCGCTCGGGTGCCTGGTCGCGGTGACGGGTGTCTCCGGGTCGGGGAAGTCGACGCTGGTGAACTCGATCCTCTACACGGTGCTCGCGAACGAGCTCAACGGTGCCCGCCAGGTGCCGGGGCGGCACACGCGCGTGACGGGCCTGGACGGGCTGGACAAGGTCGTGCACGTGGACCAGGGGCCCATCGGGCGGACACCACGCTCCAACCCTGCGACGTACACGGGCGTGTGGGATCACGTGCGCAAGCTGTTCGCCGAGACGACCGAGGCGAAGGTCCGCGGCTACATGCCGGGACGGTTCTCGTTCAACGTCAAGGGCGGCCGCTGCGAGGCGTGCTCCGGTGACGGCACCCTGAAGATCGAGATGAACTTCCTCCCGGACGTGTACGTCCCGTGCGAGGTGTGCCACGGTGCGCGGTACAACCGGGAGACCCTCGAGGTGCACTTCAAGGGCAAGACCGTCGCCGACGTCCTGGACATGCCGATCGAGGAGGCGGCCGAGTTCTTCGCCGCCGTCCCGGCGATCTCGCGGCACCTGAAGACGTTGGTGGACGTGGGCCTGGGGTACGTGCGCCTGGGCCAGTCGGCGCCCACCTTGTCCGGCGGTGAGGCCCAGCGGGTGAAGCTCGCCAGCGAGCTGCAGCGACGCTCCAACGGCCGCACCGTCTACGTCCTGGACGAGCCGACCACCGGGCTGCACTTCGAGGACATCCGCAAGCTCCTGGGCGTGCTGCAGTCCCTGGTCGACAAGGGCAACTCGGTGATCGTCATCGAGCACAACCTGGATGTGATCAAGAACGCCGACTGGGTAATCGACATGGGCCCCGAGGGTGGCTCCGGTGGCGGGACCGTCGTCGCCGAGGGGTCACCGGAGGACGTCGCCCGGGTGGCGGAGAGCCACACGGGACGGTTCCTGGCCGAGGTGCTCGAGCCGGTCCCGGACCGCGCCACCGCGTGAGGTGCGGTCAGGGGGTCAGGTGGCGGTCGCGGCCTCCTGCGCCACCCGCAGGCCGGGCGGGTCGATCGTCACCGGAAAGCTCACCGACCGTGCGATGAAGCAGTGCTCGTGCGCCCGGGCGTGGAGGGCCTCCAGGTCGCCGTCGGTGATCGGGCGGCCGTCCTCGCGGGTGGCGGACTCGAGCGTGACCAGAGGGTGCAACCGCACACCGGTGAACTGGCCGTGACCGGCACCCTCGACCCGCATGGTGCCCTGGGCGTTGTCGATGTAGCCGACGACCACCACCCCGTCGGCCGACGCCAGGTGCAGGAACCACAGCATGTGGCACTGCGAGAGCGCACCGACGAGCAGCTGCTCGGGGTTGTACCTGGACGCGTCCCCACGGAAGGCGGGGTCCGCCGACCCCGGCAGCGGGGCCTTGCCCTCGAACCGGACCTCGTGGTCACGGCTGTAGGAGGTGTAGCTTCGGGTCCCCTCCGCTCCCGGGGCGGACCACTCGACCAGTGCGTCGTACGTGTGCAGGAGTCCCATCAGCCCACGCTAGCGGCCCGTCGGCCGCTCGGCGACGCCAGGTCGGGCCCGCACCTGGTCAGGGGCGCCCCCGCACGGACCTAGGCTCGTCACCATGGCCGATCCCTCGACCTACAGGCCCCGCCCGGGCCAGGTACCCGACTCACCCGGGGTGTACCGGTTCCGGGACGAGCACGGGCGCGTGATCTACGTCGGCAAGGCCAAGAGTCTGCGTGCCCGGCTCGGCAGCTACTTCCAGGACCTCTCGGCGCTGCACCCCCGGACCCAGCAGATGGTCACGACCGCGGCGTCGGTGGAGTGGACGGTGGTGGGCACAGAGGTCGAGGCGCTGGCCCTGGAGTACTCGTGGATCAAGGAGTACGACCCCCGTTTCAACGTCAAGTACCGGGACGACAAGTCCTACCCGTTCCTGGCCGTGACCCTGGGGGAGGAGTACCCGCGGGTCCAGGTGATGCGCGGGTCCAAGCGGCCCGGGACCCGGTACTTCGGTCCCTACGCCCACGCGTGGGCGATCAGGGAGACCGTGGACCTGCTGCTGCGCGTGTTCCCGGTCAGGACGTGCTCGGCGGGGGTGTTCCGACGGGCGGAGCAGACCGGGCGACCGTGCCTGCTGGGGTACATCGACAAGTGCTCGGCACCGTGCGTGGGGCGGGTCAGCGCCGAGGAGCACCGGGCCCTTGCCGAGGACTTCTGCGCCTTCATGGCGGGGGAGACCGCCACGTACGTGCGCCGTCTGCAGCGACGCATGCAGGAGGCGTCCGAGGCACTGGAGTTCGAGACCGCCGCCCGACTCCGTGACGACGTCGCGGCCCTGGAACGGGCCACCGAGAAGAACGCCGTCGTCCTGCCCGACGGGACCAGCGCGGACGTGTTCGCCCTCGTCGGGGACGAGCTCGAGGCCGCCGTCCAGGTGTTCCACGTCCGTGACGGCCGGATCCGCGGTCAACGGGGCTGGGTGGTCGAGAAGGTCGAGGACGTCACGGACGGTGAGCTCGTCGAGCACCTGCTCCAGCAGGTGTACGGCGACACCGACCAGGTCCACGACGTCGACCGCAGCTCCCAGGGCTCCCGCCGGCCCGAGCGCGCCACCACCCCGGGTGCTGCGGTACCGCGGGAGGTGCTGGTCCCGGTGCTGCCCCCGGACGTGGAGCAGGTGCAGGCGTGGTTGGGCACCCTGCGGGGTGGTCGGGTCGAGGTGCGGGTGCCGCAGCGCGGCGACAAGAAGACCTTGTCCGAGACCGTGCGCCGCAACGCCGAGCAGGCGCTCGCACTGCACCGCACGCGGCGCGCCGGGGACCTGACGACCCGCAGCCAGGCCCTGCAGGAGATCCAGGAGGCGCTGGGGCTGCCGGCCGCGCCGCTGCGAATCGAGTGCTACGACGTGTCCACCACGCAGGGCACCCACCAGACCGCGTCCATGGTGGTGTTCGAGGACGGTCTGCCGCGCAAGTCCGAGTACCGGCACTTCGTCGTCCGCGGCCCGGACGGCGACGGGGCACGGGACGACACCGCGGCGATGCACGAGGTCATCACGCGCCGGTTCCGTCGCCACCTCGAGGACCAGGCGAAGGCCGGTGCGGACCTCGCAGGGGTGGGGACCGGTGAGGTCGTGGCCGCGACCGGCGAGCGCCGACCGCGTTTCGCCTACCCGCCCAACCTCGTGGTCGTCGACGGCGGGGAACCGCAGGTCGCCGCCGCCCGGGCCGCGCTCGACGCGCTCGGCGTCGACGACGTCGCCCTGTGCGGCCTGGCCAAGCGGCTCGAGGAGGTGTGGGTGCCCGACGACCCCTACCCGGTGATCCTCCCGCGCGGCTCCCAGGGCCTGTACCTGCTGCAACGGGTGCGTGACGAGGCCCACCGCTTCGCGTTGCGGCACCACCGGTCCCGACGCAGCAAGGGGATGACCTCGTCGGTGCTCGACGAGGTCCCCGGCCTGGGCCCGGCACGCGCCGCGGCGCTGCTCGCCACGTTCGGCTCCGTGGCGCGCATCCGGCAGGCGGACGTCACCGACATCGCCGCGGTCAAGGGCATGGGCCCACGCACCGCCGCCGCCGTCGTGCAGGCCCTGAACGGCGACACGCCGAGGGAGGCACCCGGCCCCTCGCTGTGACGGCGCTGTGACGGCGCTGTGACGGCGCACCGGCGGCGACCCGTGCCAGCGCCAGGGGGCACTGGCATGCTGGACCCATGAGCAACGAGCCGCCGCCCGACACGGTGCCGGAGGGTGTCCCGGCGCTGGAGGCCTCGACGTCCACGCCCGAGGGGGAACCACCCGAGCTGCTGGTGATCACCGGCATGTCCGGTGCCGGCCGGTCCCGTGCCGCCGCCGTCCTGGAGGACCTGCACTGGTACGTGGTCGACAACCTGCCCGCCCAGCTCCTGACACAGATGGCGCGCATGATGACCGCGGCGCCGGGTGGTGTGCACCGCCTGGCCGCGGTCGTGGACGTCCGGGGCCGGGAGTTCTTCGCCGACCTGTCGCACGTCATCGACTCCCTGCGGGCCGTCGGCCACAACTACCGGCTGCTGTTCCTCGACGCCTCGGACGCCGTGCTGGTCCAGAGGTACGAGGCCGTCCGCCGCCCCCACCCCCTGCAGGGCGAGGGCACCATCCTCGACGGCATCGCCATCGAGCGGCAGCTCCTGCGAGAGATCCGTGAACGCGCCGACGTCCTCATCGACACCTCCGAGCTGACGGTCCACGACCTGGCCAGGGAGGTCCGTCAGGCCGTGACCGGCGGCGCCGAGGAGGCGCTGCGCATCAACGTGCTGTCGTTCGGGTTCAAGTACGGAATCCCCCTGGACGCCGACCACGTCGTGGACATGCGGTTCCTGTCCAACCCGTACTGGATCACCGAGCTGCGGCACCTCACCGGCCGGGACGCCCCCGTCCGGGACTACGTCCTGGGGCTCCCGGGTGCGACCCAGTTCATCGAACGCTACGTCGACGCCCTGGAACCCGTGCTCGCCGGCTACCGCAACGAGGAGAAGCGGTACGTCACGATCGCCGTCGGCTGCACCGGGGGCAAGCACCGGTCGGTGGCGCTGTCCGAGAAGCTCGCCGGCACGCTGCGCGAGTCCGGCCACCGGGTGGTGGTCGCCCACAGGGACCTGGGACGCGAATGACGGTGACCGGGTTCCCCGCCGGCCCCGCAGGTCAGGGGCCGGCGGTGGTCGCCCTCGGGGGCGGCCACGGCCTGTCGGCGAGCCTGTCGGCGCTGCGGCTGATGTCCGACCGGCTCACCGCCGTGGTCACCGTCGCCGACGACGGCGGGTCCTCCGGGCGGCTGCGCAAGGAGATGGCCGTGCTGCCGCCCGGGGACCTGCGCATGGCGCTGTCGGCGCTGTGCGACGACACCGAGTGGGGGCGGACCTGGCGGGACGTCCTGCAGCACCGGTTCCGTTCCGAGGGCGACCTCGACCACCACGCGGTCGGCAACCTGCTGATCGTGGCGCTGTGGGAGCTGCTCGGCGACACCGTCGAGGGCCTGGACTGGGTCGCGCGCCTGCTGGGTGCCCGCGGGCGGGTCCTGCCCATGGCCGCGGTGCCCCTGGAGATCGAGGCCGACCTGGTCGACGAGCGCGGCGGTCGCCGCACCGTGCGCGGGCAGTCCTCGCTCGCGAAGGCACCCGGCAGGGTCGAGGCGATACGGCTGATCCCCGACGACCCGCCCGCCTGCCAGGAGTCCGTCGCCGCGGTCCACGACGCCGACTGGGTGGTCCTGGGGCCGGGCTCGTGGTTCACCTCGGTGATGCCGCACCTGATGGTCCCCGGGCTCGCCGAGGCCCTGCACACCACCCGGGCACGGCGGTGCGTGACCCTCAACCTCAGCCCGGAGTCCGGCGAGACCCCGGGGATGACGGCCGAGGACCACCTGCGTGCGCTCGCCGACCACGCCCCCCGCCTGCGGGTCGACGTGGTGCTCGCCGACCCGAGCGCGATCGACGACGTGGTGGGTCTGGAGGGACGCTGCGCGGACATGGGCGCCGAGCTCCTGCTGCGGCAGGTGCGGGTGGGGGACGGGTCCGCCCGGCACGACGCCCTGCGGCTCGCGGCGGCCTACCGTGACGCGTTCGAGGGATTCCTCGGGGACGTGGGCACCAGCGTGGCAGGATGACGTCATGGCGCTGACGGCACAGGTGAAGGACGAGCTCGCCAGGTTGCCCGTCGACAGGACGTCGTGCCGTAAGGCCGAGGTCTCCGCCACGCTCAGGTTCGCCGGTGGTCTGCACATCATCTCCGGTCGCATCGTCATCGAGGCCGAGCTCGACACCGGCGCAGCCGCACGCCGGCTGCGGACGTTCGTCTCCGAGGTCTACGGCCACACCAGCGACGTGGTCGTGGTCAGCGGCGGCGGGCTGCGCAAGGGATCCCGGTACGTGGTGCGCGTGGTCAAGGACGGGGAGTCGCTGGCCCGCCAGACCGGGCTGCTCGACAACCGTGGCCGTCCCGTGCGGGGCCTTCCGCCGCAGGTGGTGTCCGCGGGCCTGGGTGAGGCCGAGGCCGCGTGGCGCGGGGCGTTCCTCGCCCACGGTTCGCTCACCGAGCCGGGTCGGTCGGCGGCCCTGGAGGTCACCTGCCCCGGGCCGGAGGCGGCACTCGCCCTCGTCGGCGCCGCGCGCAGGCTGGGGATCGGCGCCAAGGCCCGTGAGGTCAGGGGGGTGGACCGGGTCGTGATCCGGGACGGCGACGCCATCGGGGCGATGCTCACCCGCCTGGGCGCCCACGACGCGGTCATGGTGTGGGAGGAGCGGCGCATGCGCCGCGAGGTACGGGGCACCGCGAACAGGTTGGCGAACTTCGACGACGCGAACCTGCGTCGCTCGGCGCGGGCCGCGGTGGCCGCCGGCGCCCGGGTCGAGCGGGCGTTCGAGATCCTCGGGGAGGACCTGCCCGAGCACCTGCGTGAGGCCGGTCGGCTGCGCCTGGAGCACAAGCAGGCGTCGCTGGAGGAGCTGGGCCAGCTCGCGGACCCGCCGTTGACGAAGGACGCCGTCGCCGGACGCATCCGTCGGCTCCTCGCGACTGCTGACAAGCGCGCCCAGGAGCTGGGCATCCCGGACACCGAGGCGGGCCTCAGCGCGGACATGCTGGACGTCTGACGGCACGCCCCGGCAGGTGGGCGGACGGCAGGACAGACGTCCCGGCGGCAGGTGTGTCGTGCGTGTAACCTGGGTCTCATCTGGGGATCGACAGTCACGGTCCGGCCAGGCGCGTACAGGGCCGTACGCAACGTCAAGCGACCAATTGAGCGTGTCGGCTACTACCGGCGCGCGCCGAGGAGGGCATTGTGACCATCCGCGTCGGAATCAACGGCTTCGGCCGTATCGGACGTAACTTCTTCCGTGCAGTGATCGAGTCGGGCGCCGACATCGAGATCGTCGGTGTGAACGACCTGACGGACAACAAGTCCCTCGCGCACCTGCTCAAGTACGACTCGATCCTGGGCCGCCTGGCGCAGGAGGTCACCTACGACGAGACGTCCATCACCGTGGGCGGCAAGTCGTTCAAGGCGCTCGCCGAGCGCGACCCGGCCGCCCTCCCGTGGGGCGAGCTCGGCGCCGACATCGTCATCGAGTCGACCGGTATCTTCACCGACGGGACCAAGGCGAAGGCCCACCTCGACGCCGGTGCCAAGAAGGTCATCATCTCCGCCCCGGCGAAGAACGAGGACGCGACCTTCGTCGTGGGTGTCAACCACACCGAGTACGACCCGGCCGCGCACAACATCGTGTCCAACGCGTCGTGCACCACCAACTGCCTCGCCCCCCTGGCGAAGGTCCTGGACGAGGCGTTCGGCATCGAGCGTGGTCTCATGACCACCATCCACGCCTACACCCAGGACCAGAACCTCCAGGACGGCCCCCACAAGGACCCGCGTCGTGCGCGTGCCGCGGCCCTCAACATGGTGCCGACCTCGACCGGTGCCGCCAAGGCCGTGTCGCTGGTGCTCCCGCAGCTCAAGGGCAAGCTCGACGGGTACGCCATGCGGGTGCCCACGCCCACCGGCTCGGCCACGGACCTGACCTTCACCGCCAAGCGTGAGGTCACCGTCGAGGAGGTCAACGCTGCGGTCAAGGCTGCCGCCGAGAGCGACGCGCTCAAGGGCATCCTGGTCTACACCGAGGACCCGATCGTCTCGACCGACATCGTGACCGACCCCGCCTCGAGCATCTACGACGCGGGCCTCACCAAGGTCATCGGCGACCAGGTCAAGGTCGTCTCCTGGTACGACAACGAGTGGGGCTACTCCAGCCGTCTGGTGGACCTCACGGTCTACATCGGCGAGCGTCTCTGACGCCCCGGCACGACTGAGCAGCGACAGGCGTCCGCGTGCTCCGCGGGACCACACCCTCGGAGCACGCGGACGTCGTCGCATCATGCCCCTGCACCCGATCTGTGAAGGAACTCCATGAAGACCATCGACGACCTCGGTGACCTGCGCGGCAAGCGCGTGCTGGTCCGGTCGGACTTCAACGTGCCGTTGGACGGCACGACCATCACCGACGACGGCCGCATCCGTGCGGCGCTCCCGACCCTCCAGGCCCTTCTGCAGCAGGGTGCACGGGTCGTCGTCACCGCACACCTGGGCCGCCCCAAGGGTGAGCCCGACCCGACGTTCTCCCTCGCTCCCGTCGCCGCCCGGCTCGGCGAGCTCCTGGACCAGCCCGTGGCCCTCGCCTCCGACGTCGTCGGCCCGTCGGCCCACGCGACGGTCGAGGGCCTCCAGGACGGTCAGATCGCCCTCCTGGAGAACATCCGGTTCGACGCGCGTGAGACGTCCAAGGACGACGCGGCCCGCGGTGAGCTCGCCGACGAGCTGGCGGCGCTCGCCGACGCGTTCGTGTCCGACGGTTTCGGTGTGGTCCACCGCAAGCAGGCATCGGTGTTCGACGTCGCGCAGCGTCTCCCGCACGCGGCCGGCACCCTGGTGCGGGCCGAGGTGCAGGCCCTCCGGAAGGCCGTCGAGGCGCCGGACCGTCCCTACGTCGTGGTCCTGGGTGGCTCGAAGGTCTCGGACAAGCTCGGCGTCATCGCCAACCTGCTGACCAAGGCCGACAAGCTTCTCATCGGCGGCGGCATGGTCTTCACGTTCCTCAAGGCCCAGGGCCACGAGGTCGGGGCGTCGCTCCTCGAGGAGGACCAGGTCGAGGCCGTCAAGGGTTACCTCGCCCAGGCCACCGAGCGCGGCGTGGAGATCGTCCTGCCGGTCGACATCGTCGCCGCGGACTCCTTCGCGGCCGACGCCCCCCACGAGACCGTGTCGGCCGACGCGATCCCCGCGGGGAAGATGGGCCTGGACATCGGTCCACGCTCCGGTGAGCTGTTCCGTGAGGCGATCCTGGGCGCGAAGACGATCGCCTGGAACGGTCCGATGGGTGTGTTCGAGTTCCCGGCCTTCGCCGAGGGCACCCGCGCCGTCGCCCAGGCTCTGGTCGACACCGACGGCTTCTCGATCGTCGGTGGCGGCGACTCCGCCGCCGCGGTCCGCAAGCTCGGCTTCGACGAGGCCGGCTTCGGTCACATCTCGACCGGCGGGGGCGCGAGCCTCGAGCTTCTCGAGGGCAAGACCCTTCCCGGCATCTCGGTTCTGGAGGACTGATGGCACGCACACCCCTGATGGCCGGCAACTGGAAGATGAACCTCGACCACCACGAGGCCACCCATCTGGTCCAGAAGCTCGCCTGGACGCTCAAGGACGCCAAGCACGACTACTCGACGGTCGAGGTCGCCGTCCTGGTGCCCTTCACCGACATCCGCTCGGTGCAGACCCTGGTCGACGCCGACAAGCTCGAGCTCGCCTACGGTGCGCAGGACGTGTCGGCGCACACCTCGGGGGCCTACACCGGTGAGATCTCACCGGTGATGCTCGCGAAGCTGGGTGTGCGCTACGTGGCGGTCGGGCACTCCGAGCGTCGTGAGCTCCACGGCGAGGACGACGCGCTGTGCGCCGCGAAGGTCCGTTCGGCATTCGGTCAGGGCATCACGCCCATCCTGTGCGTGGGTGAGGGCCTGGACGTCCGCAAGGCCGGGAACCAGGTCGCGCACACCCTGGCGCAGGTCGACGGGGCACTCGAGGGCCTCTCGGCCGAGCAGGCCGCCACGATCGTCATCGCCTACGAGCCCGTCTGGGCGATCGGCACCGGTGAGGTCGCGACGCCCGAGGACGCCCAGGAGGTGTGCGGCGCGATCCGGGCACGGCTGGCCGAGCTGTACGACGCCGAGCTCGCCGAGGGCGTGCGGGTCCTGTACGGCGGTTCGGTGAAGTCGGGCAACGTCGCGTCGATCATGGCGCAGCCGGACGTGGACGGTGCGCTGGTCGGTGGCGCGAGCCTCGACGCGGAGGAGTTCGCCAAGATCGTGCGGTTCCAGTCGCACGAGGTGGGTCTCTAGCAGCACCCGGCCCGGTCGGGGCGGGGCTGCCACGCCCTGCCCCGACCGCCGTCGCCGACACCTGTCATGGACGTGTCATGGACGGTGTTGGTCGGATCACACCCCTGTCGCCTATCCTTGGGCGGGCGCCCGCCGGCGCCGACCCCGACGAGTGAGGACATTCGAGCACGTGGACGCCCTGCGCATCATCCTGCAGATCCTGCTGGTCCTGACCAGCTTCCTCGTCGTACTCCTCGTCCTGTTGCACAAGGGCAAGGGCGGTGGCGTCTCGGACATGTTCGGTGGGGGCGTGACGAGCAACGCCGGCAGCTCCGGTGTCGCCGAGCGGAACCTCAACCGGATCACCATCGGTCTCGCGCTGCTGTGGACCGTCATCATCGTGCTGCTGGGCTTGATCCAGCGCGTGAGCTGAGACCGGAGGACCATCGTGGCCAGCGGTAGTGCGATCAGAGGATCTCGAGTCGGCGCAGGTCCCATGGGGGAGGCGGAGCGCGGTGAGGCTGCGCCCCGGTTCCTGGTGTCCTACTGGTGCGCGAACGGGCACGAGACCCGGCCCAGCTTCTCGCAGGAGGGCGGCGCCGAGGCGCCCGAGACCTGGGACTGCCCGCGCTGCGGTTTTCCCGCCGGGCAGGACAAGGAAAACCCTCCGTCCCCGAGCCGGAACGAGCCGTACAAGACGCACCTCGCGTACGTGAAGGAGCGGCGCAGCGACGAGGACGGGGCAGCGATCCTCGACGAGGCTCTCGCGGCGTTGCGCGCGCGACGCGGCGGCTGACCTCAGGTCTGAACGGCGAAGGCCCCCACCAGTGCCGGTGGGGGCCTTCGCCGTGCTCGTGCGTCAGCCCGCTGCTGCGGCATCGACCAACCACAGGGTCCGGTGACGGCCCAGCACCCGTGCGGCGGGCAGCGGGTCCGTGTCACCGGGGTCCAGGGCCCTGGCGACGGCCGGGGCCTTGTCCTCCCCGCCCACGACCAACCAGACCTCGTCCGCGGCCTCGATCGCGGCGAACGTGAGGCTCACCCGGTGGGGCGGTGGCTTGGGCGACCCGTGGACGCCGACGACGGTGCGGTCGAGCACGTCGCACGCCTCGTGCCCGGGGAACAAGGACGCCACGTGACCGTCGGGCCCCACGCCGAGGAGGACCACGTCGAACGCCGGGAGTGCGGGGCCGGCGTCGTCGACTCCGCTCTCGGCGTGACGTGCCAGCTCGGCCTGGTAGTCGTCCGCCGCGGACTCGGGGGAGTCGTGGGCGTCCGAGGGTCCCATCGGGTGGATGTTCTCCTCGGGGACGGGCAGGTCGTCCAGGAGGGCCTGCCGCGCCTGGGTGACGTTCCGGTCCGGGTCACCGTCGGGGAGGAAGCGCTCGTCACCCCACCACAGGTGGACCCCCGTCCAGTCGACGGCGTGGCGGACGGGGGACGCCGCGATCTCGCTGAGCGTCCGGATCCCCACCGTGCCGCCGGTGAGGGCGACGTGCACGGGCCGGTGCGTGGACTGGGCGTCCACGAGTCGTACCAGGAGTCTGGCCGCGGTCGTCGCGGCGAGCGTCGCTGCGTCCGGGTGGACGATGACGGTGCGGTTCATGCTGCTCCTGCCTTCCTCGGTCGTGGTGTCACCGCGGATGGGTGTCGGGGAGGCCCGCGGCGAGCACCTCACCCCACACCTCGTCCGGGTCCAGGCGCCGCAGCTCCTCGGCGAGGCACTCGTTGAGGCCACGCATGGGCATCGCCGCCGTGCGGTCCGGGTGGCCCGGTTGCTGCAGGACCGCGACGCGCCCGTCGGGCCGGTCGATGGTCACAGGGCCTGAGGCCCGGTCCAGGACGACCTTGGTGATCCCTTCGACACCCGTCCGTCTGACGACCGTGACGGGGCACCGCAGGCTCATCCGGAGCCAGCCGGCCAGCAGCTCCACGGACGGGTGGGTGCTGAGACCGTGGACCTCGGCGCGGGTGACCGGCTCGTGGGGCGGCTGGTCCAGCGCGGACGCCAGGAGGGCCCGCCACCGGGTGAGCCGGGTCCAGGCCAGGTCGGTGTCGCCGGCCCGGTGCCCGTTGCGGAGCGCGGCGAGGCTCGCGACCGGGTCCGGTGAGGAGACCGTGTCGGTGATCCGACGCTGGGCCATGCGCCCCACGGGGTGCTCAGCCGGGTGGGACGGGATGTCCGTGGGCCACCACGCGACGATGGGTGCGTCGGGCAGGAGCAACGGCATCATCAGGGTGTCGGCGTGCTCGAGCATCTCGCTCGAGGTCCGCAGCACGACCACCTCGCTGGCCCCGGCGTCCCCGCCGACACGGATCTCGGCGTCGAGCCGGGGCGTGGTGCGCACCTCGTCGCGTGCCAGGACCAGCACGCGGCAGGGGTGCTCGCGGCTCGCGTCGTTCGCCGCGGCGACGCTGCTGTCGACGTCGGCCGCTGGGGTGTCGATCACGAGGGTCAGCACCCGCCCGAGCGCGACGGCGCCACCTTCTTCACGGAGCCGGACCAGGGCCTTGGCCACGGCGGCCGTGGTCGTGTCCGGCAGGTCGATGATCATCGGGGTGCGTCTCCCGTGCTCGTGCTGTCGGTGGGTGTGGTCACGGTCGCCGCCATGCCCGCCCGTCCAGGGCCATCATCGCGTCGGCGCCGGTGGGACCCCAGGTGCCCGACCGGTAGGGCTCGGGCTGACCTTGGCCACCCCAGAACGAGATGATCGGGTCGAGGATCTTCCACGACAGCTCGACCTCCTCGTGGCGGGGGAAGAGCGGTGGGTCTCCCAGCAGGACGTCGAGGATCAGACGTTCGTAGGCCTCGGGGGAGGACTCGGTGAACGCGTGCCCGTACCCGAAGTCCATCGTCACGTCACGGACCTGCATGGCCGTACCGGGGACCTTCGACCCGAAGCGCAGGGTCACGCCCTCGTCCGGCTGGACGCGGATCACCAGGGCGTTCTGCCCGAGCTCGGCGGTCGCGGTGGACTCGAACGGCAGGTGCGGGGCCCGCTTGAACACCACGGCGATCTCGGTGACGCGTCGACCGAGGCGCTTGCCCGCCCGGAGGTAGAAGGGGACCCCGGCCCACCGCCGGGTGTCGACGTCCAGGCGGATGGCGGCGTACGTCTCGGTGATCGAGTCGGGTGCGATGCCGGCCTCGTCGAGGTACCCCACGACGTCCTCCCCGCCCTGCCAGCCTGCGGAGTACTGGCCGCGGGCGGTGTGGCGGGCGAGGTCCTTGGGGAGCCGGACCGCCGAGAGGACCTTCTCCTTCTCTGCCCGGAGGTCGTCCACGTCGAACGAGACCGGCTCCTCCATGGCGGTGAGCGCCAGGAGCTGCAGCAGGTGGTTCTGGATGATGTCCCGGGCGGCACCGATCCCGTCGTAGTAGCCCGCGCGGCCACCGATGCCGATGTCCTCGGCCATCGTGATCTGCACGTGGTCGACGTAGTGGGCGTTCCAGATCGGTTCGAACAGCTGGTTCGCGAACCGCAGGGCCAGGATGTTCTGGACGGTCTCCTTGCCCAGGTAGTGGTCGATGCGGAACACGGTCTCGGGGTTGAACACCTCCGAGACCACGTCGTTGAGCTCGCGTGCACTGGCGAGGTCGTGACCGAACGGTTTCTCGATGACCACCCGGCGCCAGGTGTCGGGCCGCTGCTCGGACAGTCCCGAGCGGGCCAGCTGACGGCAGACGAGGGGGAACGAGCTCGGTGGCACCGACAGGTAGAACGCGTGGTTGCCACCGGTGCCGCGTTCGGCGTCGAGCTCGGCGACCGTGGTGCTCAACCGGTCGAACGCGTCGTCGTCGTCGAACTCGCCCTGGACGAACCGGATGCCCTCGGCGAGCTGGCGCCAGGTGCTCTCCCGGAACGTGGTGCGTGCGTTGGCCTTCACGGCGTCGTGGACGACCTTCTCGAAGTCCTGCTTGTCCCACTCACGCCGGGCGAACCCGGTGAGCGCGAAGCCGGGTGGCAGCAGGCCCCGGTTGGCGAGGTCGTAGACGGCCGGCATGAGCTTGCGCCGGGCGAGGTCCCCGGTGACCCCGAAGATCACCAACCCGCAGGGTCCTGCGATGCGCGGGAGCCGACGGTCGCGCGGGTCGCGGAGCGGGTTGGTGTAGCCCTCGCTCGTGGGTGCGGTCACGACGTCCCCTCGGGTGCGTGGGCGTCCAGGCCGGCGCGGACGGTCTGCAGCAGCTCGTCCCAGCTGGCCTCGAACTTGGCGACGCCGTCGCGCTCGAGGTCGACGGTGACCTGGTCGAGGTCGATCCCGAGGTTCCCGAGCGTCTCGATCTGCTCGTGCGAGCGGGTGTACGTCCCGGTGACGGTGTCGGGCACGACGTGACCGTGGTCCGCGACGGCTTCCAGGGTCGCTCCGGGCATGGTGTTGACGACGCCGGGCGCGACGAGCTGGTCGACGTAGAGGGTGTCGGGGTAGCGCGGGTCCTTGACCCCGGTCGACGCCCAGAGGGGTCGCTGCGCGATCGCGCCGGCTCGCGCGAGAGCCCGCCAGCGGTCGCTGGAGACGACCTGCTGGTGGAGCGCGTAGGCCAGCCGGGCGTTCGCCAGTGCGATCGTCCCGCGCACGGACTCGGCGTCGGGTGAGCCGAGAGCGTCGAGGCGGGCGTCCACCGCACCGTCCACGCGAGAGACGAAGAAGGACGCGACGGAGCGGATCGTGCTGAGCTCGAGCCCGGCGGCGGCCGCTCGCTCGAGCCCGGTCTGGTGGGCGTCGAGCACCGCTGCGTAGCGGCTCAGGGAGAAGATCAACGTGACGTTCACGCTGATGCCCGCGGCGAGCACGTCGCTGATCGCGGGGAGCCCTTCGACCGTCGCGGGGATCTTGATGTAGAGGTTGGGTCGGTCGACCGCTTCCCAGAGCCGCTTCGCGGTCTCCACGGTCGCGGCTGTGTCCCGCGCGAGGCGCGGGTCCACCTCGATCGACACGCACCCGTCCTGGCCACCGGTGGACCGGTGCACGTCCGCCAGGACGTCGCAGGCCTCTCGTACGTCGTCGGTGGTGATGGTGAAGACGGCCTCGTCCACGTCGACCCCGGCGGCGGCGAGCCGGCCCAGCTGCTCGTCGTAGGCGTCGCCGCGTGACAGCGCTGCGGCGAAGATCGTCGGGTTGGTGGTCACGCCCACGACGCCACGCTCGGCCACGAGGCGGGCGAGCTCGCCGCTGCGGACGAGCTCCCGGGACAGGTCGTCCAGCCAGATCGCGACGCCGGCGTCCCTGAGCCGGGTCACGGGTGCGGGCGGGGTGCTGCTCTGCTGCTCGGACATCACGGACTCCTCGGTCGCGCCCGCCGGGCGGCCCGTGGGGCCGCCCGGCGGGTCCGTTCTGTTCGTCTGTCAGGACACCGTCGCGACTGTCACAGGTCCGCGGTGCCACCCTCGGTCGGCTTCGCGGGGCCCCCGGGGGCGGGGGTGCCGGCGGCGTCCGCCAGCGACTCCTTGGCCGCGGCGACGGTCGCCTCGGGGGTGAGCCCGAACTCCTGGTAGAGGCGCTTGTAGTCGCCCGAGGCACCGAAGTGCTCCAGCGAGATGGTGCGCCCGGCGTCACCGACCAGCTCACGCCACCCGAGTGCGACGCCGGCCTCGATCGAGACGCGCGCACGGACGGACGCCGGCAGGACGGACTCGCGGTACGCGGCGTCCTGCTCGTCGAACCACTCACGGCACGGCATCGACACGACCCGGGTCGCGACGCCCTCGGCCTGCAGGGTCTCGCGGGCCGCCATGGCGATCTGCACCTCGGAGCCGGTCGCCAGGAGGATGACCTGCGGCGTGCCGCCCTCGGCCTCCGCCAGGACGTAGGCCCCGCGCGCGGTGCCTGCGGCCGACCCGAGGGCGCTGCCGTCGGCGTCACCGTCACCACGCTCGAAGGTGGGGACGTTCTGGCGGGTGAGGATGATGCCCGCCGGGTTGGCGGTGCGCTCCAGGATGGTGCGCCACGCCCAGGAGGTCTCGTTCGCGTCGGCGGGACGCACGACGTCGAGCCCGGGGATCGCCCGCAGGGACGCCAGGTGCTCGATCGGCTGGTGGGTGGGACCGTCCTCGCCGAGGCCGATCGAGTCGTGCGTCCACACGAACGTCACCGGGATCTGCATGAGGGCGGCGAGCCGGACCGCGGGCCGCATGTAGTCGCTGAACACCAGGAACGTGCCGCCGTAGGGGCGGGTGCCGCCGTGCAGCGCGATCCCGTTGAGGATCGAGCCCATGGCGTGCTCGCGGATGCCGAAGTGCAGGGTGCGGCCGTACTCGTTGCCCGCGAACATCGAGGTCGAGCGGTGCGCGGGGAGGAACGACGGCTCGCCCTTCATGGTGGTGTTGTTCGACCCGGCGAGGTCGGCCGACCCTCCCCACAGCTCGGGCAGCACGGGAGCCAGCGCCGAGAGCACGTTGCCGGACGCCGACCGCGTGGCCACGTCCTTGCCGGCGGGGAAGACGGGCAGGGCGTCCACCCAGCCCTCGGGCAGCTCGTGCGCCGCCAGGCGGGCGTGCAGCGCGGCCCGCTCGGGGTTGGCGGCCTTCCACTGGTCGTAGGCCTCGTCCCAGGCGCGGTGCTTGGCCTGGCCGCGGTCGACCAGCTTGCGGGCGTGGGCGAGGACCTCGTCCTCGACGACGAAGTCCTGCTCCGGGTCGAACCCGAGCAGCGACTTCAGCGCCGCGACCTCGTCGGTGCCCAGCGCGGAGCCGTGGATGGCCCCGGTGTTCTTCTTGTTGGGCGAGGGCCAGCCGATGATGGTGCGCAGGGAGATGATCGAGGGCTTGCCGGTCTCGGCCTTGGCGGCTGCGAGCGCGGCGCCCAGTGCGTCGACGTCCTCGACGTACTCCTCGCCGGCGGTCCAGTCCACGCGCTGGGTGTGCCAGCCGTAGGACTCGTAGCGGGCCAGGACGTCCTCGCTGAACGACACGTCGGTGTCGTCCTCGATGGAGATCTTGTTGTCGTCGTAGATCACGACGAGGTTGCCGAGCTCCTGGTGCCCGGCGAGGGACGAGGCCTCGGCGGTGACGCCCTCCATGAGGTCGCCGTCGCTGGCGATCACCCAGACGGTGTGGTCGAAGGGGCTGGTGCCCGGAGCGGCGTCGGGGTCGAGCAGACCGCGCTCACGACGGGCGGCCATCGCCATGCCGACGGCCGAGGCGAGACCCTGGCCGAGGGGGCCGGTGGTGATCTCGACACCGTCGGTGTGCTTGTACTCCGGGTGCCCCGGGGTCTTGGAGCCCCAGGTGCGCAGGGCCTTGATGTCGTCGAGGGAGAGGTCGTACCCGGAGAGGAACAGCTGCAGGTACAGGGTGAGCGAGGAGTGCCCGGCCGACAGCACGAACCGGTCGCGGCCCGCCCACTGGGAGTCGCTGGGGTCGTGGGTCATGTGCTGCTGGAACAGCAGGTACGCAGCGGGCGCCAGGCTCATCGCGGTACCCGGGTGACCGTTGCCCACCTTCTGGACCGCATCCGCGGCCAGGATCCGGAGCGTGTCGACGGCGCGGCTGTCGAGTTCGGACCACTCGTGCTCGTGCGGGGTGGGGACGGACGCGTTCAACAGAACCTCATTCCTGCCCGGGCGGTCACCCGGGCGGTCGCCTGGTGCGTGGGGTCCGGGCCGTGGTGACGGACCGGACCGGTTGCTGGGGGGCCGGGTCTGACCGGCGCCCACGCCGCGTCGAGCCTACCGGGGCGTGCCTGGGACCGGGCGTCCGGCCGACTGGTGGACGCGCCATCCCGGCCCCGCGGCCCTGGCCAGGGATCCCCGTTCAGGCCCCTGACGCGGACAGGCTGGTCGCGAGGCCCCGTACCATGGGACGTAGTACCCACAGAACGGAGCCTTGTCGCCGTGCGCTCAGCCATTCCCGCCCCCGCCGACCGGGCGTCCTCGCCGCGACCCGTCGCTGCCACCGGTCGGGCCCGGGCGGTCACGGGGGACAGGCCGTGGGCGGCGTCCCTCGGCGCGGTCCGCGCACGGGTCGGCGCCTACGTGGCTCTGACCAAGCCCCGCATCATCGAGCTGCTGCTCGTGACGACCCTGCCCACGATGCTGCTGGCGCAGCAGGGCTTCCCGCCGTTCCTGCTCGTGGTGGCGACCCTCGTGGGGGGCGCGGCCGCTGCGGGCTCGGCGAACGTCCTGAACTGCTACCTGGACCGGGACATCGACGAGGTCATGACCCGCACGCGTCGTCGGCCCCTGGTGACCGGCGAGGTCACGCCGCGGGCGGCCCTGGTGTTCGGGTACGCGCTCGGTGCGTTCTCCCTGGCCTGGTTCGCGGTCCTGGTGAACCTGCTCTCGGCGGCGCTCGCGCTGATGGCGATCGTGCTCTACGTGGTCGGGTACACGATGCTCCTCAAGCGGCGCACGTCCCAGAACATCGTCTGGGGTGGCGTCGCCGGGTGCATGCCGGTCCTGATCGGCTGGTCGGCGGTGACCGGACGCCTGGACTGGGCTCCCGTGGTCCTGTTCGGTGTGATCTTCTTCTGGACCCCACCCCACTACTGGCCACTGTCGATGAGATTCCGCCGCGACTACGCCGCCGCCGGGGTGCCGATGCTCCCGGTCGTGGCCGGTGACCTGCGCGTCGCGAAGGAGATGCTCGCCCACTCCGTGGCGATGGTCGCCTGCTCCCTCGCGCTGGTGCCGCTGGCCGGCATGTCGTGGGTGTACACCTCGGCCGCGGTGGTGCTGGGTGCGTGGTTCCTGTCCTCGGTGGTGGCCCTGGCGCGCCGCGCGCGCCGCCCGGGGACCAAGCTGGGCGAGATGCGCCTGTTCCACGGGTCCATCACGTACCTGACGCTGCTGTTCGTGGCGGTGGGCGTCGACCCACTGCTGCCGATCTGACCCGATGGGTGACGGCGCGGACGCTGAGCCGTCGCCTGCGCTGGTCGGCGCACGCCAGGCCTACCTGGACCACCTCGCGGTCGAGCGTGGGCTGTCGCAGAACACCTTGACGGCCTACCGGCGTGACCTGGACCGGTACGTCAGGTTCCTCACCACCCGTGGCCGTGCGGAACCGGCCCAGGTCACGGAGTCGGACGTGCGGGCGTTCGTCACCTCGGTCCGCACCGGTGAGGACGGGTCCCGTCCGTTGGCGGCGTCGTCCACGGCCCGGGTGGTGGCCGCGGTCCACGGGTGGCACCGGTTCTGCCTCCTGGAGGGGCTCAGCCCGTCGGACCCCGCGGGTGAGGTGCGCCCGCCGTCGCAGCCGCGACGCCTGCCCAAGGCGATCTCGACCGCTGAGGTCGAGGCGGTGCTGGAGGCGGCCGGGACCGGCGAGGGTCCGGTGCCGCTGCGTGACCGGGCGGTCCTGGAGCTCCTGTACTCCACGGGTGCGCGGATCAGCGAGGCGGTGGGGCTGGACGTGGACGACCTGTCCCTGGAGCCGGGCCTGGGCGCGGCACGGCTGTGGGGCAAGGGCGGCAAGGAACGTGTGGTGCCGGTGGGGTCCTTCGCCCGGGACGCGGTGGAGGCGTACCTGGTGCGTGCCCGACCGGCCCTGGCCGCCGGTGGCAGGGGAGGCCCGGCGTTGTTCCTCAACACCCGTGGCGCGCGGTTGAGCCGGCAGAGCGCGTGGGCGGTGCTGCGCCAGGCGGCCCGCCGGTCGGGCATCGGGCGTGCGGAGGACGTCTCGCCGCACACGCTGCGGCACTCGTTCGCGACCCACCTGCTGGCCGGTGGGGCGGACGTGCGTGTGGTCCAGGAGCTCCTCGGCCACGCCTCGGTCACGACCACCCAGATCTACACCCAGGTGACGCCCGACACCCTGCGCGAGGTCTACGTCGCGGCCCATCCCAGGGCCCTGCGGTAGCCTCGGTTGCCGTGACCAGCCCCGACCAGGACGTGACCTCCACGCCCCTCACGGACCCTGTCGGTCGCACGCTGCCCGACCTGCCCGAGCCGAGCGTCCTGATGTCGCACGGCCCGGCGCGCATCATCGCCCTGTGCAACCAGAAGGGCGGGGTGGGCAAGACCACCACGACGATCAACCTGGGTGCGGCGCTGGCCGACTACGGGCGACGTGTGCTGGTGGTCGACTTCGACCCGCAGGGCGCTGCGTCCGTGGGCCTGGGCATCAGCCCGCACGAGCTGGACCGCACCGTCTACAACGTGCTGATGGAGCGGGACGTCACCGCCACGGACGTGATCCGTCGCACCCGGGTCCCTGACCTGGACCTGATGCCGGCGAACATCGACCTGTCCGCAGCCGAGGTCCAGCTGGTCGGTGAGGTCGCCCGGGAGTCGATCCTGGCGCGTGCGCTGCGGCAGGTCGAGGACGAGTACGACGTGGTCCTGATCGACTGCCAGCCGTCGCTGGGCCTGCTGACGGTCAACGCCCTGACCGCCGCCCACGGTGTCCTGGTGCCCCTGGAGTGCGAGTTCTTCGCCCTGCGCGGTGCCGCGCTGCTGATCGAGACGATCGAGAAGGTACGCGACCGTCTGAACCCGCGCCTGGAGGTCGACGGGATCCTGGCGACCATGCACGACCCCCGCACGTTGCACTCCCGTGAGGTCCTGGCACGGGTCCACGAGGCCTTCGGGGACCAGCTGCTGCACACGGTCATCGGTCGTACCGTCAAGTTCCCCGACTCCTCCGTCGCTGCGGAACCGATCACCACCTACGCCCCGACCCACTCCGGTGCCGAGGCGTACCGTCAGCTGGCCCGGGAGCTGATCACCCGTGGCGATGCCGCCTGAGGTCGACGGCGGACCAGAGGGGCAGACGGACGCCGAGGTCACCGGTAGCGGGGGCTTCCAGGTCCACCTGGACAACTTCACCGGCCCGTTCGACCTCCTCCTGGGCCTGATCGCCAAGCACAAGCTCGACATCACCGAGGTGGCTCTGGCGCAGGTGACCGACGAGTTCATCGCGGCGGTCCGGGCCGCGGACGCCGGTGACGAGCCGTGGGAGCTGGGGCGCATCAGCGAGTTCCTGGTCGTCGCGGCCACGTTGCTGGACCTGAAGGCCGCCCGTCTCCTGCCCTCGGGGGACGTGGAGGACGCCGAGGACCTGGAGATGCTCGAGGCCCGGGACCTGCTGTTCGCCCGGTTGCTGCAGTACCGCGCCTACAAGGAGGTCGCCCGGCGCCTGGGTGACCAGCTCGTCGCGCAGGCCCGCAGCCGACCCCGCGCCGTGACCTTGGAGCCTCACCTGTCGGCCCTTCTGCCCGAGCTCGTGATGGGGATAGGGCCGGACGAGCTCGCCGCCCTCGCAGCGCACGCGTTGCGACCCCGTGCCGCACCGACGGTCGACCTGGGGCACCTGCACGCCCCGGCGGTGAGCGTCCGCGAGCAGGCGGCCGTCCTGGTGGGGAGGTTGCGGCGACACGGGTCCGGGACGTTCCGGGTCCTGGTGCAGGACGCGGACTCGACGCTGGTGGTGGTGGTGCGGTTCCTGGCGCTGCTGGAGCTGTTCCGTGAGGGTGTCGTGGCGTTCGACCAGGTGGATCCCCTGGGTGACCTGACGGTCCGGTGGACCGGGACCCAGGAGGGAGAGGTCGAGGTCACGGACGACTACGGTGACGTGACCGACGGTGCGGCGACCGGCGCCGGCCAGGACGGAGCGACATGACGGGCGACCCCACGAGCGCCGCAGACCCCGCGGGCCACGAAGTCCCTGCAGACACCGGAGAACCTGCACGCTCGCCGGCACCTGCGGTCGACGAGCTCGCGTTCGACGTCCATGATCTGCCCGGCGGGGCCCGTGCGGCGCTGGAGGCGGTGCTGATGGTCGCGGACGAGCCCGTCGCGTCGGTGCGCCTGGCGACGGTGCTGGGACTGCCCACCGCGACCGTCGAGCAGGAGCTCGACGCACTCGCAGCGCAGTACCGCGCCCACGACCGTGGGTTCGAGCTGCGCCACGCGGGGTCCGGGTGGCGGTTCTACTCCTCCCCGGCCATGGCGGACGTGGTGAGCCGGTTCGTCCTGGACGGTCAGACGGCCCGGTTGACGCAGGCGGCTCTGGAGACCCTCGCGGTGATCGCCTACCGGCAACCGGTGACCCGGGGGCAGGTCTCGGCGGTGCGTGGGGTGAACGTGGACTCGGTGGTCCGTACGCTTGCTGCGCGGGGTCTGGTGGTGGAGGTCGGGACCGAGCCGAGTGGCGCGGTCCTGTACGGCACGTCGCCCTACTTCTTGGAGCGGATGGGCATGACGAGCCTGGACGAGCTGCCACCGCTGGCCCCCTACCTGCCGGACATCGAGACGATGACCGGCGTCGACGGCGAACCGGAGGTGAGGGCGTGACACGGGGAGGCCGCAAGGCACCGGCACGCGACGTGCACGTACCCGAGGGGGTGCGCCTGCAGAAGGTGCTGGCTGGTGCGGGCATCGGGTCCCGCAGGCGCTGCGAGGAGATCATCGCGGCCGGGCGGGTGGACGTGGACGGGGTCACGGTCCGTGAGCTGGGGGTCCGGGTGGACCCGCGGCGGGCGGTGGTCCACGTCGACGGGTTGCGCCTGCAGCTGGACACGTCTCTGGTGACGATCGCGCTGAACAAGCCCCGTGGCGTGGTCTCGACCATGCACGACCCGCAGGGGCGGCCCTCGTTGCAGCAGTTCGTGGCCGACCGCCCCGAGCGGCTGTTCCACGTGGGGCGCCTGGACGCGGACACCGAGGGCCTGCTGCTGATGACGAACGACGGGGAGCTCGCCAACCGCTTGGCGCACCCGTCGCACGGGGTGCGCAAGACCTACCTGGCGAGCGTGGAGGGCAAGGTCCGGCCCGCCCTGGGGCAGGAGCTCCGGGCCGGTGTGACGCTCGAGGACGGGCCGGTCCAGGTCGACCGGTTCCGGGTCGTGGACTCCACAGCGAAGGCCACCATGGTCGAGGTCGTCCTGCACGAGGGGCGCAACCACGTGGTGCGTCGGCTGCTGGAAGAGGTGGGTCACCCGGTGACCCGCCTGGTCCGCACGCGGATGGGGTCGGTGCGCCTGGGCACGTTGCGCCCGGGCAGCACCAGGGTGCTCGGGCGTGAGGAGCTCGGGGCGTTGATGTCAGAGGTCGGGCTGTGACCGGCCGGTCGGGGACGAGGAGTGGTGCACGATGACGGTTCGCGCGATCAGGGGAGCGACACAGCTCGACACCGACGAGCGTGAGCACCTCGTCGAGCGCACCAAGGAGCTCGTGGAGCAGGTGCTGGACGCGAACGCGCTCACCACCGACGACCTGATCTCGATCCTCTTCACCTGCACCCCGGACCTGCGCAGCGACTTCCCGGCGGCGGCGGCGCGCGAGATGGGCCTGGGGGACGTGCCGTTGATGTGCGCTGTCGAGATCGACGTCCCCGGTGCGTTGCCCCGGGTGGTGCGGCTGATGGCGCACGCGAACCTGGACCGGCCGCGCACGGACGTGCGGCACGTGTACCTGCACGGGGCGACGGTGCTGCGCCGGGACCTGGCCCAGTGACGCCGGCGGGGGCGGCGGGGACCGTCGGCCCGGTGCGGGTGGTGGGCACCGGTGTGCTGGGCACGAGCATCGGGCTGGGGTTGCGGGCCGCCGGTGTGGACGTCGTCCTGCACGACCCGTCGCGCACCTCGTTGCTCCTGGCTCGGGACGTGGGCGCGGGGCGTCTGCCGCAGGACGGTGACCCGGACCCGCGCCTGGTGGTGGTCGCGGCACCACCGGACGTCACACCCGACGTGGTGGCCGGTGAGCTGGAGGCGTGGCCGGGCGCGGTGGTGACCGATGTCGCGAGCGTCAAGGGCGCGGTGCTGGGCCCGTTGCGGTCGAGCGGCGCGGACCTGACCCGGTACGTGGGCTCCCACCCCATGGCGGGGTCGGAGCGGTCGGGGCCGACCGCGGGCCGGCCGGACCTGTTCATCGGGCGCCCGTGGGTGGTGGTCGGCGGCCCGGAGTCGACGGGGGACGCGGTGCTGCGCGTGCGCACGCTCGCCACCGACCTGGGTGCCACCCCGGTGATGCTCGACGCCGGGTCCCACGACGCGGCGGTCGCCCTGGTGTCCCACGTCCCGCAGGTCGCGGCCTCGCTGGTCGCCGCCCGGCTCGTCGAGGGGGACCCGGCGGCGCTGGACCTCGCCGGGCAGGGCCTGCGTGACGTGACCCGCATCGCTGCGAGCGACCCGGCCCTGTGGACCTCGATCCTGGGGGCGAACGCCGGGGCGGTGCTGCCGGTGCTGCGGGCGCTGCGGGCTGACCTGGACGTGGTGATCGAGGCGTTGGGTGCTGCGGACGTCGCCCGGGACGCGGAATCCGTCCAGGAGGGTGCTCTGGGCACCGTGGCCGCGGCGATCGCGGCCGGCAACGACGGCGTGAGCCGGATCCCGGGCAAGCACGGCGGCCAGCGCCGCGCGTACGACGTGGTGACGGTGCTGGTCCCGGACGAGCCGGGTGAGCTGGCCAGGCTCCTGGCGGACGTGGGCTCCTCGGGCGTGAACGTGGAGGAGCTGCAGCTGGAGCACGCCCCCAGTCAGCCCGTGGGCCTGGCGTCGGTGTCGGTGCTGCGGGGGCTGCGCGGACAGCTGGAGGAGGTCCTGACCGGGCACGGGTGGCGCCTGGCCGGGTGAGCAGGATTGCGCCGGCCGTCGGGGTCGGTGCGCAGGAGCAGGGTCGAGCGGACGTGGAGCGCGTGTGGTGGATGTGGTGACCGGTACCCCTGTGGTGGTGGCCGTGGACGGCCCGTCGGGGTCGGGCAAGTCGAGCGTGTGCCGGCGGGTGGCGTCGCGGCGGGGTCTGGCGTACCTGGACACCGGTGCGATGTACCGGGCTGCGACGTGGTGGTGCCTGGAGCAGGGCGTGGACCTGGACGACGGGGACGCGGTCGCCGAGGCGGTCCGGTCGATGCCGCTGGTGGTGGGCGTCGACCCGGCAGGGCCGACGTTCCACGTGGACGGGACGGACGTGGGCGAGGCGATCCGGGGGTCGGCGATCTCGACCGTCGTGAGTCGGGTCGCGACCAACCTGCGGGCGCGTGCGGAGCTGGGGGACCGGCAGCGGCACCTGATCGCGGTCGAGCGTGACGGCGGGTTCAGCGGTGGACGCGGGGTGGTCGCCGAGGGCAGGGACATCACCACGGTGATCGCACCGGACGCGGACGTGCGCCTGCTCCTCACCGCGAGCGAGGAGGTCCGCCTGGCGCGGCGTGCCACGGAGCTGCACGGGCAGGCGGGGGCGGCGGCTGTCGAGGCCACCCGGGACCAGGTCGTGCGTCGGGACCGGGAGGACTCCACGGTGGTGGACTTCCTCACCGCCGCTGACGGGGTGGTGACGGTGGACTCCTCCACCCTGGACCTCGAGGAGACCGTCGAGGCGGTCCTGGCCGTGGTGGACGAGGTGCTCGGGCGTCCGGCGTGAGGGCCGGGCCGCAGGCGCCGGGTGCCGGGGGTCCGCGGCGGTCGCGGTGGCTGGGGTGGTTCCTGGCTCGGGTGGTGTGGCGCACCACGGTGATCGGAGCGGACCGTGTGCCGCGCACGGGACAGGTGCTGCTGGCGGCGAACCACCTGGGGCTGGTCGACGGCCCGGTGGTCCACGGGTGCGCCCCCCGGCCCACCCACCTGCTGGTCAAGCACGAGATGTTCCGCGGGCCGGTGGGGTGGTTGCTGCGGTCCGCGGGGCAGATCCCCGTGGACCGGGAGAACGGCCGCCCGGCGTTGTCGGCGGCCCTGGGTGTGCTGCGACGTGGCGGCGCGGTGGGGATCTTCCCCGAGGGTGAGCGTGGCCGGGGGGACGCGGCGACCGCCCGTGCCGGGGTGGCGTGGCTGGCGGTCACCTCGGGTGCCCCCGTGGTCCCGGTCGCGGTGCTGGGCACCCGACGGACGGGGGAGCCGGTGGGCCGGGTCCCCGGGGTGCGCCGGCGGCTGGTGGTGGCGTTCGGTGAGCCGGTGACGTTGACCGGTGGGGGTCCGGTGCGGGGACGGGCTGCGGTCCAGCGCGCCAACGAGCAGCTGCGGACGGTGCTCGCGGCGCACGTGGCGGCGACGAGTGCCGCCACGGGGGTGGCCCTGCCGACGGACGCGCCGTTCCAGGACCCGCCGTTCCAGGACGCGCCGGCCTGAACCGGTTCGTCGTCTGGTCCCCGGTCGGGGGAGGATGGGGGCATGAGCGAGCAGACCCCCCCTGAGAGCGACGCGGCAGCGCACGCGCCCGTCCCGACAGCACCGGTGGACGGCGACGACGACGCCGCACGGGAGGCGTCGTTGCGGGCCGGGCTGGCCGACTACGAGCTGCAGGACGAGGACCTCGCGCTCCTGGACGGGGGCGAGGGCGGCGAGGTGCCGGCCGGTCCTGCCGGGCCGTTGCCCGTGCTGGCGGTGGTGGGGCGTCCCAACGTGGGCAAGTCGACGTTGGTGAACCGGATCCTGGGCCGCCGTGAGGCGGTCGTGGAGGACAAGCCCGGTGTGACCCGGGACCGGGTCAGCTACGAGGCCGAGTGGTCGGGGCGCAGGTTCACGCTGGTGGACACCGGCGGCTGGGAGGTCGACGTCGCGGGCATCCACGCCCGGGTGGCGGAGCAGGCCGAGGTCGCGATCGCACTGGCGGACGTGGTGCTGTTCGTGGTCGACGCGACCGTGGGCGCGACGTCCACCGACGAGCAGGTCGTCCGGCTGCTGCGCAAGGCCGGCAAGCCGGTGGTGCTCGCGGCGAACAAGGTGGACGGCCCGAGGGCAGAGGCGGACGCCGCCGCGTTGTGGAACCTGGGCCTGGGGGAGCCGCACCCGGTCTCGGCCCTGCACGGCAGGGGAACCGGGGACCTGCTGGACACCGCGGTGTCGGGCCTGCCCGAGGTGTCGGCGGCCGGTGGCGCGATCCGTGAGGGCGGCCCCCGCAGGGTCGCCCTGGTGGGGCGCCCGAACGTCGGCAAGTCGAGCCTGCTGAACAAGATCCTGGGGGAGGACAGGGTGGTGGTGGACGCAGAGGCCGGCACCACCCGCGACCCCGTCGACGAGCTGGTGGAGCTGGGCGGCAAACGGTGGTGGTTCATCGACACCGCGGGGATCCGGCGCCGGGTGCACCAGACGTCGGGCGCTGACTTCTACGCCTCGCTGCGGACCCAGGCGGCGATCGAGAAGGCCGAGGTCGGTGTGGTGCTCGTCGACGCGAGCGTGAAGATGACCGAGCAGGACACCCGGGTCATCTCCCAGGTGGTGGAGGCCGGGCGCGCCCTGGTGATCGCGTACAACAAGTGGGACCTCATGGAC
Organism: Cellulomonas bogoriensis 69B4 = DSM 16987; assembly: GCF_000767165.1. Taxonomy (GTDB): domain Bacteria; phylum Actinomycetota; class Actinomycetes; order Actinomycetales; family Cellulomonadaceae; genus Actinotalea; species Actinotalea bogoriensis. Next base: position 58,559 of record NZ_AXCZ01000002.1, read on the forward strand.
GAGGACCGTCGCCCGTTCCTGGAGCGGGAGATCGAGCAGGACCTGGTGCAGGTCCAGTGGGCGCCACGGGTCAACGTCTCGGCCCAGACCGGGTGGCACACCAACCGGCTGGTGCCCGCGATCGAGAAGTCCCTGGCGTCGTGGGACACGCGCATCCCGACGGGTCGCCTGAACGCGTTCCTCGGTGAGCTGGTCGCGGCCCACCCGCACCCGTTGCGGGGTGGGAAGCAGCCGCGGATCCTGTTCGCGACCCAGGCCGACACCCGTCCACCCCGGTTCGTGATCTTCGCGACCGGGTTCCTGGAGGCGGGGTACCGGCGCTTCATCGAGCGCCGGCTGCGCGAGACCTTCGGGTTCGAGGGGTCACCCATCTCCATCTCGGTGCGGGTGCGGGAGAAGCGCCGCCGCTGACCCGGGGCGCGCGCAACGACCATGACGGGACGTGTGGCACGCGAGCCGTCTGGCGTGCGGTAAAGTGTTCCCGGCTTCACGGAGCCGATCGGGATGTGGCGCAGCTTGGTAGCGCACTTGACTGGGGGTCAAGGGGTCGCAGGTTCAAATCCTGTCATCCCGACAGTGAGACAGCAGGCGAGGGGCCCGCACCGCTCAGGCGGTGCGGGCCCCTCGCCATCCGGCATCCCTGATGCGCGTCCCGGGAGCCCACCGCGGTCCGTGCGGCGGGGCCGGTAGGATCCAGCACGGCAGTGATCGAGACCGAGGGAGCGCCAGTGGGTGATGTGACGCACCATGCGCTCGACGGGTACGCCAAGGCCGCTGCCCGGCAGCTCGGGCCGGGCACCCACTGCAGCATCACGTTGCGGTACCGCGACCGTCTGACGTACGTGGGCAGCAGCGACCCGCGGGCCGAACGCTGTGACGCGGCCGAGGTCGTGGCCGGCGAGGGGCCGTGCATCACCGCCATGGACGAGCTGCGCGGGGTGCTGGTGCCCGACATGCAGGTCGAGACCCGGTGGCCGCAGTGGCGGGAGGCGGCACGGTCGGTCGGGTTCCGCTCCGCGGCAGCGCTGCCTGCCTACGTCGACGACGACACGACGCTGGCGTTGAACATGTACTCCGACGCGCTGGATCCCTGGGACCGCGAGAGGCTGATCGGCATGGACAGCATCATCCAGGAGATCGCCGAGGCGGTCCGGACCCGACTGTGACGACACCCACATGACCGGATCCGCCGTGCGTCCACCGGCCGCGAGGTGTTCAGTTGCTCCCATGCGACTGCACCTCGACGCCCGGCGTGGGTCGGTGGGTGCGGCGAGGCACTGGGTCAGGGACCACCTGACGGCCGTCGCGATCGCGGGTCAGACCCTGACGATCAGCGAGCTCCTCACGAGCGAGCTCGTGGCCAACGCTGTGCTCCACGGGTGCGGGGCGGTCACGGTCGAGGTCTCGATCGACGCCGCTGAGGTCGTGGTCACCGTCAGGGACCAGGGAGAAGGCGTTCCGGTGGCCCGCACGACCGGTCCCGAGGTGCCGGGCGGTCAGGGGGTCCGACTCGTCGAACGTCTGGCGGCCCGATGGGGCGTCGAGCAGGAGGAGCCGGGCAAGGCGGTCTGGTTCGCCGTCGCCCGCGGCTGACATGCCGCCCCGCGACGGCCCCGGTCAGGCAGGTGCGGGTGTGGCGCTCGGCACCGTGGGTCGCAGCAGGCCGGGGCGCGTGCGCTGAGTCCGCGCGGGCGCCTGGGGGGTGGTACCGGCGAGCATGGCGGTGAACTGCGGAGGCAGCCCCGCGGTGCGGCTCGGGGGAGCCGCCGCTGCTGGTCGCATCGCGAGCTCCAGGAGCGCGAGCTGCAGGGCCGTGGTGGTGTGGGCGTTCATGGGGGGACCCCTCCGGGAGGGCTGGTACGTCGCTACCCCATGGAGATCGGCAGGTCCGCGCCCCGGGATGAGCCCTCCAGGACCGATGCTGCGGGTGGAGTTGTCCCCGTGGGGTGCGGGTCGGCGGTGTGCGTCGACCCGCGCGGCCGTCTCACACCACTGACTCATGGCGACGGCGGGGCCCCGGTCACCAGGGCCCCGCCGTCGTGGTGTCACCAGGCGCCCGAGCGCTCCCCGAGCCACGGGGCCAGGGCGTCCTCCGCCCCCAACCACGGGGCCAGGCCCCGGGCGTCCTCGGCGTCCGAGAGGATCACCGAGTCGAACGTCTCGCGCAGCGCCGGCGCCTCGTCGCCGCAGCCGGTGTAGACCAGGCGCGTGAACGGGTCACGCCGCCGCCACGGTCCCAGCTCGCCGATGCTGAGCTGGCCCCCGGCGCCGTCCCAGACGCATGCCGAGTGCGGGCGGTCCGGGACCCAGAAGACCCCGCGGCTGCGCAGACGTCCGGACCCGAGGTCCTCGATGCGTTCCAGGAGCCGCTCGGGGTGCATGGGCCTGGGGGAGCGCAGGTCCAGCGACCACACCCCGTTGCCGGTGGGGGCGTGCTGGACCGGCGCGGCGTGCACGGGGTCCAGGCGGCGTTCGGCGGTGCGGGTGTCGTGCCGCATCCGGTGCAGGCCCGCGGTGTCGAGCTCGTGCAGGCCGTCCACCCTGACGGCGTCGTTGGCGCGCAGGTGGTCCAGCAGGTCCGAACCGACCGGGTGGGCGCCCCGCTCACCGGCCACGACGAGCACGTCCACGTGACCCACCTGCGCCGCGAGCGCCTCACCGACGGAGCGGCGGTCGTCCTCGGTGAGGCCGAGTCCGCGCTCGTCGAGCAGGTCGTCACCGAGCAGGTCGTGCTCGCAGGTCTCGACGTCCACGGCGCCGACGACGCTCGCCAGGCGCACGTCCGGCAGGTCACCGCCGCGGCGGGCCGCCCAGCCGAGGGCACGCGCGACGGGCAGGGACTCGGCCGAGACGGGCAGGGCGAGGACCAGGGCCGACCACCGACCCTGGGACGCCAGGTCGCGCAGCACGGGGATCGCGTCCTCCCGGACCGCGCAGCTCAGGCACGCGTGCTCCAGGGGGACCAGGACGTCCTCGACCACGCCGGTGTGGTCCAGCACGACGCGTCGGATCGCCCCGTCCCCGTCGTCGTCGACGATGTCGTGGCGCAGGACGACGGTGCCCGGGGCGTCGGTGACCATGCCGAACACGACGGAGTCGCGCAGGACGGGGTCGACGGTCGCCAGGGCTGTCAGTGGTAGGTGCCGGGCCATGGGCCCCCCTTCGGGAAGTGCACGGGTGTGGGTCGAGGTCGCCCCACTGTAACGCTTGACGGGAATGATTATCACTCCTACGGTGGCCCTTGCGGCTCTCCGCCATCGGCGCGCCCGCCGCACTCCCATCGATCACCTACCGAGGAGCACCCATGTCCGCACGGTGCCAGGTGCTCGGCACCACGCCGGGCTTCGGCCACTCGATCTCCCACTCCCACGTCCGCACCAAGCGCCGGTTCAACCCGAACGTGCAGCGCAAGCGCTACTGGGTCCCGTCCCTGGGACGGCACGTGCGGCTGACGGTCAGCACCAAGGGGATCCGGACGATCGACCGTCGCGGCATCGACGTCGTCGTCGCCGAGATCCTGGCCCGCGGGGAGAAGATCTGATGGCCGCTCGACGTCAGGACCTGCGCCCCATCATCAAGATGCGCTCCACCGCGGGAACCGGGTTCACCTACGTGACCCGCAAGAACCGTCGCAACGACCCCGACCGCCTCGTGCTGAAGAAGTACGACCCCGTGATCCGCAAGCACGTCGACTTCCGCGAGGAGCGCTGATGGCCAAGAAGAGCAAGATCGCCCGCAACGAGCAGCGCAAGGAGGTCGTGGCCCGGTACGCCGAGCGGCGACGCGAGCTCAAGAAGGCCTCGACCAACCCGCACCTCAGCGCCGCCGAGCGGGCCGAGGCCATGCGCGCCCTGCACGCCCTGCCCCGCGACGCCAGCCCCACCCGGGTGCGCAACCGCGACGTCGCCGACGGGCGCCCCCGCGGCACCCTGCGCAAGTTCGGCCTGTCCCGGGTCCGGATGCGCCAGATGGCCCACCGGGGCGAGCTGCCCGGCATCACGAAGTCCAGCTGGTGAGGAGCCACACATGAGACGAGGGATCCACCCCGACTACCACCCCGTGGTCTTCCGCGACCCGTCCGCCGGCGTCGCGTTCCTGACCCGGTCCACGGTCACCTCGACCACGACGATCGAGTGGGAGGACGGCCAGACCTATCCCGTGGTCGACGTGGACGTGTCCAGCGCCAGCCACCCGTTCTACACCGGTCGCACCCGCGTCCTGGACACCGCGGGGCGGGTCGAGAAGTTCCGCCGCCGCTACGGCACCACCACCGAGGAGACGTCATGAAGGTCCGTGCCTCCCTGGCCTCGCTGAAGAAGAAGGACGGCTCGATCGTCGTCCGCAGGCGCGGCAAGACGTTCGTCATCAACAAGAAGAACCCGCGCTGGAAGGGCAGGCAGGGCTGATGGCGGTCCCCAAGCGCAAGATGTCGCGCAGCCGCACCCGGTCCCGGCGCGCGCAGTGGAAGGCCACGCCCACCGAGCTCGTCACCGTCCGCGCCGGTGGGCGCGAGGTGCAGGTGCCCCGGCGGCTCGTGCGCGCGGTCCAACGGGGTCTGGTCGACCCCGACACACTCTGAGAGACAGGAACTGCCATGGCACTGACCCGCAACGACGTGGTCGCACGCATCGCCGAGCGCACCGGCAACCCTGCCACCGAGGTCGCCGCGACGCTCACCGCCCTGCAGGAGCTCCTCGTGGAGTCCCTGCGCGAGGGCCAGGCCGTCCGGCTCACCGGCCTGATGACGGTCGAGCGCACCGACCGCGCAGCCCGCACCGGGCGCAACCCCCGCACCGGGGAGACCTTGGAGATCCCCGCCGGCCACGGCGTGCGGATCACCGCCGGCACCGCACTGAAGGACGCGGCCAAGGGCTGACCGCGCCTCACCGGGCTCGCGAGGTCAGGCAACCGTCATCTGGGCGGCGCGGTCGGCGACACCGGCCGCGCCGCCCTCGGCGTACCAGCGCCGCTGGGCGTCCGCACCCGTCCCGACCTCCAGCAGCTCGTCCACCCGCCCGCACACCGTCCCCAGGTCCCCGCACGCGTCGAGCGCCGGGCCCACGTGCTCCAGCAGGGACCCGACCACGTCCCGCGCCGGGACCGGCTCGAAGGAACCGGGGTCCAGCAGCG
>NZ_AXCZ01000022.1 GCF_000767165.1 Cellulomonas bogoriensis 69B4 = DSM 16987
CCGCGACCGGCGGGACCGGTCGCGATTACACGCCCTCGTCCTGCACGACGCAACGTCCGGGCCGTGGTGCTGGGCTCCTCGACCGGTGGGCCCGAGGCCCTGTCGCGGGTGCTGCGCGGGCTGACCGAGCCGTTGCCGGTGCCCATGGTCGTGGTCCAGCACATGCCACCGGTGTTCACCAAGCAGCTCGCGGCCCGCCTGGACCGTCTGGGCCCCAGCACCGTCGTGGAGGCCACCGGTGAGGAGGTGCTGCGTCCTGGAACCGTGTACATCGCACCCGGCGACCTGCACCTGGAGCTCGCGAAGGGGCCGGCCGGCATCCGCACCCGCACCACCACCGACCCCCCGGTGAACTTCTGCCGCCCCTCGGTGGACGTGATGTTCCGTTCCGCGGTAGCCGTGTTCGGCGGTGACCTGCTGGCGGTCGTCCTGACCGGCATGGGGTCCGATGGTCGGACGGGGTGCGAGGGTCTGGTCCGGGCGGGCGGCAGCGTCATCGTGCAGGACGAGCAGTCCAGCGTCGTCTGGGGCATGCCCGGGTCGGTCGCGACCGCGGGCCTGGCCCACCAGATCCTTCCTCTTGACGAGATCGCGTCGGCCACCGCCCGCGCCGTAGCTGCCGGGAGAGCCGCATGACCCTCACCGCCGACACCTTCACCTACGTCGCCGACCTGGTCCGCACCCGTAGTGCCATCCAGCTGGACACCGGCAAGGAGTACCTGGTCGAGAGCCGCCTGCTGCCGATGGCACGGGCTGCGGGCGTGCCGGACGTCGACACGTTCGTGCGTGCGTTGCGCGCCACGGCCGCACCCAAGCAGATCGAGGCCGTGGTGGAGGCCCTCACCACGAACGAGACGTCGTGGTTCCGGGACGCCCAGCCGTTCCGGGCCCTGACCGAGCACATCGTGCCCGCCATCCTGGGGTCCTCGTCGGGGGCGTTCGCGCCGTCGTTGCGGATCTGGTCGGCGGCGTGCTCCAGCGGCCAGGAGCCGTACTCGATCGCGATGTCCCTGGAGGACCTGCTCCCACCGAACGGGTGGCGGATCACCGCGACCGACCTCAACGAGCAGATGCTCACCCGGGCCCGGGCCGGCCGCTACAACCAGCTCGAGATGAACCGTGGCCTGCCGGTCACGATGCTCGTCAAGCACTTCAGCCGGGCGGGTACGGACTGGGAGGTCAACCCCCAGCTGCGCCGGACGATCTCGTTCGTGCGTCACAACCTGCTCGACCCACCCCCCACCGGAGGTCCTTTCGACGTGGTGTTCCTGCGCAACGTCCTCATCTACTTCGACCTCGCGACCAAGAGGGACGTCCTGCAGCGTGTGCACGGCGTCCTCAAGCCCGGCGGCTACCTGATCCTGGGTGCTGCCGAGACCACCATCGGCATCGATGACGGCTGGGAACGCGTCCCTGTCGGTGCCGGATCTGCATATCGACGCACCGCTCGGAGGGCAGCATGAGAGCTCTGGTCATCGACGACTCGCGCACCATGCGCCGGATCGTCTCCCGACTCCTGGGAAGCCTGGGGTTCGAGACGGTCGAGGCCGCCGACGGGCGTGAGGCGCTCGACGTGCTCGAGGGCGGTACCCACATCGACCTGGCCTGCATCGACTGGAACATGCCGGTCATGAACGGGCTGGAGTTCGTCACCGCGGTGCGCAACAACCGCGACTGGCGCGACATGACGCTCATGATGGTCACCACCGAGAGCGAGCAGTCGCAGATCGTCCGTGCCCTGGCTGCCGGCGCTCACGAGTACCTCATCAAACCGTTCACCCCGGACGCGGTCCGGGAGAAGCTCCAGCTCCTCGGGCTGGTCGAGCTGGAGGAGTCAGCATGAGCATGGACATCGACATCCAGGCGTTCGCGGGGGCCGACCCGATCCTGGCGATCGCCGAGGAGGTCTTCACCGCGATGATCGACGGGGAGCCCGGTCACGTGCTCCCGGCGTTGTCGGCCCCGGAGCTGGGTGACCCGATGCACGCGTGGGTGGACGTCCAGGGCACCACCTCGGGCCGGGTGCTGCTCAGCACCGAGAGGGCCACCGCCGACGACCTGGCGCGGGCGCTGCTCGGCATGGAACCTGACGAGGAGGTCTCCACGGAGGACTTCGTCGATGCGCTCGGTGAGGTCGCGAACGTGGTTGGCGGTAACGTCAAGGCGCTGGTCCCCGACCCCGGGGTGCTCACGCTCCCGCAGGTCACCCAGGAACGTCCGCCGACGCAGGACGGCTCGCAGATCTACGAGCTGAACCTGGACTGGCGCGGGCGGGCGGTGGTGATCAGCCTGTGGAAGCTGCCGTGACCGGGGCACGGGAGCGGGATCGACGTCGAACGAGGTGGAGCTGATGAGAGTCCTGGTCGCCGATGACAGCCGCGTGATGCGCCAGATCGTCATCCGCACCTTGCGCCAGGCAGGCTACGACTGGTGGGAGATCAGCGAGGTGGCCGACGGTGCCGCGGCGCTGGAGCACGTGAAGACGGAGAAGCCGGACTTCGTGCTGTCGGACTGGAACATGCCTGAGATGACGGGCATCGACCTGCTGCGCACCATGCGCTCGCAGGGGATCGACATCCCGCTGGGGTTCGTGACCTCCGAGGGCTCTGCCGAGATGCGTGAGCAGGCGGAGGCGGCGGGTGCGCTGTTCCTGATCGCCAAGCCCTTCAACGCGGAGATCTTCCGCGAGACCATCGACCCGTTCCTCGCATGAGCGGGCAGGTGGTGCGGCCCACACCGCTGCCGGCCGCGTTGGAGGTCCGTGAGCTCCTCGAAGGGCTGCTGGGTCGGGACGTCGAGGCGGTGGTCGGTACCGGCACGGTCGATCCCCACCAGGACCCGGGCGCGGTCGTGGGTGTCTACGTGGACGACATGTTGAAGCTCAAGGCCATGATCGTGATGGAGATGCCGTTGGCGGCGTACGCGGGGGCCGCCATCGCGCTGATCCCGGCGCGCACCGCGCAGGACGCCGTCGACAACGGGTTGATCACGCCGATGCTGTTCGACAACATCGCCGAGATCCTCAACGTCGCCTCGTCGCTGTTCAACACCGATGGTGCACCTCACCTGCGGCTGTACGAGACGTACGCGCCGCGGGAGACCCTCCCTGCGGACGTCGACAAGTGGGTCCTGGCGTACGTGCAGCGCCTGGACATGGAGCTGGACGTCTCCGGGTACGGACCGGGCCGCGTGTCGGTCCTGGTGATCTGACCCGCGTGCGCCGACGGCGGGCACCCGCTGCGACGAGGCCCCCGCACCCTGATGACCAGGGTGCGGGGGCCTCGTCGTGCGGGGCGTGGCGTGTGCGGGCTCAGCCGTTCGGCCGGAACGTCCAGTGCCACGGCTCGCGGGGGACGTCCTCGATGAACCCGAAGTCCTTGGCGTTGGCGCGCATCCAGCTCTGGGCCTTGGCGTCCAGGCGCAGGTCCAGGGCCAGGCCCCACCCGTGGTTGCTGGTGCCGGGGGAGGCGGCGAGGCCGCCCTGGGAGTACAGGCCCTTGCGTCGCACCAGGTCCACCTGGGACTCGTAGGTGCGGTAGGAGTCGGTGATGCCGATGGTGACGCCGTCGCGCTTGGCGGCGTCACGCAGGGCCTCGAACGAGCGTGCGGCCGGTTCCCACAGCTTGTGGTTGGTGCCTTCGATCCCGGCCAGCGCGTGGGCGGGGATGCGCCCGTTTCCGTAGGCGATGAGTTCCTGGGGGACGCCTCTGGTGTTGACGGCGCCCGAGGCGGAGGCGATCGCGGCTGCTGCCCGGGCCAACGGGTCGTTGGAGGTGGGGGCGCCGGGCGCCCCGCCCAGGGTGGGGGTGAGCCCTTGGGCGCCGACGGCCTTGTCGAGCGCTGCGGAGAACACCGCTGACGTCGAGGCGTTGGCGCCGGTGGTGGTGAGGGCGGTGGCGCTCGCCGTCATGGGCGTGCCGGCCACGGGTGCGGTCAGCGAGGCGATGGTGCTCTGGATCTGGCTGATCCGGTTGTGGATGCTGCCGATGGCGTCCACGCAGGCTCCTGTCGTCGGGGGCTTGCCGTGGTTCCCATCGGCCGTCGGGACGGTGCTGTGAGGCACCGGAGGGTCCCAGACGGTGGCCTGGCCCGGTACATCGGGTGAAAAGCCTGGTCCGAACGGGTGGTATCGGACAAATTCGCGCGTGGCGGCGTGGACGCCACCTACTCTTGTCAGGTCAGCGAAAGGGCAAACCCACTGAGAGGTGGGGACGCAAAGCCACGGGACCCGCGAGGGCCAGCCGGGCCATCGAACGAAGGACGTCGAGATGCAGAACAACGCACTCCGCCAGACCCATCGGGCCGACGACGACCGCGCCCTGACCCTGCTGCCCGACCCGTTGCCGGTGCCGGCGACGGTGCTCGCCCGGTGGGCGGCCATGGCGAGCCAGCGCGCCTACCCCGGGTTCCTGCCGACGCAGGCCCCTCAGCAGGCCTGAGGCCTGCCGGGCTGCCGGTGACGGGCCGTCACTGGTAGCTGACGAAGTGGGGCACGGGCTCCACGTCCCGGAACGTCTGCTCGGGGGTGAGCATGGGCGTGTCCTCGTCGATGAAGTTCTTCCACCCCCACCAGATCCCCTCGGGTGCGCTGGCGCGCAGCGCGCGCCAGGTGTCCTGCTTGGCGGGTTGGCTGCCCTGCCCGTCGGCGTGGATCATGACGGCGATCTCCTCGCGTGAGGTGTCGACGTCGTCCCGGTCCTGGATCATCGACAACCTGAACTGGTGCAGGATCAGCAGCTTCTGCGGCAGGGCGTTCTCGCGGGTCAGGTCGGCCAGGTAGTCGACGACCTCGTTCACCTCGTCGGCCTCGACGCTGCCGATCTGGCGCAGGTGCACCTGGTCGGGCTCGAGCCGCCACTCGGGGTCCAGGGCCAGGCCGACGTTGGGGTAGAGGAGCAGCTCTTCGTAGAGCCGGGCCTGGGTGAGGAAGTCGGTGCGTCCGGGTTGCAGGTCGATGACCACGTAGACCCCTGCGTCCCGGGCGGCCTCGACCCAGGGCACGAACGTGTCGACCGGGAGCCGGTTGCTGTACTGCTCGTCGGCGCCGGCGTCCCGGGACGCGACGGTGACGATGATCTCGAAGGCGGGGACGACGACGTCGTCGGTGAGCGGCTCGTACTCGGCGGCCAGACGCCGGGCCCGGTCGATGGACTCCTCGACGTCCTGCTCGCCGAGCAGCCCCAGTGCGGGGTAGTGGGGGGTCCCGTACAGGGCGATCATGCGCTTGCCGGGGAAGAGGGTCTGCCCGCCGCCGGGCAGCTGCACACCGGTGCGGGCGGTGTCGATCTTCCACCCCAGGTCCTCCGGTGCGCCCCACCGGTGCCCGAGGGCGACGACGGGTCCGACCTCGGCGTCCGCCAGGGCCTCGACGGTGCGTGACGTGGCACGCGGGTCGGGCTGCGTGCTGCGGACCACCGGTACGCCTGCGGCGCGCGCGGTGGCGACGGCTGCCAGGTCAGCGGTGTCGCCCGTGGTCAGCAGCATGGCTTCGGTCAGTGGTGCGGCGGGCTCGGTGGCCGGCAGCTCGTGCGCGGTGGTCTGCTCGGCCTCCCCGGTGCCCTCGTCGTCCTCGTGCTGCAGCAGGCGGGGCTCGTCGCGGTCCAGCTCGGCGACGTGCCGCACCTCGCGCCCCGGCTCGACCTCGACGGTCTCCGCACCGTCGAGCAGGTCACCGACCTGCTCGTGCGGGACGGTGGTGACGTCGGTGCCGCCGGGCACGTCCACCTCGCCGACGGTCACCACGGTCACGGTCTCCAGCCGGGAGAGCTCCTCGGCCACCTCGGCGGGCCCGGTCGCGCCTTCGTCCGCGCCGGCTGCGCCCTCGTCCTCGGTGTCCTCCTCGGTCCCGTCCCGGGTCCCGGCCGAGCCGTCGGGCACCAGGAGCAGCGGCATCCCCAGCCGGACCGCGACCGACGCGCCGGCCAGCTGGGCGTCCACGTCCTCCTCGGCGGCGAGCACCACCACGGGCGCGGCGTCGTAGAACGTGCGGGTGGCCGCCAACGCACGCCCGACCGCGTCCGGCTGCTCCAGGACGGTCACGTCCTGCTCCGGGAGCGACGTCTGCGCCACCCGCACCGGGTCGGGTGCGGGTTCGGCGGTGGGGTCGGGTGCAGGCTCCGGTGCGGTGCATGCGGAGAGCGCCAGGAGTGCCGTGATGGTCAGTGCTGCTGCGCGGGTGGACATGGGGTCCTTCGTCCTCGGGTGCGGTCGCGACCACCGACACTACGCAGGTGCGCCCACCCGTGCTCGACGTCCACACGACCCAGGACGCCCCGCGGCGTGGCACCTAGGCTGACGGGTATGGACCAGCCCCTGCCCCTGGTGGTTCTGCTGCTGATCGCCCTCCCTCTGGCGGGCCTCGCCCTGTTCGTGTGGGTCGTGGCCGGCCGGACCGCCGACGGGCGCCTTGGGCGTGAGAGCGGGGTGGGCATCCGCGCCCGCGAGGTGCGGGCCAGCGACGAGGCGTGGTTGCTCGCCCACAAGGTCGCCCGGCCTGCGGTGGACGTCGGGTGCACCGGTCTGCTGATCGCTGCGGTCACGCTCGTCCTGGCCGGCAACACCGCCGGTGTGGTGTGGTTCGTCGTCGGTGGACTGGTGTGGATGCTGGTGCTGGGGCTGGTGGGCGTCAACCAGGGCATCGCCGCAGTACGCAGGCCCGTTGCGGGTGACGCGCACCCTGACAGGATGGTGTGAGCACCAGGCCCCTGGTGCACCGACTCGATCGAGGAGGAACACCATGACCTCACCGAACGTGGACACCCCGGCCGGTGGTGCGCCGGCGGCCGGGCCCGAGCCCCGCGCCGTCCTGTACCAGGAGCAGATCGTCACCCGGCCCGGGGCGCGCTACGCGCTCGCGGCAGGGCGGATCTTCATCGGGTGGATCTTCTTCTGGGCCTTCATCGACAGGGTGTTCGGCCTGGGTTACTCCACCCCGTCCGAGCGCGCCTGGATCAACGGCGGGTCACCCGCCCAGGGGTACATCGGCGGTATCGAGGGCCCGTTCGCGGACTTCCTCCAGGGGACGTTCCAGAACGCCTTCGGCGACTGGCTGTTCATGATCGGCCTGTTCGGCATCGGTATCGCGATGCTGCTGGGGGCCGGCCTGAAGATCGCTGCCGTCACCGGGACCCTGCTGATGTTCTTCATGTGGTTGTCGCAGGTGCCGTTCGTGCTCGGTGGCACCAACCCGGTGATGACGACCCACTGGCTCGAGGCGGCGCTCCTCATCATCGCCGCGACCACCCTGGCCGGTGACACGCTGGGCGTCGGCAAGATCTGGGCGCGCATCGTCGGCAACTCCTGGCTGCGGTGACCAGGCACCGGCGACGAGGCCGGTGTCGGGAGGTTCACCCGTGACGGGCCGTCCACCGAAGGTAAAAACCCCTTGGCAGGTGCCCGGGGCGGACGTACCGTCGTTGCATCACGGGAGAGGAGGTGGTCCAGATAATGAAGTCTTCTTGGACGCGTGAGGTGGCTGTCCGCTAGTCGCCCTGACCTCGGACGGATTGCACCGGACCGACGCCGCACGGCGGCAGCGAGTTCTGGCAGTCACCGCAGCCCGTGGGTGTCGTGCCCGTCCAGCACGACGCACCGGTCACGACCGGTAGCCCACGGGCTGTCCCATGCCCGCTGCGACGCTGCGGAGGTGGTCGCGTGCCCGGTGCCCGGTGGGGCTGACGTCAGACGCGCGCGAACGGGCTGATCGCGGCACGCCCCGCGGCCGACGACGCCCCGACGAGCCCCGCGGTCATGAACGCGATCTCAGGGACCCCCAGCACGAACGCGGTCACCACACCGAGGGCCGCGCCGGCCGCGGCGAAGACGAGGACGTGCACCGACTGGTTGCGCACCTCCCGCAGCAACCACGTGAGCACGAACCCGATCGCGGGCCCCAGCAGCAGGAACGCCGCGAACGCCGCACCCCCCACGGTGAACGCGACCCGCGCGCCCGGGACGGTGATGCCGGCCGCGAGCAGCTCCTCCTCGGGCACCCCCGCCAACGCCACGTAGACCAGCGCGGTCAGCACCGCTGCGGCGATCAGGCACCCGGCCATGATCGTGAGGGTGGAGAACGTGACCGCCCACTCGCGGCGTGGGGGTTTCGGCTCCGTCGTCGACTCGTCCACGCCGCCAGCCTAGGTCCCGTGGGAGCGTGTGCCGTCCGGTGGGCCGGGGTCAGTCGAATGGTGCGTCGAGCCACACGTGCTGGGGTGGCAGGTGGGACTCGAGCTCGTCCCACAGGGCCTCGGGCAGCTCCCGGGTGGCGGCGTCGAGGGTCTGGGTGACGCGCTCGGGGCGGCTCATCCCCACGATCGTGGTGGCGAAGCGGGGGTCCCGCAGGGAGTGCTGCAGGGCGGCGGTGGGTAGGTCGGTCCCGTGCTCGGCGCACACGCGCCGCATCGCGGCGACCGCGTCGAGGATTTCCGGTGGGGCTTCGCGGTACCCGTAGGTGGTGCGGTCGGCGCCGGCGAGGATCCCGCCCCCGTACACGGCGGCGTTCATCACGCCCATCCCGCGGTCCAGCGCATCGGCGACGAGGTCGCGGGCCGAGCGGTCCAGGAGCGTCCACCGGTTGTGGACGAGCAGCACGTCGAACACCCCGAGCGCCTGGTAGCGGGCGATCTCCTGGACCTGGCCACCGGCCAGTCCGATCGCCCCCACCTGACCTGACTCCTTGAGCGCTACCAGGGCGTCGACGGCACCACCGGGCGCGGTGATCTCGTCGTAGTCGAAGAACTCGGGGTCGTGCAGGTGCACCAGGGGCAGGTGGTCCAGGCCGAGTCGTTCCTTGCTCTCGGTGACCGACGCGCGCACCCGGTCACCTGAGTAGTCACGTCCACGAGGGTCGACCTTCGTGGCGACCCAGGTGCCCTGCGGTAACCCGCCCGCCTCGGTGAGGGCCTGCCCGATGCGTCTTTCGCTCTCACCGTCGGAGTACCCGTTGGACGTGTCGATCACCCCGATGGGGCTGTCCAGCACCGCCCGCACCGTCGCGACGCCCTCGTCGGTCGGCACGTCCCGCCCGTACAGACGAGGCATGCTGCCCAGCGGGCTGCCACCGGCACACACGGCCGTGACCTCCAGGCCGGTGGACCCCAGTGGCCTGCGCCAGCCGGGCGACCCGGGTGCCGGTGTGGGACCAGTGCTCACGTGGACCTCCTCGTCGTCACCGTCATCACACCACGGCTGCCACACTTGCGGCACCTGCCCAGTGCACCCCGCAGCTGGCGAGCCGAACCGCGGAGGAACGCGTGACACCTGCGGCCACCGACGTTAGTCGCGTGCCGTGAACGGTGGGCGGGGTTACCGTGGCGGTGTGAAGCGGTGATCCTCGTCCTCTCCTGCGGCCGTGGCGTGCAGCCCGGCAGGAGTCAGTCGACCGCTCCCGAGGATCCTCTTGCCGCACCATTCTTCGTCTCTCCCTGCCCAACCGTCCCAGCTGCGTGTGGAGGGCGTGAGCGTCTCGTTCGGGAACCGCCGCGTCCTGACGGACGTGTCGTTCACCGTCGGCCCGGGTCAACGGGCCGGCCTCATCGGTGAGAACGGGTCGGGCAAGACCACCGTGCTGCGGGTCGCCGCCGGCGTGCTCGTCCCCGACTCGGGGCAGGTGCACGTCACCGCGCCCGGGGGTCGGCCCCGGGTCGGGCTGCTGCACCAGGAACCGCCCTTCTCCCTGCACTCTTCCGTGGCCCAGGTGCTCGACGACGCGGTCGCGCCCGTCCGGGCGGCCGCCCGTGCCGTCGACGAGGCTGCCGCCCGCCTGGCGACTACCCCGGACGAGCCCTCGGCGACGGCGTACGCCCGCGCCCTGGAGTCCGCCGAGCGTCACGGTGCGTGGGACGTGGACGCGCGCATCGGTCAGATGCTCGACGGGCTCGGGTTGGCGGACGTGCCCCGCGACCTGCCCACCGGTCACCTGTCCGGGGGGCGCCGTGCACGCCTGTCGTTGGCGTGGGTGCTGCTCAACGACCCCGACGTGCTGCTGCTGGACGAGCCCACCAACCACCTGGACGACGCCGCTACCGCGCACCTGGGGTCCGTCCTGCGGTCGTGGGCGGGACCGGTGCTGATCGCCAGCCACGACCGGGCGTTCCTCGACGAGACCGTCACCACCTTGCTCGATCTGGACCCTGCCCCCACCTCGCACGTGCTGGCCGCACCGTTGGTCGGGGACGGGCCAGGCACAGGGATGGGTGTGGCCCGGTTCACCGGCACCTTCACCGACTACCTGCACGCCCGCCTCGACGCCCGCGAACGGTGGGAGATCCGGTACCGGGACGAGCAGGCTCGTCTCAAGCGTCTGCGCGCCGCGGTCCGTGACAGTCGCACCGTCGGCCACCGGGACTGGCAGCCCCGCACGGAGTCCCGCATCGCGGCGAAGTTCTACGCCGACCGCAACGCCACCGCCGTGTCCCGCCGCGTCAACGACGCCCGCTCCCGCCTGGAGGACCTGGAACGTGAGCAGGTCCGCCGACCACCGGCCGAGCTGTGGTTCCGCGGCCTGAGCGCAGCCTCGGCGTCCACCCGCACCCGCAGCGGCCCTGTGCTCCTCACGTCGGCCGCGACCGTCGCCGGCCGGCTCGCGGCGACGTCGTTGCAGATCAGCGCCGGAGAGAAGCTCCTGGTCACCGGGCCCAACGGGTCGGGCAAGTCCACGTTGCTGCACCTGCTCGCCGGCCACCTGGTGCCCACGTCGGGCACCCTCACCGTGCCCGGTGGGGTCAGGGTGGGGCTGCTCACCCAGGACGTCAACCTCCCCGACCCGCACGGCCGCGGTGAGAGCCGCACCGCCCGCCAGGTGTACGACGACGCCGTGGGGGCCCAGCGGTCCGCGGACGTCCCGTTGGCGACGTTCGGGCTGGTTGCCGGCCGGGACGAGAACCGACCCGTCGGTGTCCTCAGCTCAGGGCAGAGACGACGCCTGGCCCTCGCGATCCTCCTCGCCGACCCACCGGACGTCCTCCTCCTGGACGAACCCACCAACCACCTGTCCCTGATGCTCGCCACCCAGCTCGAAGCGGCCATCGGCAGCCACCCGGGCACCGTCGTCGTCGCCTCCCACGACCGTTGGCTCCGCCGCACCTGGACCGGACGACACCTCCACCTCGAAGGGTGGCCGATGGGGTGCCGCGGTGAGGGGTAGGCGCAAGCCAGGGCGTAGGTGGTGGCCCCGGTGGCGGTGACCGGCGCGCTGGTAGGGCGCGTGGCGGCCGACCCCTCGTCATGCCCACGCTGCCAGCAGGTCGCTTGCCGTCCAGGACGCAGCGACCCTCGCGTCAGTGGTCACACCGCCAGGGCAGACGGCAGCAACCGGCGTCGTCGGGGTGACGCCGGGTACGTGCGCAGCGTCGCGGACGAGCGTGTTGACGTCCGCGGCGTTCACCGGTGAGCGGCGCCACTTGACCGTGCCGATGAGGTGGACGACGTTGGCCGGTCGACGGTCGGTGACGACCAGGTCGATCTCGGGGGTGTTCGTTCGGGGCCACCAACCTCCGACCTCACCTGCACTCGTCCAGGGTGTCTCCGGCAGGAGGCGGGCGACGCCCTCCCGGACGACGGATTCGATCGCGCGACCACGCCACGAGGCGAAGCCTCTCTCGATCCGGGCGATGGACAGGTCCGGTCGCCCCCGATCGACCTCGGGGAGCGCTGGCTCGACGAACGCCAACCAGAAGCGGAGGGCGGGGTCCGATATCCGGTAGCGGGTGTGCCGGGAGGGGCGTGTCGACAACGGCAGGTCGACACCGACCACCCGCTTGATGGTGAGGGTGTCGAGAACTCTGGACAAGGAGGTGGGGTGCAGACCGCCGGAGCTTTCGGCTGCCTGCTGGATGCCGGAGAAGGTCCGCTCGCCGTGCCCTCCGATCGCCGTGGCGACCTGTCGAGCCAGCTCTCCTTCGTGGAACTCCGAGTCCAGGACCCGTTGTCCGGACGCGACCAGGGCACTGAGCGGGGACTCGAATGAGCGAGCCAGGAAGGCAGCGGGTGGCTCCGCGTGGTCCCACTCCTGCGTGACGAGAGGCTGACCCCCGGTGATCAGGTAGGAGTCGAAGACGTCCATCGGGTCCTCGAGGCCCGTCATCCGTGCGACGTCGTGGGGTGTCAGGTTGCTGAGGGTCATCTCGACGCCGCGGCCGAAGAACGGCTGGTCCGCCCGGGTGAGGTGCTCCATCATCGCGAGGTCCGAGCCGAGGAGCAGCAGCAGCACCGGCTTGCGGGACAACGTCCGGTCCCAGACGCGCTGCAGCTCACCTGCACCGCCCTCGATCGACTCCAGCAGCCACGGGATCTCGTCGAGGACGACGATCGATGGTGTGTCGTTCGGAAGGGCTGCGGCGAGGAGCATGAGTGCGCCGGTCAGGGTCGTGGGTCGGTTCCCCTCCGCGGTCGCCGCGTCCGGCAGGTCCGACGAGGCGACCGCCAGGGCGAGCTCCCCCAGCTGACGTGACGGCGGGGCGCCCTTGGCAGCTTGGAACACCACCGCGGGTGCGCCGGTCCGGGTGATGAGTTCCTCGGCGAGTCGGCTCTTGCCGATCCGACGGCGGCCGCGCATCAGGACAGCAGCGCCGGGTGCGTCCCGACGGCCGTTCCCGACCGTGGCCATGACGGTGACCAGGTCATGAAGCTCGCGGGTCCGTCCGATGAAGCGTGCCATCACTACCGTCCCAACGACTATCGCTGATGTGACTATCATTGACGATAGTCGGTTCGTCGGAGAAGCGCCGGGCCAGAGCCTTCGGCGAGATGCGTACCGCCCTGGAGGTGTACACCGAGGTGCGGTCGTGGTCGCGTCCCACGACCGATGGTCGCGCCGAACCTGGCGGGGACGGCACCTGCAGCTCGGTCAGGGCTGCACCCCCGCGATGGGGGGAGGCGGCATGGGCTCGTCCGACGCGCGGTGGGCCAGGACCGCCAACCAGGACGCGAGCGACTCCGTCGGCTGACCCTCGACGGTGAACGCCCCGTTGGTGACCTCGCTGTGGACGGCGACGATCTGCTCGTCCGCATCGGCGCGGCCCACCAGCTCGGCCAGTGGCTCGCAGTCGTCCATGAGCGTGGTGATCGCGTGGCGGGGGGTGTTGAAGGCGACGACCTCCGGCATCCGGGGGCAGCGGAGGGTCTCCTTCACCACGTCACCCGTTCCTGCGGTCGCCCACCCGTCGACCGGTGATGGTTCCGGCGTCGCGGTGTCTGGACCGGGGTCGGTACCGGTGCAGCCCGCTGTGAGGAGGAGCCCGGTCGTCAGCACCGCGCCGACCAACGGCGGAACACGTCGCACCATGTCACCCGCTCTCGTCGGGACGTCGTGCCGCGACCGTACACCCGGCCCGACGGGTCGCGTGGGCGAGCCGTCGGGCCTGCCCGGGAGGGGGCTTGCTGAGAGACTGGCCCTCGATGATCGGTTGTCGACGCCGTGGAGGGCTGACGTGTACAGGGTCATGACTGTCTGCACCGGGAACATCTGCCGGTCGCCGATGGCGGAGGTCGTGCTGCGGGATCGGTTCGAGGCCGCTGGTCTGAGCGACCAGGTGGTGGTGGACTCCACCGGCATCAGTGACGAGGAGTCCGGCAACCCGATCGACCCCCGTGCCCTGCGTGTGCTGCAGGCGCGCGGCTACGAGGTGAGCGAGCACTGCGCCCGGCAGGTGCGCGCGGAGGACATCGGGGCCCGTGACCTGGTGCTCGCGATGACGTCGGCCCACGCACGTGCTCTGCGTCGCCTCGCGGACGGCGGCGACGCAGAGCACGTGCGGATGTTCCGCAGCTTCGACCCGGCGGCCCCCACCGACGGCCCTGAGCACCGGCTCGACGTCGACGACCCCTGGTACGGGGACGCCGCCGGGTTCGAGGTCACGATGGCTGAGGTCGAGGCCGCGGCGGACGCGATCGTGGACCACGTCCGCCGGGCCCTGGGAGTGCGGCAGGCCTGAGGGCCCTCACACGGGGGTGACCGGCAGGTACACCTTCCCGCCCTGCTGCTGGAACTCCTCGGACTTCTCGGCCATGCCGGCCTCGATGGCTTCCACGCTGGTGAGGCCGTTCTCCTCGGCGTAGGCCCGGACGTCCGCCGAGATCCGCATGGAGCAGAACTTCGGCCCGCACATGGAGCAGAAGTGCGCGGTCTTCGCCGCGTCGGCGGGCAGGGTCTCGTCGTGGTATTCCCGCGCCGTGTCCGGGTCCAGGGACAGGGCGAACTGGTCGTTCCACCGGAACTCGAACCGGGCGCGGCTCAGGGCGTCGTCCCGCTCCTGGGCGCGGGGGTGGCCCTTGGCCAGGTCCGCGGAGTGCGCGGCGATCTTGTAGGTGATGACACCGGTCTTCACGTCGTCCCGGTTCGGCAGCCCCAGGTGCTCCTTGGGGGTGACGTAGCAGAGCATCGCGGTGCCGGCCTGGGCGATCATCGCCGCACCGATCGCGGACGTGATGTGGTCGTAGGCGGGGGCGATGTCGGTGGCGAGCGGCCCCAACGTGTAGAACGGCGCCTCCTCGCAGAGCTCCTCCTCGAGGCGCACGTTCTCGGCGATCTTGTGCATGGGGACGTGCCCCGGGCCCTCGATCATGACCTGCACGCCCCGCGACTTCGCGATCTTCGTGAGCTCGCCCAGGGTGCGCAGCTCGGCGAACTGCGCCTCGTCGTTGGCGTCCGCGATCGACCCGGGGCGCAACCCGTCACCCAGCGAGAACGTCACGTCGTAGCGACGCAGGATGTCGCACAGCTCCTCGAAGTGCGTGTACAGGAAGTTCTCGCGGTGGTGGGCCAGGCACCACGCCGCCATGATCGACCCGCCGCGGGACACGATGCCGGTGACGCGCTTGGCGGTCAGGGGCACGTACCGCAGCAGCACCCCGGCGTGCACGGTCATGTAGTCCACGCCCTGCTCGCACTGCTCGATGATCGTGTCCCGGTAGATCTCCCACGTGAGCTCCGCGGGGTCGCCCTTGACCTTCTCCAGCGCCTGGTAGATCGGCACGGTGCCCACCGGGATCGGCGAGTTGCGCATGATCCACTCGCGGGTCAGGTGGATGTTCTTGCCGGTGGACAGGTCCATGAGCGTGTCGGCGCCCCAACGGGCGGCCCACACCATCTTCTCGACCTCCTCGGCGACCGACGACGTCACCGCGGAGTTCCCGATGTTCGCGTTGATCTTCACCGCGAACGCCTTGCCGATGATCATCGGTTCGCTCTCGGGGTGCAGGTGGTTGGCGGGGATGACGGCCCGCCCGGCCGCGACCTCCGCACGCACCACCTCAGGGTCGAAGCCCTCGCGGGCGGCGACGTAGGCCATCTCCGGGGTGATGATCCCCGCGCGGGCCCACGCCAGCTGGGTGGAGGCACCGTCGACGGGCTCGGGCCGCTGCCAGGAGTCGCGGGTGCGCGGCAGGCCGGCCTCCACGTCGATCGTGGCCGAGGCGTCGGTGTACGGGCCGGACGTGTCGTAGAGGTCGAGGTGCTCGCCGTTGCTGAGGTGGACGCGGCGCACCGGTACGCGCATCCCCTCGTGGCCGGGCACCGGCAGGTACTGCTTGCTGCTGGAGTCGATCGGACCCGTGGTCACCGTGGAGGTGGTGGGTGTGGTCGTGGGCGTGATGGTGCTGCTCATGGAGGTCCCCTAGCTCCCTACGCCGGCATTACCCGGACAGGTTCAGCGGTCGACGGCCCCAGCCGCCCTCTCAGCCCGCTAGGTGCGAGCTCCCGTGTTGACGCCTCGATGCTAGCGGTCCGCGGCCACGCCCCCGCAAGGTCATCCGCGGCCGGCCGGCCCCACGTCCACGTGGACGGCCCCGACCAGGCGGGTCAGGTGGGCGTCCACGTCGGCCGGCGTTGCGCCCCCCACGACCACGACGCCGGGTCGGTCCGCGGAGCCGTCGACGGCCCCGACCAGGTCACCGGGCCCGACGGCGAGGTCGGCGGCGAGGACCGCGTCGTCGCCGGTGACGCCGTCCCACCCGGTGACGGCCCGGACCACGCCGGGCGGGACGGTCAGGTACTGGGCTCCCGCTGCCCGCACCGCACCTGACACCGTCGGGACGGGACCCTGCTGGGTGCCGAGCAGGTCGTCGAGCACCACCCCGTACAGCTCCAGGCCCGGGTGGAGGTGCTCGACCATCGCGTGCAGGAAGTCCCCGCCGGGGCGCGCGTGCACCTCACCCATCACGGGGCCTTGGCCGGTGAGCCACAGCTCGGCGTGGAACACGCCCCGGGTCAGGCCGACGGCCCGCACCGCCCCCACCACGTGGGCGGACGCCACGTCGGCCTGCGTGGGGTCGACCTGGGCGGGCATGCGGTGACCCACCTCGACGAACCCGGCCGTGGTGCGCTTCTCCGTCAGGGCGAGCACCACCGGCTCCCCGCCCACGACCACCCCCTCGGCCGACAGCTCGCGGCCGCTCACGAACTCCTCCACCAGGAACGCCCCACCACCCGGCAGGCGGTCCAGGGCCCCGGGCAGCTCGTCGGCCGCGCTGACCAGGGTCACCCCGACGCTGCCCATCCCGTCACGCGGTTTGACCACCCACGGGCCCGGGCCGTGGGCGGTGACGAACCGTTCGGCCCCGGCCAGGTCCGTGACCACCGCGAGCGCCGGTTGCCGGAACCCGGCGGCGCGCAGGTGCTCCCGGCACAGGTCCTTGCTGCGGATGGTGCGCGTCGCGTCGGGGGTGTTGCCGGGCAGGTCGAGCTGGTGGGCGACGGCGGCAGTGGGTTCGACGCACATCTCCCGGAACGTGGTCACCGCGTCCAGGTCGGCGCGTCCCTGGGCCCAGCTGCGGCACGCGTGGGGGTCGTGGACGTCCAGTGCGACGACGTGGTCGACCACCGCCCCCACGGCCGGTCCGGGTCGCAGGCCCGCCCTGTCGAGGTTGGTGGGGGTGTCGGCGCCGACGACCCGAAGCCCCCGCCGGCGTGCCTGCGCGGACAGGCGCCTCATCTGGTCGCGCCCGTGCGCCGTCCCTGACGCGCAGCCGAGCACCAGCACCGACGGGGGTTCGCCCATCAGTCGAGGCCCGGTCGCAGGAGGCCCGCAGCGGTGTCGAGCGTCCCGCGGACCTCCTCGGCGGTGTCCCCGACGGCCAGGACGGCCCCCAACGTGCAGGACATGTAGTCCGCCGGGGGCATCCGCACCGTCGCCCCGGGCGCCCGTTCGGCGACGACGTGCCGCACCCCGGGCACGGCCAGCGCCTCCCACAGCCCGTCCATCCCGCGGAAGGTGCCGTCCTGGGTGGCCATGATCTTGCGCAGCCCGGCGACCCGTGGCTGGGCCTGGGGCAGCACCGGGGCGTGCCCGACGGCGACCCGCAGCACGTTCTCGTAGAAGGGGGTGCCGGTCGCCAGGCCCACCAGGTGGGAGGTGATGAGGTCTCCGCCGATGCGTGCGGCGACCTCCACCAGCCGGGCGCGGCCCTGGTCGTCGACCTTGCACTCCAGGTGGAACGTGCACCGGTCCAGGCCGACGGCTGCCACGACGGTGCGGGTGAGGTCGTGCACGGCCGTCAACCGGTCCGGGGGCAGGGAGCTGGGGAAGACGTGGCCCAGCTCGAGCTTGAACGGTTCGGTGGTGTCCTTGTCGGTGACGCCGACGATCACGGGTTCACCGTCGATGACGAACCCCTCGACGCTGTGCTCGGTGCCGGTCAGGTACTCCTCGAGGACGAGCTCGTTCGGGTTGTCCTCGAAGACCCGGTCACCGCCGGCCGCGGTGAGGCGCATCAGGTCCTCGAACGCGGGGCGCAGGTCCTGCGGGCCCCTGAGCACGAAGATTCCCTTGCTGCCGGACGCGGACGTGGGCTTGAGGACGGCCGAATAGCCGACGGCCTCGGCCGCGGTGACCGCCTCGTCCCAGGTGCGCACCAGTGCGTACCGGGGGATGGTGTGCGGTGCGTCGGCCAGGGCCTGCCGCATCAGGTACTTGTTCCGGGCGACCCGGGCTGCCTCGACGGGTGCTGCGGGCAGCCCGAGCCGTGCGGCGATGCGGCTGACGGTCACCACGTCCCGGTCCGACCAGGTCACCACCCCGGCGACGTCGTGCTCGGCGGCGATCGCGTCGACGGCGGCGTCGACCGCGGCCAGGTCGAACGTGTCGACCTGGTGCACGGTGCGGACGATCCCGGGTGGCAGGCCCGCGGGGACGGCGTCGGCGACCAGCGCCACCCCGAACCCGAGCCGGTGCGCCGCCTCGAGGGCGGCACCGTGCTCCAGGTGGGTGCGCCGCAGGTTGAGGTACAGGATCACGCTCATGTGGGCACCGCGGCGGGTGTGACCTGCACCTCGAGGAGGGCGGCGGCCTGCTCCGCCCTGGCGGTGGCAGTGGCGGGGTCGTCGCCGACGGCGATGACGGAACCGCACCGGTCCCAGGAGGACGTGAGCTCACCGACCCGGTCGCCGACGGTGCACGTGACCTCGACGGTCTGCACCCCGGGGGCCGCGCCGGCCTCGTCCGCGCCGGTGACGGAGCTGATGACCCCTGGGCGGGCGGTGAGGAACCGGATGGCGGCCGCGCGACGGGCGGGCGGTGGCGGACCTTGTGGTGCGCCGGCCAGCGTCGTGACCCACGTCTGGGTCAGGCGCGTGCCGTAGGCGAGGTCCACCAGGTCCAGGATGTGGTCGCCGGGGGGCCGGCCGGCGCACTCGATGAGGTGCGGCACCCCGTCGACCAGCACCCACTCGGCGTGCAGCATCCCGTACCCGAACCCGGTGGCGGCGACGAGCTGCTCCACGGCGTCCCGCCAGAGGGGGTCCTCGCCGTCGGGGCTGGGGACCACGTGGCCGAGCTCGACGGGTCGTCGGCCGGGGACGGTGGCCTTGGCGGTGACGTTGAGGAACCCGACGGTCCCGTCGGTCACCAGGCACTCGGTGCTGTGCTCGGGGCCGCGCAGGCGCTCCTCGACCATGTACCGCCAGCGCATGGCGCGCTTGGCGACCTGGCGGCCCTCGTCGGTCCGGGTGCACGCCTCCCACGCCTGGGTCGGGTCGTCCCCTGCGTCCAGGAGCACCACCCCGAGGCTGGCCTGGCGGTTGGCGGGCTTGACGACGCAGGGGCCACCACCGGCGAACGCCTCGATGTCCTGCGGGCTGGTGATCTCGGCGAACCGCGGCGACGGCATCCCGGCGGCTGAGGTCACGCGTCGCAGCTCGAGCTTGTCGCGCAGCAGGTCGGCCGCGGCGGGGCCGGCGCCCGGGAGGCCCAACCGGTGGGCGACACGGGCGGCGGCGGGCACGGCGTACTCCAGCCCGGGGGCGACGGCGTCCACGGTCGGGGCGAGGTCGGCGACGACGTCCAGCACGTGGTCGTCCTGCTGGTAGCGGGCGAACCGCACGTCGTCGACGACGGGGTGACGGGTGACCTTCGCGGCCAGGCCCTTGACCTCCCACAGGTCGGGTTCCTCCACGACGGTGATGCGCAGGTCGTCCATGTGCGCCAGGGCGGTGAGGACCCCGCTGTTGAACCCGATGAGCAGCAGTCGCACGGTGTCAGCCCTTCTTGCCGGTGCGGATCAGGTAGGGCAGGCACGCCACCACGCCCAGGACGGCGAGCGCACCCCAGTACACGCCGACGGCGCCCTGCGCGGCGGCTGTGACGAACAGGGCGCCCCCGACGAACGAGCCGGTCGACTCCCCGAGGGTCGCGGCGACCTGCCTGAGGTTGTTGACCTCGACCAGGGACCGCCCTTCGCGCAGGGACGCGAACGCGGTGTGCACCATGGGGGTGAAGACGGTCTCGGCGAACGAGAAGATCGCGATCGCGACCAGGGTGCCCACGAGGGTGTGCCCGGCGCCGCTGAGGGCCGCGAACGACGCGGCGAACACCGCGACCCCCACCGCCATGAGACGCACCGGGGACACGCCCCGGCTCAGGGCCCGCTTGGCCCAGATCGCGACCGGGATCTGCACGACGACCACGAGGACCGCGTTCATGGTGAACACCGACGCCCGCAGCAGGGGTTCGTCGGTGACCGACGCGACGTGCAGCACCACTGCGGAGAAGAACTGGGCGTACAGGAACCCGCCCGCGGCGGTGACCAGGGAGGCCCGGCGCACGTCCCGGTCCTGCCAGATCACGGCGAAGATCCCCCACCTGACCGGGGGGCGGACGTCCCCGTCCCGGGGCGCCAACCCGCGGGGGACGGTGAGCGCGACCACACCGGAGGTCAGCACGTAGGTGGCGGCGACCCCGAGCAGCAGCGGTGTCTCGCCCTCGTGGTCCAGGACGAGGTTCGCCACGACGGGCCCGATCGCCGCCGACACGTTGACGGCGACCTGCACCGCGGAGAACACGGTGTTGCGGGCACCGGGGTCGCTGATGCACTTGGCGACGAACACCCGCGCCATCAACCCGTTGACGTTGATGCCGGTCCCGGCCACGGCCAGCAGCGCCACGACCACCGCGGGGTGGGGGGCGGCAGGCAGCAGCGCGAACGCGGCGGCCGCGACCAGCAGCCCTCCGGACATCGCCCGTCGCACCGGCATGCCGTGCAGCACGGTCGCGAACAGCAGTGACGCGCCCCGCATCGCGAACGTGAACACGAACAGCGCCGCACCGATGAACACACCGGACGCGTCGGGCGCGAGCCGGCCCACCACCAGGGGCAGCACCGGCATCAGGGCGAAGAACCCCAGGTGGGACAGCAGGTAGTCCACGACCACGGGCACCGTCACGGCGCGGTTGGACACGACCTGCTGCTGCACCGCCCGCCCCGTTCCCCCTCAGCGGCGCCTCGCCGCGAACTGGCCGTCAAGGTACCAGCCGCGCCTTGACGGCCAGTTCACCCTTCCTGTGACTCCGTGTGGTGGATGAGAGGATCAGGAGATGGCGCAGACGACACGAGTGATCATCACCGACGACCTGGACGGCACCGAGGGCGCGCGCACGTACGCGTTCTCCTGGCAGGGAACCGGGTACGAGGTCGACCTGACCGACGAGAACCGTGACGAGTTCCTGCGGGTCCTGCAGCCGTACATCAGCGCCGGCCGCAAGACCGGTAGCACGCGGCGCCGGGCGACCACCTCCGGTGCGGGTGGCTCGAGCGACTCGGCCAAGGTGCGGGCCTGGGCCAAGGCCAACGGGCACAAGATCACCGACCGGGGGCGCATCCCCGAGCACATCCAGCAGGCCTACGACGCCGCGCACTGACCCGGGCCGCCGGCTGCCGGTCGGCTACGCGGCGGCGCCCTCGGTGCCGGTGCCGTCGTCGACGACCACCAGCGCCTGTCCGGGCGCGACCTGCTCCCCGGGGGTGACCGTGACCTCGACGACGGTGCCCGTGGTCGTGGCCACCACCGGCGCCTCCATCTTCATGGCCTCCAGGGCGAGGAGGGTCTGACCCTCGGTGACGACGTCCCCGGGTGCGACGTCCACGCGGAACACCGTGGCGACGAACGGTGCCTCGACGGCCGTGCACCCCTCGGGGACGTCCACACCGGATCCGAGAGGTGCGGTGAGCTCGGGCTCGGGGCGGGGCTCGAACTCGCCGGCCTCCTCCCAGGCCTGGCGTTCGGCGCCGAACGCGACCGCCTGCCGGTCCCGGAACGCGGCGATGGACTCGGCGTTGTCGGTCAGGAACCTCTGGTGGTCGGCCAGGGCGAAGGTGCCGTCCTCGACCTGCACGTCCAACCGGCCGGCGGCCATGTCGGCGCGCATGTCGGTCAGCTCGTCGGCGCTGACGGGGAACCACTTGATCACGTCGAAGAACCGCAGCAGCCATGGTGTCCCGGGCTCGAACGGGCCGCGCTGGGCGTGGGTGGACCACACCTGCACCGTCCGCCCCACGAACTGGTACCCGCCGGGCCCTTCCATCCCGTACACGCACAGGTAGGCGCCGCCGATGCCGACGGCGTTCTGCGGGGTCCAGGTGCGGGCCGGGTTGTACTTGGTGGTGACCAGCCGGTGCCGGGGGTCCAGCGGGGTGGCGACCGGTGCCCCCAGGTACACGTCGCCCAGGCCCAGGACGAGGTAGTCGGCGTCGAACACCGTCCGGTGCACGTCCTCGACGCTGTCCAGGCCGTTGATGCGGCGGATGAACTCGATGTTCCACGGGCACCAGGGGGCGTCGTCGCGCACGCCGGCCATGTACCGCTCGATCGCTTCCCGGGTCGAGGGGTCGTCCCACGAGAGCGGCAGGTGCACGGTGCGGCTGGGGACCACCAGGTCGTTCGTGGCCGGCAGGTCCTCCTCGGCCTCCTGCACCAGGTCCAGGACCCGGCGCAGGGGCAGGACGTCAGGGTCGACGTGCAGCTGCAGGGACCGGATCCCGGGGGTGAGGTCGACCAGCCCGGTGCGGGAGGTGACGCCGTCGGTCGCCAGACGCTCCCGCACCTGCTCGGCGAGGGCGTGCACCCGCATGCGGGAGGCGAGGTCCAGCTGCATGGGCCCGTACTCGACGAGCAGGTTGTCGTCACCGCTGCGCCGGTAGGTCACCTCCGGTCGGTGGTCGGTCCGATCCAGGCGCCCCAGCACGCCCCCGTCGGTGTGTGCGCGGCGTGAGGGGGCGGGGCGGCGTCGGGGCTGGGCGCGCAGGGCGTCGGCCTCGGCCTCGTCCACGGGGACGAACCGCACCGCGTCACCGGGGCGCAGCTGCCCGAGCTTCCAGATCTGCCCCACGGCGACGGTCGCCGGGCAGGTGAAACCGCCCAGGCTGGGGCCGTCAGGTCCCAGGAGGATCGGCAGGTCGCCCGTGTAGTCCACGGCGCCGACCGCGTACGGGGTGTCATGGATGTTCGACGGGTGCAGCCCGGCCTCCCCACCGTCGGGGCGCGCCCACCCGGGTCGGGGTCCCACGAGCCGCACACCGGTGCGGGCGGAGTTGAAGTGCACCGTCCAGGTCGCGTCGTAGAACGTCTCCACGTCGTCCTGGGTGAAGAACTCCGGTGCGGCGTGTGGGCCCTCCAGGGCACCGATCTCCCACGCGTCGGTCATCCGGGGCCGGTCGGCCACGGGGACCGGTCGGGGGGCGGCGTCGGTGGCCCCGACCCCCAGGGGCAGCAGGTCACCGGGTCGCAACGGAGCGCCGGTGGTGCCACCGATCTCACCCAGGTCGAACGTCGCGGCCGACCCCAGGACGGTGGGGACGTCCAGCCCCCCACGGACCAGGACGTAGGTGCGCATCCCCGCCGTGGGGGTCCCCACCTCGAGCAGCCCGCCGGCGGGCACGTCCACCGGCTCCCACAGGGGCGCGGGTGCGCCGTCCACGGTCACCGGGGCCGGCGCGCCGGTGACCATGACCGTCGCCGGGGTGCGGAACCGCAGGGTGGGGCCGGCGAGGGTGCACTCCAGGCCCGCCGCGCCCTCGGGGTTGCCCAACGCCAGGTTCCCGGCCCGGAACGACACGTCGTCCATGGGGCCCGACGGGGGGATGCCCACGTCCCAGTACCCGGTACGGCCCGGCCAGTCCTGCACCGTGGTGAGCATCCCGGGTCGCACCACCTCGCACCGGGGGTCCTCGTCGGTGACGTCGGCGAGGGTGCCGGTGTGGTGGCGGGCGTCCAGGACGGCCGGGGTGCGCGCGATGGACCGCAGCAGCCCCAGGTTGGTCGCCACCCCGCCGACCCGGGTGCCCGCAAGGGCCCCCGCCAGGGACGTCCACGCGGCTGCACGGTCCTCGTCGTGGGTGATGACCTTGGCGAGCAGCGGGTCGTAGTGGGTGCTCACCTGGGCGCCGGGCTCGACCCACGTGTCCACCCGGACGCCCTCGGGGGCGACGAACGCGGTCACGGTCCCCGCGCTGGGCAGGTGGTCGCGGTCGGGGTTCTCGGCGTAGACCCGGGCCTCGACCGCGTGCCCACGGGCCACCAGGGGAGTGTCGAGCACCGTCACGTCGCCCTGGGCCAGGCGGATCATCCACTCCACCAGGTCCACCCCGTACACGGCCTCGGTGACCGGGTGCTCGACCTGCAGGCGGGTGTTGACCTCGAGGAACGCCGCCTCCTCCCGGTCGGCGTCGTACACGTACTCCACCGTCCCCGCCGAGCGGTACCCCACCGAGGCGCACAGGTCCCGGGCGGCGTCGGCGATCTGCGCGCGCACGTGGTCGGGCAGGTCGGGGGCGGGCGCCTCCTCGCAGACCTTCTGGTTGCGCCGCTGCAACGAGCAGTCCCGGTCCCCGAGGGTCACCACCCGCCCGGCGCCGTCCCCGAACACCTGCACCTCCACGTGCCTGGCCGCGGTGATGAGGCGCTCCAGGAACACCCCGGCGCTGCCGAAGCTGGCCCCGGCGGTGCGCCGGACGTTCTCCCACGCACCGACCAGCTCGTCGGCGGTGCGGCACGCGCGCATCCCGATGCCCCCACCCCCGGCGGTCGCCTTCAGCATCACCGGGTACCCGACCTGCTCGGCGGCGGCCAGCGCCTCTTCCACCGACCCCAGCAGCCCCGTCCCGGCGAGCATCGGCACCCCGACCGCCGACGCCGCGTCCCGGGCGGTGTGCTTGGTGCCGAACAGCTCCAGGTGGTGGGGCTCGGGGCCCACGAACCCGATGCCGGCGTCCTGCACCGCCCGCGCGAACGCCGCGTTCTCGGAGAGGAACCCGTACCCGGGGTGGACCAGCGTCGTGCCGGTGGCCTGCGCGACCTCCAGGATCCGGTCCGCCAGCAGGTAGCTCTGCGCGGCCGGCGCAGGCCCCAGGAGCACGGCCTCGTCGGCCAGGTGCACGTGCGCGGCACCGGCGTCGGCCTCGGAGTGGACCGCGACGGTCCGCAGGCCCATCGCACGGGCGGTCCGCAGGATGCGGACGGCGATCTCGCCACGGTTGGCGACCAGCAGGGTGTCGGTCATCTCAGGCTCCCGGGGTCGGGTCGGGGCGGTCGACGCCCGGGTCGGTCACGACCATGCGCACAGGGGTGGGGTCGAACCCGTTGCAGGGGTTGTTGACCTGCGGGCAGTTCGACACCACCACCAGCACGTCACGCTCGGCGCGCAACGTGACCGACAGGCCCGGTGAGCTGATCCCGTCCACGATCCCCAGCGCCCCGTCGGGGTCCACCGGCACGTTCATGTACCAGTTCACGTTCGAGACCAGGTCCCGCTTGGTCAGCCCCCACCGGCTGCCCTCGGCCAGGAAGTTCTCCGCGCAGGCGTGCTGGCCTGCGGTGTGGTGCCCGTACCGCAGGGTGTTCGACTCCTTGGAGCACGCACCCCCCAGGGTGTCGTGGCGGCCGCAGTCGTCGGCCACGACCGTCAGCAGCGGCTGGTGCTCGCAGTCCCGCAGGACGCTGCCGGTGGTGAGGAACACCGAACCCTGGGCCTGGATCGTGTCCGGGGCGCTGTACCGCAAGGACGTGTCGTGGGCGTCGAACGCCAGGAAGTCCACCGCCTGGTTGCCCTCCAGGTCCACGATCGTCAGCTCCTGGCCCGCCCGCACCACCGCCGACCAGGGCGCCCGGGCAGGGACGGTCACGTCGAGCACCACGGCACCCGGGCGTCCGGTTCCGGTCACGTCGGTCATCGGGTTCCTCCGTCGCTCAGGCCTGCCACCAGGTCCGCGGTGTTCGTGTACGCCCGACGCCCCTCCGGGGTCGCCGCCCAACGCTCGTCCTGCGGCCCGGTGGGCGAACCCCGCCACGCGAGGACCTCCAGGTCCCCGCACGTGAACTCCGGGCGCGGGTCCAACGGGTGGGCGGTGTTGGCGACCAGCAGCAGCAACGGCATCTCGGCCACCACCGTCACCGCAGCACCCGCCCCCGCCGCACCTGTGCTGCGCGGGCACCCGTCCTCCCCGACGACCACACCCCTGAAGAACGACACGCTCGGCGGCAGGTCACGCCGCGTCAGCCCGTGCTTGGCGGCCGCCACGGTGAACAGCTCACGGCCCGCCGGCGCGGGCCCGTGGAGAGAACCGTCCCCGTAGCGGGCGTCGTTGCGGGCCCGCGTCGTGGTGCCGAACAGGGTGTCGTGGTGGCCCGAGGTGTCGTCCACGACGGTGGCCAGCGCCCGCCCCTGGTCCGAGAGCAGCAGGTACCCCGGCCGCGGGTACACCTGCCACTGCACCTTGACCGTGTCCGCCACGTTCAGCCGCTCCCACGGCGCGTCCCCGCGGAACACCAGCAGGTGCGCGCACGCCTCCCCGTCCAGGTCCCGGAACCGCACGTGCGCCCCGCGCGGCACCCGCAGGTGGGTGTAGCCCCCGCCGGCGACGACCTCGGCGCGCAGCATCGCCTGCGGGTCGACGCCGTCGGGCGGCGTGGGCCACGCGCTCGCGGGCAGGGTCGGCATGGCGCGGACGGTTCCTGCGGCGGTGGCCTCCTGGGCGCGTGCGTGCTCGCGGGCCCCGGCGGTGGTGGCGGTGGTCATGTGGGCTCCCGTCGAATTTCTGTCGAGCGACCAGAAGAGTCTGCGACCGGGCTGTTCCGGTGCGGTCACCCGCGGGTGAACCGGGTGTTACGGCTCGCGGGGCCGGCCCTGCGGTAACGTCGGCGGACGATGACAGGCAAAGCCCCGGCGCCGGGGACCGCGCCGCGACGCCGGGGTCGGCCGCGCGCCACCGGTGC
>NZ_AXCZ01000302.1 GCF_000767165.1 Cellulomonas bogoriensis 69B4 = DSM 16987
CGAGCACGATCGCCTCGGTGCGGGCCGTCGCCCGCTACCTGTCCCGGATCCTGGCCGGCTGACCTCCCCACCTCAGCCACCTGCCCACCCGCACCCAGCAGAGAGCGACACGTGAGCAACTACTACGAGGTCCTGGGCGTCAGCCAGGACGCCACCCCCGAGCAGATCAAGAAGGCCTACCGGCGGCTCGCCCGTGAGCTGCACCCCGACGTGGCCCAGGGCCCGGACGCCGAGGACCGCTTCAAGGACGTCTCACGCGCCTACGAGGTGCTGTCCAACCCGGACAAGCGCGCCATGTACGACCGCGGCGTCGACCCGACCGCCCCCGGCGGGGGTGCAGGCGGCGCCGGTGCCGGTTTCGGGTTCCAGGACATCTTCGAGACGTTCTTCGGGGCAGGTGCCGGCGGCGGCCAGCGGGGCCCGGTCCCGCGCTCGCGGCGTGGGCAGGACGCACTGGTGCGTCTGGACATCGACCTGAAGGACGCCGTGTTCGGCGTGCACCGCGAGCTCCAGGTCGACACCGCCGTGCTGTGCACCACCTGCCAGGGGTCGTGCTGCCGAGCGGGCACGTCACCGCGCACCTGCGAGGTCTGCGGGGGACGCGGAGCGGTGCAGAGGGTGGCGCGGTCGTTCTTGGGCCAGGTCATGACCTCGAGCCCGTGCGCGGCGTGCCAGGGCTACGGGACGGTCATCCCCGAGCCGTGCACCGAGTGCTCGGGAGAGGGTCGGGTGCGCAGCCGCCGGACCCTGAAGATCGACGTGCCGGCCGGGGTGGAGACCGGCACCCGCATCAAGCTCACCGGCCAGGGAGAGGTCGGCCCCGCCGGCGGCCCGGCCGGCGACGTGTACCTGGAGGTGCGCGAGCGCCGCCACGAGACGTTCGTCCGTCGCGGGGACGACCTGCACTGCACGCTCCCGGTGCCGATGACCGCTGCGGCCCTCGGGACGGTCGTCGAGCTCGAGACGCTCGACGGCGCCCGGCAGATCGACGTGCGTCCCGGGACGCAGCCCGGTGACGTCCTGGTCGAGAAGGGCCTGGGTGTGGGGCACCTGCACGGCGCAGGACGGGGAGACCTGAACGTGCACGTGGACGTGCAGGTCCCCACCGGCCTGGACGCCGACCAGGAGCGCCTGCTGCGCGAGCTCGCCGAGCTGCGCGGCGAGCAACGTGTGCCCTCCCGGTTGGCCCCGGCCCAGAGCGGGGTGTTCTCGCGCCTGCGCGAGAAGCTCGCGGGCCGGTGAGCACCCCGCCGGTCTTCCTCGCCGAGCCGGGCACCCTGGACGACCACCCGGCCGGCAGCTCGTACGTGCTCTGCGGCACCGAGGGGCGTCACGCCGGTGTGGTCCAGCGGCGTGGTCCGGGGGAGCACCTGGACGTCGTGGACGGCGCCGGGGTGCGCCTGCGGTGCGTGATCGCCCAGGTGGACCGTGCCGAGCTGGTCCTGGAGGTCGTCGAGCAGGTGCGCGAACCCGTGCCCGCCGTCCGGGTGGTGCTGGTGCAAGCGCTGGCGAAGGGGCAGCGCGACGAGCTGGCGGTCGAGGCCGCGACCGAGATCGGCGTCGACGGGGTCGTCCCCTGGCAGGCCGAGCGCTCGGTGGTGGTCTGGCGCGGGGACCGGGTCGCCAAGAACCGGGCGCGCTGGGCCGCGTGCCTCCGGGGCGCCGCGAAGCAGGCCCGACGCGCACGGGTCCCTGATCTCGCCGAGCCCGTCGGGACGCCCGCCCTGGCCCGGCACGTGGAGCGCGTGGTGGCCGACGGTGGCG
>NZ_AXCZ01000238.1 GCF_000767165.1 Cellulomonas bogoriensis 69B4 = DSM 16987
TGGTCCGGGTCGCAGCGACGCGCTGATCCGGGCGTGCGCTCCGCTCGACGAGGACCTCGCGCGCCTGGCTGCGTCCGAGGAGTGGGCTGAGCGTGAGGAGGTCACGTGGTCCGAGGACCGGCTGAGCGCGCGGCGCGTGACGACCGTGGGTGCGATCGAGGTGAGGTCCGTTCCGCTGGAACGACCCGCTGCCCGTGAGATCGCCGGGGTCGTGCGTTCGCTGGTGGTCGACGACCCCGGTCTCCTGGTGTGGTCCGTCGCCGCCGGGCGCCTGCGCGACCGACTGGCGTTCTGCCGCACCTGGTTGGGTGATCCCTGGCCTGCGGTCGACGACGGTGCGCTCGTCGAGTCGTTCGACCTGTGGTTGGGCCCGGACGTGGGGGAGGTCCGCAGCGGCCGGGCCCTGCGGTCGCTGGACCTGGAGGCGGCTCTGCGGCGGCTGCTCCCGTGGCCGCACGCGGCTCGTCTGGGGGACGTGGCGCCCGAGCGGCTCACCGTCCCCTCGGGCTCCAGCCCCGCGGTGGACTACAGCGACCCCCGCGCGCCCGTGCTGTCGGTGCGCCTCCAGGAGGTCTTCGGGTGGAGCGAGGTCCCGCGGCTCGCCGACGGCCGTGTGCCGGTCGTGCTGGACCTGCTCTCACCTGCGGGTCGCAGCGCCGCCGTGACCAGTGACCTGGCCTCGTTCTGGGACGGCGGTTACCGCCAGGTACGTGCCGAGCTGCGGGGGCGCTACCCCAAGCACGACTGGCCGGTCGACCCGTGGTCGGCCACGGCGTCCCGCCGGCCACGAGGAGTCCGCTAGGGTGCATGCAGGGGACCTTGGTCCCACCTGCGGCCGGTGAGTGCACCCGGCCCGTGATCGATGTGCGTGCGACCATCCCCGCCTAAACGCTTCATCACCTGGCTGCCGCGCGCTCCCGGCGCGACGGTAGGAGCGATCCCACGCAGCTTCCGCGTGGGGCTGGGGGCGCGGGACGACGAGGTCCTGGCCATGTCAGAAGGGAAGCTCATGTCAACGATGACAAGACGACGGACCCCGGTCATGGTGCTCGCCACCGTGGCCGCGTCGTCCCTGGTCGCAGCCGCGGGGCTCGGTACCGCGGGCGCGGCGGCAGGGGCGGCACCAGGGGCGGTAGGGGCTGCATCGACGCTCTCGAGCGAGTACGCCGAGAGGTTCCTGGAGCTGTACGACAAGATCCACGACCCCGCCAACGGGTACTTCAGCCCGCAGGGCATCCCGTACCACTCGGTCGAGACCCTCATCGTCGAGGCGCCCGACCACGGTCACCAGACGACCTCGGAGGCCTACAGCTACTGGATCGAGCTCGAGGCCGCCTACGGCCACGTCACGGGGGACTGGGCCCCGTTGAACCGCGCCTGGGACATCATGGAGGAGTTCATGATCCCCCAGCCGGCCGACCAGCCCACCAACTCGTTCTACGACCCGTCCAGCCCGGCGACCTACGCGGCCGAGTTCAACCACCCGCGGTTCTACCCCTCGCCGTTGCAGTCCTCGGTCCAGGTGGGCAGCGACCCGATCGCCGCCGAGCTGCAGTCCGCGTACGGCACCCGTGACATCTACGGCATGCACTGGCTCGCCGACGTCGACAACACCTACGGGTTCGGCAACACCCCCGGCGGCGGCTGCTCCGAGGGCCCCAGCGCCCAGGGCACGTCCTACATGAACACCTTCCAGCGCGGTCCCCAGGAGTCGGTGTGGGAAACCATCCCGCAGCCCTCGTGCGACGACTTCAGCTTCGGGGGGCCCAACGGCTACCTCGACCTGTACACCGGCGACGACGGCTACGCCGAGCAGTGGCGCTACACCAACGCACCCGACGCGGACGCCCGGGCCATCCAGGCGGTGCACTGGGCGAACATCTGGGCCACCGAGCAGGGCAAGCAGGCCGACATCGCCGACACCGTCGAGCGCGCCGCCAAGATGGGTGACTACCTGAGGTACTCGCTCTTCGACAAGTACTTCAAGACCCTCGGCTGCACCTCCCCGAGCTGCCCGGCGGCGAGCGGCAAGGACAGCGCCCACTACCTGCTCTCGTGGTACTACGCCTGGGGCGGGGCCCTGGACCCGAACGCCGGCTGGGCCTGGCGCATCGGCTCCAGCCACGCGCACTTCGGCTACCAGAACCCGATGGCCGCCTACGCGCTCGCCAACGACCCGGCGCTCCAGCCCCGCGGGGCGACCGCCACCCAGGACTGGAGCCGGTCCCTGGACCGCCAGCTCGAGTTCTTCCGCTGGCTGCAGTCGGCCGACGGCGGCATCGCCGGTGGCGCCACCAACAGCTGGGACGGCGCCTACGCCAACCCCCCGGCAGGGACCGCCACGTTCTACGGGATGGGCTACACCGTCGCACCCGTCTACCACGACCCGCCCAGCAACCAGTGGTTCGGCATGCAGGTCTGGGGCATGGAGCGGATCGCGCAGCTCTACTACGCGACCGGTGACGACCGCGCCCTGGAGATCCTCGAGAGCTGGGTCCCGTGGGTGACCGCCAACACCGACTTCACCTCAGGGCCCGACTGGGAGATCCCCGCGACCCTGGCGTGGAGCGGTCAGCCCGACACCTGGAACCCCACCAACCCGGGTTCCAACGCGAACCTGCGCGTGGAGGTCACCGGGCACAACCAGGACGTCGGTGTCGCGGCGTCCCTCGCCAGGACCCTCGTGTACTACGCGGCCGCCACCGACGACGCCGCCGCCCAGGACAACGCCAAGACCCTCCTGGACGCCATGTGGGCCCACAACCAGACCGACAAGGGCATCTCCGCCCCCGAGGTCCGTTCGGACTACAGCCGGTTCGACGACGTGCTGACCGACCCCACGGGCGACGGCGTGTACGTCCCGCAGGGATGGTCGGGCACCATGCCCAACGGTGACGTCATCGAGCCGGGTGTGAGCTTCCTGGACATCCGCAGCTTCTACCTCGACGACCCGGACTGGCCCAAGGTCCAGGCGTACCTGGACGGTGGCCCGGCTCCCGTGTTCGAGTACCACCGGTTCTGGGCCCAGGCCGAGATCGCGATGGCGCTCGCGGACTACGACCGCCTGTTCGAGGGCGACGGGACCGGCCCGACGCCGGACCCGACTCCGG